>NZ_JAKRDU010000010.1:0-79025 GCF_022347325.1 Corynebacterium nasorum
CTCATCCCGTATGCCTTAGTGCTGCTGCACCTGCGCGTGTTCTATGCCCGCGAGGAAGCCTGGACGCCGACCTTCATCATCGCCGGCATCACGCTGACCAAGATCGTCCTTACGCTTTTGGCCCCGTTGATGACGTCCAACCCGGACCGCGTGGTGATTTTGCTCGGTACGGCCAATGGCTTTGGCTTCGTCTCCGGTGCGGTCATCGGTGGCTTCTTGCTCAAGCGCAAGCTCGGCAGCCTCGGCGGCAAAGCCGTCACGCAGACCGTGCTGTGGGCTTCTGGTGCCGGTCTCGTAGGCTTGGTTGTCTCCTGGGTGCTGTACTGGGGCGTGAATTACCTCCTTCCAGAGAATTTGCCCTCCATCGTCTCGCTGATCAAGGTCGCGGTGCTTGGAGTCATCTTCCTCATCGCCACCGGCCTGGTGCTCTCTAAGTCCTCCTTGCCGGAGGTCCAGAACCTGGCCCGCGCCTTGCAGCGCATCCCGGGCATGTCCCGCTTCATCAAGGTCGATTCCTCCAAGGCTATCGAGCTGGAGGAGCCCGACGTGCCGGAAATCCGGCCGGTATTCACCCAGGATGCCTTCAATGCCACCCTGGTACCGCCACCAATGTCCGCCGGTATCGTCCGCGGCCCACGCCTCGTGCCGGGCGCCCCGGTATCGGATGGTCGCTTCCGCTTGCTCCAAGATCACGGTGCGGTCACCGGTGCACAGTTCTGGCAAGCACGCGAGCAGTCCACCGGCCGCCTAGTCGCGTTGACGTTCGTCGATACCAATAGCCTGGCACCGATTGCGCCATCGACTCCGGGAGTTGCCGCCCGCCGCTCCGCCGAGATTTCGCGCAATACCCGCCGCCTTGCCGAGCTGGAGCTCGATACCGTGGCGGATAATATCCAAGTCCTGTCCTACCGCACGGGCTGCCTGGTGGTGGCGGATTGGTTCGAGGGCACCTCCCTCAAGCAGGTGGCTGAGGCCGATAACCTCGACCCCCATTCTGTGGCTCGTGCTACTGCGCCGCTATTTGCTGACGCCGCCGCTGCCCACGATGCCGGCCTCATCCTCGGAGTGGAACACCGCGACCGCTTCCGCGTTTCTACCGACGGTGTAGTCAAGGTGGCCTTCCCCGCCGTACTGGATGGCACCTCCGCCGCCACCGACCGCGAGGCCCTCAGCTCCGCCCTGGAGCTGCTCGTGGAGTCCACGGAGCCTTCGCCGAAGAAGCTGCGCGATATTTCTGAAGATGCCAACCTCTCGGCCAACGAGGCCGCCCAGCGCGTCGAGGACGCGCACTTTGCCCTCGATAGTGCTGATGAGGACAGCCGCGAGGAAAAGATGGAACAGCTGCAGGAGGCAAAAGCGCTGACCTTGGCCGGCATCGCCCAGCGCCTGCACGACTTCGCACCGGAGGAACCGGAGGAAGCACCCGAGGCCTTGCCGGTAAAGGCAGAAGAAGAACCGGCCCAAGAGGATGACCCGGCCCAAGAGCCTGGCTTCGGCGGCCGCGGTTATTCCGGTTCCGGCGTCATCGTTATCGGTATCTTCGCCACCATCTTCGTCGTAGCGATGGCTGCATTGACCACCTGGATCATGTCCTTGCTCAGCGATGTAAAGGCGTCTAATCCGGTCAGCGAAACCATCCACGGCAGCACCGAAATTCCGGATGCCCCGCCGGTGCGTCTCCAGCCTTCCTCTGCGGTTACCGTTCCTGATAACAAGGACGATGCTGCGCTTATCGACGGCAAAACGGCCACCACCTGGTCCACCGAAGAGGAGGACACCGGCGTCCTCGTCACTGTGGATTCGCCAACGCACTTCGCAGTCTTGCCGGTGGTGCAATCCAATTCGGCTGGGGCGAAATATGCCGTCTATGGCGTTAATCGTGACCGCTTCAACCCAGAAAACCCACAGGCCGGCTCTCTGTACCAACTGGCAAGAGGCAAGTTCAAAAACGGCAAGGAAGACATCGAGCTGGAGAAAACCCCCGAGCAATTCGACGGGCTGCTGCTCATGATCACCGAGCTCCCCAAGTCCAATAAGGCAACCATCGCAGACATTGGGCTCGTTGGACAGCCCTAGGAAAACTTCGGATACATGAACCCACATTGCAGTCCATGAAATGACGGCCGAACTGAAGAAAATCGCCTTCAGTTCGGCCTTAGTTTTTATTTTTCTTCAACACAAAACTTCATGAGCTGCGCCTTCTAAACTTTTTTACTTCAAGTATTGACCATTTAGGAGTAGTGCGTACACTGTGGGGTGTAACGCAAGCAACAATTTTAGGAGTATTCACTATGTCCCTCGCAGCAGGTACCTACGCACTCGATCCAGCCCACACCGTTATCGGATTCGTCGCCAAGCACGCAATGGTCACCAAGGTCCGCGGCAACTTCGCCGATTTTGAGGGCACCATTACCGTGGCCGAGAACATCACTGAGTCCAACGCTCAGGCCACCATCCGCACCGCATCCATCTCCACTGGCAACGATGACCGCGATGCCCACGTAAAGAACGAGGACTTCTTCGCGGTAGAGCAGTACCCGGAGATCACCTTCAAGGCCACCAACCTCAACGTTGATGAGAATGGCAACGGCACCGTCACCGGTGACCTCACCATCAAGGGCACCACCAAGTCCGTCGACCTCGATGTGGAAGATGTTGCTACCGCTGAGGACCCATTTGGCAATACCCGCCTGGGCTTCGAGGCAACCGCCAAGATCAACCGCAAGGAATTCGGCATTGACTTCAACGCTCCACTGAAGACCGGCGGCGTGCTGGTCTCCGAGGAGATCAAGATTGAGCTCGAGGTCTCCGCTATCAAGCAGTAGACCCGTGCCCCAGACGCACTAGAAGCATTAAGCTTCCCCAAGCCCGCAGCCACCTTCTGGCTGTGGGCTTTTCCTACGTCTTCCGATATAGCGGTACAGCCACTCCTTACCCTTGGGAAAGCATTTCAGCGTGAACATGAAGACATAAAAAGTAATTTTCATGGAAAATATGGTGCTGCGTGGAGGACGGTAAGTGCGTCACCGTTGAAATGAAGTACATGGAGGTACCAATCGCAGATACTTTCTATGGCGTTGACCTTAATCGTCACCCCGCGGAGACCGCACAGGAGAGCACTGAACGAGTCGCACAAGAGCTACAACGCCAAGGAATCCGCACCGAGACAAATAATTTCCTCATCTTATTGCCTGACCACTTAGTCGCAATCGAAGTGAACGAAGGCGTTGCTTGGTTCGATCCTGACTATTGGAGTCTCGAGGACTTTCTTGAAACGTCGTTCCTTGCCTAGTGAAAAGTAATCCTCAGTTGTCAGCGAACGAGGCGGCGGCATGGTTCAACGGAAAATAGTTAGACTGCACACCAACTGTGATGACGGTTTCAGTTTCCCACTTTGTACTGCGATATATGCCTAAGGGCGCTGTGCTCGTAAAGCGGAGACTCTGGAATTGTTCTTGATCCATGTTGCGGCATGAGGATCAATGAAACCCGCTATTTCTTGGATAGCGTTATCAACGGAGTCGAGATGTGCGACTTCACTGGCTCTATCGCGCTGTTGAACGATTGATTCGTGGTGAGAGCACCTATTTCTCATTTCATAAACAATGACTACAAGCTCTTCGAACTGCTGTCTGCTGTCAGGGGGTTTCTTCAACGCCCTCTTTACCTGAGGCCAGATGCTTGCTTGATAGTGGTTACTTAAGAGGTAACGCCAGAAGTCGAAGCTGAGTTCAGCAATGATTTTTCCCGGTAACGCCCCTCCTCCTCCAGCTCGTCTTTTCGCTTTGCGGATATTCTTCTTTGCCGCAACGTTGAAAGGTATTCGATCGTCATCAAACCATCGGTCACCGTACCTTCTGGTTAGGGCACTGTGAATGCAGTTTCGAAGAAGTACTTCAACATGCTCAATGTCAGCGAGATAGGTCTTCGTGAGGTGAGTATTCCAAAGGTATAGCGCCTCTGGTGTGGGGTGATCGGCGTACCGGCTCATCCGCGCGGATGAAAACCATTGGGATAGCGGTACGGGGGTCGATCTTGGATTACTCATTATGGAAATGCTAATCTCTATCTTGAAAGCCTCGGAACGATCCCTGCACTACGAAAGTAGGAGTAAATCGCCGAGGTTATTGATTTTCCCGGACGATTAATTTCTTGCACGTCTTTAGATCTAGTCGTGAGGCCCACCATACTGTGCACCTGAGACGGCAACTAGGTTCTTTCGCAAATCTTGCGTGCTGAGATGAGATCGCCCACCTCCGCGCGAGGTTGCGTCCTCTAGTGTGGTGTAACGCTTGCTGATGGTCACTGACATCTAGCGCCGCTTGAAGAGTATGGGACGGGCAAAACTAGTCCAACAGGTCCGCAGCGAGGTCCCAATACCCGCTGGGTATTTTGCTCCTAGAAGGCAGCGGAACTTAGGACCCCAACCCCGCACCCTACGTGACGGAGGTAACTATAGTTCGTAGTCATGACCGCACCACAAAATAAGACGCAGCACGAGTTGCTCCAAGAACGCGCAGCAGCGGTGGACCTGCGCGCCTATCACCTCCACCTTGATCTTTCGGAGGTACTCGATAGCCCCACCTACCGCGTGACTACCCGCCTCGAGCTGACCAGCAATGAGCCCGAGCTCTTCCTGGATTACCTGGGAGAATCGGTCGCTGAGCTAAAGGTCAATGGCACCCCGCAGGAGGTGGACTTTGATAGCAGCATCATCCGGCTACACGGCGTGCCGGTAGGGGAGGAGCTGACCATCGAGGTCATCAGTCACTCCCGCTATTCGCGCACCGGCCAGGGCCTGCACCGCATGCACGATCAGGCCGATAACGCGACCTACCTGTACTCACACCTCGAGCCTTCCGATGCTCGCCGCATCTTCCCCTGCCTCGAGCAGCCGGATCTCAAGGCCGTCTTCCACGTGCGCATGACCGCACCAAAGCAGTGGCAGATCCTCTCTAACCAACCAGAAGTCGAGCGCAATGAGGATGACAATCTCGCCACTGTCACCTTCGCGGCGACACCGCCGCTGTCGACCTACCTGACTTCTTTTGCGGCAGGCCCTTATCAGTATCAAGAGCGCACGTGGACCGCCCCGGATGGCAGCCACTCGGCACAGTTGCGCGCCTTTGCGCGCGCGTCCATGTTTGAGTACCTCGACGAGGAAATCTTGGACCTTACTGCCCAGGGTATGGACTTCTTCCACCAGAACTTTGGCTATCCCTACCCGTGGGGCAAGTACGATTCCATCTTTGTGCCCGAATACAACCTCGGCGCGATGGAAAACCCTGGTCTCGTCACCTTCACGGAGAACTACATTTTCCGCTCCCACGCCACCCGCGCGCAGCATGCCGGCCGCGCGAATACCATCCTGCACGAGATGTCCCACATGTGGTTCGGCGACTTGGTTACGCCACAGTGGTGGGATGACCTATGGCTCAAGGAGTCTTTCGCAGAGTTCATGGGCGCGGATTCTTCCGTGCACGGCACCGAGTACACCGAGGCCTGGTCCAACTTTGCCGGCGCCCGCAAAAATTGGGCCTACCTGCAGGATCAGCTGCCCACCACGCACCCAATTAAGGCGGAGATCCCGGACGTAGATGCCGCGCGCCAGAATTTCGACGGCATCACCTATGCCAAGGGCGCGGCGGTGCTCAAGCAACTGGTGCACTATGTCGGTCGCGATAATTTCTACGCTGGGGCGCGCGACTACTTCCAGGAGCACGCCTTTGCCGCCGCCACCTTTGATGACCTCCTGAAGGCGCTAAAAAAGCACACAGACCGCGATCTTGATGCTTGGTCGCAGGCCTGGCTGCGTACGTGGGGTCCAGATACGCTCATCCCGGAGCTGCACACCGAAGGCGAGAAGATTGCGGAGCTGGCCATCCTTGCAGAAGCCGAGGACGTCTGCCGGCCACACCGCCTGACCGCCTCGCTTTTTGATGCCGACTTACACAAGTATCGCGAGATCGACATCGATCTCCCCACAGGCGATGGCACCATCCGCACCATTATCGATGAGGCGGCCGGCCTTCCGGACCCAGCATTGCTGCTGCTTAACGACGCCGACCATACCTACGCCAAGATCCGCTTCGACGAGGCCTCCCTAGACACAGCGAGTGAGCGCCTGACCGACATCGAGGATGAATTGACCCGCGCGGTAATCTGGACCGCACTATGGAACCTCACCCGCGATGGGGAAATGTCGGCGATTGATTATGTGGGGGTCGTCGTCAAGCACGAAGCCTACGAGACCAACACGACGCTGCTGGCTACTGCCTGCGCAAATGCCAATTTTGCGATTGCCCACTATGTTTCGGAAGCCGACCGCGAGCAGGTCCGCACCGACTATGCCGAGGCGATCTGGGGCCATCTGGACGAGGCCGAACCAGCCTCGGACGCCCAGCTTGTACTCGCTCGCGCCGCCATCCGCGCACTCGCCGCAACGCCGGAGGAATCAGGCACCGCGCGCCTTAAGGCCCTGCTCTCCGGTGACATTGCCGGCCTTCGCTTGGACCCCGAAATCCGCTGGTCCATCCTGCGCGCACTCGCCGCCCGAAATGCCGTAGAACTAGACGAGTTGGAGAAAGAAAAACAGCGCGATAATACGCTGACCGGCGCTACGGAATTCCTCGGAGCCAGCCACGCTTTCCCCACGCCAGAGACCAAGCGTGCCGCGTTCGATAAGGCGCTCACGCCGGGCGCCTACTCCAATGCCGAGGTAGACGCGCTGGTCGCCGGATTCAATGCCCCGCGCTCAGCTGCACTGCAGGAGGCCTTTGCGGAGGAATTCTTCTCCCGCGTGGAAGAGATCTGGGCCGCGCACCCGTTTGAGATTGCCAACCGCCTCATCCGCGGCTTCTATCCACAGCTGCCCATGGCCGACGACGCCACCACCCGTCTGCTGCACCGTGAGCTGCCAGGAGCGCTGCGCCGCGTGCTGCTCGAGTGTCGCGATAATCTGCGGCGCACGCTTCGCGTGCGGGCTGGTCAATAGACTGTACTGTCCAGCGCTCGCGCTCTGCTTCCCCTCGGGTCACACTGTGTTTAACAGTTGTTGATCCGGGGGGAATCTACATATGACGCTGAGTCATGACCGCAGTGACGAAGAACTAGTTGATGCTTTCATTGAAGGGGATAATAAGGCCTTTTCCACCATCGTGGAACGCCACCGCACGCGGCTGACCACCGTGGCACGGCGCTACACCAAAAACGATCACGATGCCCAAGATGTGGTCCAGGAAGCCTTCTTGCGCGCCAGCTGCAACCTGCACTCCTATCGGCGCGAATCCGCGCTATCGACTTGGCTGCACCGGTTGGTGAAAAATTCTGGCTATGACTACCTCAACCATCGCTCGAATAGGGAAAATGCCTCATTAGATACGGAGGACTTCGACGACGATCGCAACCCGCTGCTCGCGCATAATCCTTCCGAAAACCTAGCGGAGCAGCTGGCGGTGCGCGAGGCCATGGAGTTACTGCGCGAGGATCAGCGCGAAGCGCTGGTGCTTACCGACGTCGCCGGGTTCCGCGTCGGAGAAGTTGCCACCGCCCAAGGGGTAAAGCCCGGCACCATTAAATCCCGCTGCGCCCGAGCGAGGGAAGTCCTACGCGCCGCCATTGGGTGAGTTTGCTAATACCGACGTTTGTCAGTGTGGCGGGTAGACTCATGGCGTTACGCGAAACCACACTCTGATTTAAGGGAGTTAGCAATGACCGTCCACGATGTTGCCATCGTAGGTTCCGGCCCTGCCGGTTATACCGCCGCGCTTTACGCGGCACGCGCCGAGCTCAACCCGATTGTCTTCGAGGGCTTCGAGTACGGCGGCGAGCTTATGAATACTACCGAGGTAGAAAATTACCCCGGCTTCCAAAAGGGCATCATGGGCCCAGAGCTCATGGAGGAAATGCGCGCCCAGGCCATCCGCTTCGGTGCAGATTTGCGCATGGAAGTCGTTGACTCGATAGAGCTAGAAGGCGATATTAAGAAGCTGCACGTGGGTGACGAGCTCTTCGAGGCCCGCGCCGTCATCCTCGCCACCGGTGCCGCCCCGCGCCACCTCGGCGTACCAGGTGAGGAAGAACTTACCGGCCGCGGCGTTTCTACCTGTGCTACGTGCGATGGCTTCTTCTTCAAGGACCACAATATTGCGGTTATCGGCGGCGGCGACTCCGCCATGGAGGAAGCAACCTTCCTCACCAAGTTCGCGGACTCCGTCACCATTGTGAACCGCTCCGAGAACTTCCGCGCCTCTAAAATCATGCTGGAGCGCGCCCAGGCCAATGAGAAGATTAAATGGGAGACTAATAAGGTCGTCGAAGAGGTCATTGAAGCCGACGGCAAAGTTGGCGGTCTCAAGCTCAAGGACGTCACCAACGGCGAGACCTCTACCTTGGACGTGACTGCCATGTTCGTAGCAATTGGCCATGATCCGCGCTCTTCCTTCCTCAATGGTCAGGTCGAGCTAAATGACAATGGCTATGTTGTAGTTGAACAACCCACCACCAAGACCTCTCAGCCTGGCGTTTTTGCCTGCGGTGATTTGGTGGATGACCACTACCAGCAGGCAATTACCGCGGCCGGCTCCGGTTGCCGCGCGGCAATTGATGCGGAACATTTCCTCGCAGAAAGCCGTTAATTCAGTATGAGCAACGTCAAGAAAGTAACCACCGATACCTTCCGCAAGGACGTCATCGAGTCCGATAAGCCCGTCGTCGTCGACTTCTGGGCCGAATGGTGCGGCCCCTGCAAGAAGCTATCCCCCATCTTGGAAGAGGTAGCAGAGGAGCTAGACGGCGAGGTCACCATCGCCAAAGTCAACGTCGATGAAGAGCGCAACCTAGGTGCCATGTTCCAGATCATGTCCATCCCTAACGTGCTGATTTTCAACCACGGCGAGAAGGTAGACGAATTTGTTGGTCTGCGTTCTAAAGATGACATCGTGGCGCAAGTGAAAAAGCAACTTTAACTGTTAATCTAATTCCTATTAGATTAAGCGTGTAGAAATTCTGAAATGCGGCCCCTAAACACGGGCTGTGAAAGGGGTAAAAGGCGTGAACCGCGTTCTTCGAGTCGGCGATACAAGCGTGCGTGTAGCTGAGGCTCGCGCCACCTTGGCCCGTCTCGGCCTCTTGTCAGATTTCAAGGGGGAACTTTCTGCGTGGAAAAAGCAGAAGTACTCCGAGAGCGACAAGAGCTTTGATGCCAATTTGTCTGAGGTCCTCAAGGCCTTCCAGCAATCGCGCGGCATCGTGCCCACGGGAGAGATCGATGATCTCACCCTGCGCGAACTGCGCCAGGCCTCGTATACGCTCGGCAGCCGTGTACTTGCCTACGAGCCCGCAAATGAGCTCGTGGGTGATGATATCTCGCAGCTCCAGCAACAGCTGCAGGAGCTGGGCTTTTACCAGCAGCGCGTAGACGGCCATTTTGGCACCAATACCTACGCGGCGCTCAAGGAATACCAACACAACTGTGGCTTGCAAGAAGATGGTGTATGCGGTCCCGCCACCATCCGCGCCCTCAGTCTGCTTGGCCGCCGTATCACCGGCGGATCCGCGCACAATATCCAAGAGCGCGAGCGCGTGCGCAACGCCGGCCCTAAACTGGCGGGCAAGCGCGTTGTGATCGATCCCGCCTTGAGCGGCGGCGACGCCGGCCAACAGGTCAAGGGACGCTTTGGTGATATTTCTGAGCAAGAGATCCTGTGGGACCTCACCCAACGCATCGAGGGACGCATGATTGCCGCCGGCATGGAGACCATCATCTCCCGTCCTCGGACCTCCGATGCGGACGTGAAGTCCCGCGCGGAGTTGGCCAACGCCTTCGATGCGGACATTGTCATCTCTTTGGCTTGTGATTCCTACCCCAATGAGAAGGCCAATGGTGTTGCCACCTTCTATTTCGGTTCCGAATCCGGCAATTCCTCGCTTATTGGTGAGACCCTATCCGGCTTTATCCAGCGTGAGATTGTCGCACGCACCGAGCTGCTGGACTGCGGCAACCACGGCCGCACCTGGGATCTGCTTCGCCTGACCCAAATGCCGGTCATCCAGATCGTGCTGGGCTACCTCACCAACCCAGAAGACATAAAGATCCTCACCAATCCGTCCCGCCGCGACGATATTGCTGAGGCCATCGTCATCGCGGTAAAGCGTATGTATCTCATGGATCAGGATACAGTGGTGACAGGTACCTATAAATTTTCTGAACTCCTTCAAGCTGAGCAGTCCTAAGTCAACGAGATCTGCCCACAAATCTTGGTTCGAAGCGAATCATTCGATTAGTATCTACTGATAATCTTCATTTCTACTATTTGAATGGATCTTCATGATGGATGCTTCGAGCCCCTCCGCGATCTCTCCCAAGGAAATGGGACGTGTAGTAGCTGCAACCACAATCGGTACGGCGATTGAATGGTACGACTATTTTCTATACGCTGCAGTAGCCGGACTCGTTTTTAACCAAGTAATGTTTTCTCCCTTAACCGGAAGTTTGGCCAGCATCGTGTCTTTCGCTTCTGTGGGCCTATCGTTTTTGTTTCGGCCCCTCGGTGCGTTTTTAGCCGGCTACTATGGAGATCGCTACGGTCGACGAATCGTCCTCATGGTCACACTTTTCTCCATGGGGGGCGCAACCACTTTAATCGGCCTCTTACCTACTTACGAAACAGTAGGTCTATGGGCTCCCATTATGCTCATTTTTCTCCGCATTATTCAAGGCGTATCCGCTGGAGGGGAGTGGGGATCAGCGGTATTGCTAGCGGTTGAACATGCTCCGAACCAGAAGCGTGGCCTTTACGGTGCCGGACCCCAAATTGGAGTTCCCATCGGTCTTCTCATGTCCTCGGGAATTTTATCCATTATGAATAGAATTGCGCCCGGAGATGCATTCTTTCAATGGGGTTGGCGCGTCCCCTTCTTACTTTCCTTCGTGTTGGTTATCGTGGGCTACTTAGTAAGAATCGGCGTCGATGAATCGCCGGTTTTCAAAGTTATAGCGGGCAACAAAAGTCATGAAGGCCCGAATCCCATTGGAGTTCTCTTCAAACAGCATCTACCTCTTGTATTTGTCGCCGCACTGGTATTTGCAGGCAACGGAGCTGTAGGTTATATGACAGCAGGAGGCTATATTCAAAATTATGCCACCAACCCAGAAGGATCCATTTCCTTTGAGCGCGGTGATGTGCTCAACGCAGTTACTTTGTCTGCCGTAACTTGGTTAATATTCACGCTATTCGCCGGCTGGGTGTCGGACTATATCGGTCGACGAAGGACTTATCTCATTGGATTTGTCGTACAGGCAATTGGAGCTGGAATACTCTTCCCACTGGTCAACTCAGCTTCACTGGGCCTTCTTTATGTCGCGCTTATCTTTCTAACTGTAGGCCTAGGACTAACTTATGGTGCCCAGTCCGCCATGTATGCTGAGCTCTACCCTGCATCCGTTCGTGCATCAGGGGTATCGATATCTTATGCCATTGGATCAATTCTCGGCGGCGCATTTGCACCTATGATCGCTGCATCTTTAGTAGATGCAACAGGCACAACAGTTGCGGTTACAATCTATCTAGTAGCTGCAAGCCTCGTAGGTTTTACTGCTATCTTGCTTCTCCAAGAAAGAAAAGGTATCCCTCTTAGCCCTGATTTTGAAACGGAACAATCTAAAAGTCCGTTTATTTTTGGTAAGTAACCTAAACAACGGTAGAACTGAGCCATCCGATTCCCATAATCTTCACTGTGACTATTTTATGGTCAATTCGTGGAGTTTCGGACAAATGATCCGAGTCGAACACGCTCTGCTTGACAGGCTGTAGCTGTCATTGAACGATTCTGAATCAGAATAGGAGAGTAACGCCAACGTCCCTCTCTGACGGCCTTTCAACCCGAGCAGATCAGAAGTGCAATTCAGGGGTGTACCAATTACTTCTTCTACTTTTCACTTTGACAAAGAGTACCGATTTCCTTGCAAGTGAATTGTAAAACTTCACAGAGAGGTATTTAACTACATAAAGCAAATTCGGCAGCAATGCAATAATTGCAAATAATTCATCATCCCAAAGTTAGCAACATTCTATTGAACGACACAAGAACCCCCTTTAGGATCCTACGTCCGTATCAAATCTAAATACCTGGAGACGTCAATCGAAAGTTCAGAAAGCCATTAGCCTGACTTTAGGAGTTAAATAATCAGTGCTGCTACTAAAGCCTGCCTTGGGATTAAAAGATCGAATATTTTAAGTGACCGCAAAATAGCATTTGTTTAAACTTTCCATCTTTCGAAAGTTATCCACCTGGCTGCATTAGTGCCATGATGCGCTCAAAATCTTCTTGATCACCAAATTCCACGACCATCTTGCCCTTGCGTTTGCCCATGGTCACGGTGACTTTGGTGTCAAAGCGGTCCGATAGGCGCTCGGCAGAATCGGTGAAGTACTGCGGCTGTGGCGCCGACTGCTTCTTTTTTGATTCGGCCGGCTTGCCATCGCGCTTATAAAGGGTGACTGCCTCCTCAGTGGCGCGGACAGACAGGCCCTCCGCGATGATGCGGTTGGCTATATATTCCATCGCCTCCGTGTCATCCAAAGATAGAAGCGCACGCGCGTGGCCGGCGGATAAGGTACCAGCGGCTACACGTTTTTGTACCTCTACCGGCAGCTTAAGCAGGCGCAGCATATTGGTCACCTGTGGGCGCGAGCGGCCAATGCGGTCCGCCAGCTCGTTCTGGGTAACGCCAAACTCTTCCAATAGCTGCTGGTAGGCGTGTGCCTCTTCCAGAGGGTTGAGCTGCACGCGATGGATGTTTTCCAGCAGGGCATCGCGCAGAAGGTTGTCATCCTTGGTATCGCGCACGATGGCTGGAATAGTAGCCAGACCCGCCTTGGAAGAAGCGCGCCAACGGCGCTCACCCATGATGAGCTCGAAGCCACCCTCCTCGGAAGGGCGAACAACGACGGGCTGCAAGAGGCCAAACTCGCGGATCGAGTGAACGAGCTCGCCCAGCTCATACTCGTCGAAGACGGTGCGTGGCTGCTTCGGATTAGGGATGATATCCCCAATGGAAATCTCACGGTAGGTCGCACCGATGGGAGCCGGGGTGGCCTGACGCTTCTTCGAAGATTGTGAGCCAGAACCCTGTTGAATGGTGGGCGCGCCCTTTACACGCTTGCCGTCGCCGCCCTTGCGGCCAGGCTGCGGGGTGGCATTTCCCAAGATGATATCCGCCGCGGAATCTCCCAGCCGCGGCTTGCGGGTAGGGGCATCAGGGCCGGATGGGATGAGTGCGGCGAGACCCTTGCCGAGTCCACCTTGCTTCTGTTCTGCCATGAGTTCCTATCCTTCCAATTCCGCGTAAATCTCTGGGCTCACGCCAATCGCCCCGGTGGTCGGGTGCGGGCGATAATCGCCGCGCCGGTTAAGCTCGCGCGCCGCCGCAAGATAGGCGCGGGCACCGGTGGACGAAGGAGCGTAATCAATAACCGTAGTACCGTATCCCGGCGCCTCCGAAACGCGCACGGAGCGCGGGATAACATTGCCCAACACCACGGCACCAAATTGCTCGCGAACGTTATCTGCCACATCTTCTGCCAAGCGCGTGCGGGCGTCATACATGGTCAACAGCACGGCAGAGATATGCAGATCCTCGTTGAGGTGTTCACGGATCATGGAAATATTTCCCAGCAACTGGCCCACACCCTCGAGGGCGTAGTACTCGCATTGAATCGGGATGATGACCTCTTCCGCGCACGTCATCGCATTGATGGTAAGCAAACCTAGCGATGGCGGGCAGTCAATGAAAACGTATTCGAAGCCATGCTCCTCGAGGAAGCCGTTATGCAGGGCGTCATAAAGCCGAAATTCGCGGCGTACCAAGGACACCATTTCGATCTCCGCGCCAGCCAAATCAATGGTGGCGGGGATGCAGAAAAGGTTCTCGTTGTGCGAAGAAGGCTGCATAGCCTTCTCGGCACTGCAGTCCCCGAGGAGCACCTCATAGCTGGAATCGGTGCCGGAATTATGTTCCGCACCCATGGCCGTGGAAGCATTTCCCTGCGGGTCAAGATCGATCACCAGCACTTTCTTGCCCTCTGCGGCAAGCGCTGCGGCCAAGTTGGCGGCGGAGGTGGTTTTGCCTACGCCGCCTTTCTGGTTAGCAATGGTGATAAGGCGCGGATTAGTCATGCCGTCTACTTTAGTTCACGCGCGGGACACGAATGATCGTGGTTCCCTCGATGGTTCTGACCTCGGCCTTTCCACCGCCGGCCTTCTTGATGTCAGCGGCATCGCGTTCTAGTTCCTCATGTACCGAAGAGCCCTTCAGTGCGATCATCTCGCCCCCCTTGCGCACTAGCGGCAGCGACCACTTCGCAAGCTTACCCAAGGGCGCGACGGCGCGCGAGGTCACCACATCGGCCCCCGCCACGGCTTTTTTAATCGGGCCTTCCTCAGCGCGGCCACGCAGGACCGTCACATTGTCGAGCCCTAGTTCTTCTACCACCTCGTTGAGGTAGTTATAGCGCTTCAACAGCGGCTCAATCAGGGTTATCCGCAGGTCTGGGCGCGCAATGGCCAGCGGAATGCCAGGCAGTCCGGCACCCGAGCCTACATCGATGACCGTGGTGCCCTCGGGGATTGCCTGCTTGACGACGGCGCAGTTAATAATGTGCCTGTCCCACAAACGCGGCACCTCCCGTGGGCCTATAAAACCACGAGTGGACCCGTCTGTAGCGAGCGAATCATGGTAAGCCTGCGCGAGGGGCAAGCGGGAGCCGAATACTACTGACGGGTCCATCTTGGACACGATGGGGTTCTCCTCCGTGTTTATTTGTTTTTGCGCTGTTTCTTGGTGCGGTTGTCCTTCTTGCGGGCACCCGGCTTAGGTGCGGAAGTGCGCTTGGCCTCAGCCTTCGCGGCTTCCTCTTCTTCTTCCTCGCGGTCCATCTTGGCATAGACGATGCGGGTTTGGAAGAAGGTCCAGACCGTATTGGCCATCATGTAGAACAGCAAACCGATTGGCCAGATGAAGCCGGAGAAGATCAACATGGCTGGCATGACCCAGAGCATCATCTTGGACATCATGGCCATTTGCTGCTGCATCATTTCCGCATTCTGGCCCTGTGGCGCTTGGGTCTTACCGGCGGCGCGGCGCTGTTCCTGGCGGTTTAGGCTCATGCGGGCGTTGAAGTGCGTCATGACCGCAATGATGGCGATCATCGGAACGATGATTACGGCGGCCTGGCTGGTGGTTACGCCCTCCACAATCGGCGAGTTCAAGCGCAGGTTGGTGACCAGCGGGACATCGAAAATCTTGGCATCCAAGAACTGCTGGACCAGGTCCGGCTTAAAGATGTAGTTTGCGGTATTAGCGTTTTCCTCAATGGACATTGGATCGCCGCTGGGGTGGCCAATGCCACCGGCTACTGCAACGGTGCGGTCGAAGGAGCGCAGTACGTGGAACAAACCAACGAACATTGGAATCTGCACGAATACCGGCAGGCAGCCGGCCATTGGACGAACGCCAGATTCCTTGTAGACCTTCTGCATTTCCTGTGCAGCCTTGGTCTGATCGTTGCCGTACTTCGCACGGATTTCCTGCACCTTAGGCTGGATTTCCTGCATTTTGCGCGAGGAACGAATCTGGCTGATAGTCGGCTTGACCATCAGCGCCTTAAGCGTCCAGGTCAGCAGCACAATGGCCAGAATCCACGTAATGCCCCAGGATGGGTCCATTACGAGGGAAAGCAGCCAGTGCCAGAACCATAAAACGGCCGAAATTGGCCAATAAATGAAATTAAGCACGAGTGTTTAATCCTCAGTTGTTGTTGGTATCCGGAACCGGATCAAATCCGCCCGGATGCCAGGGGCCACATTTGCAGACCCTGGCAATTGCCATCGCCGTACCCTTCAATGCGCCATGTTTGGATAGCGCTTCAAGGGCATAAGCACTGCATGTCGGTTCAAACCGACAGGTCGATACCATCTTAAGGCCAGAGACATGTTTTTGGTAGAAACGAACCACTTTGACCATTGGTGTGGCCAATCCTCTGGCTGGGGGAATTTCCTCCCCGCGGGAATTTAGATATCCCATTGCTTGCGCAGTGCTTTAGCAAGATCTTTTTCTAATTGCTCACTGCTAGCAGTGGCGCTAGCGGGCAGTGCACGAATGACCACATCCACGCTGGCAGGCAGCTTGGGAATGAAAGTCATGCACACATGGCGAAGCCGTCGGGAGGTGCCGTGGCGAACCACTGCATTCCCGACGGCTTTAGAAACAATTAAGCCAAAGCGCGGCCCAGTGGCTGCGATTTCGGCTTCCTTGTCCGTACCTGCGTTATCGCGCGCATGCACGACTACCGTACGAGTGCCCGCCCGGCGACTGCCCTTCATCGTGCGCCGAAACTGTGTCGGCGATGTGAGCTTGTGCTGGGCCGGAAGCATAACTTACGCAGTCAGCTTTGCGCGGCCCTTCTTGCGACGAGCCGCAACGATTGCGCGACCTGCACGAGTGCTCATGCGGGTGCGGAAACCGTGCTTACGAGCACGACGACGGTTGTTCGGCTGGAACGTGCGCTTACCCTTTGCCACGTTAATTCTCCTTGAAGTTGTGCGTAGGCACACCACCGCTAACAGCGGCGCACCCACTGATGATTAGATTCCATGAACCTGACGCATCACAGTCTCTCCGGTGCACGGCGAGCCGACGGGCCCAGCCAGTGCGAGGTGACGCTGTCACTTTCACGCGCAACTCTTTGTTGCAATAGACCATGCCAGATTACGTGATTTCTGCCGCTAGAAACAAATCGACACCCGGGTACACCCGAAATTACATAAATGTTGTTTCCTGCAGCTAGGCGGCCAGATTCCGGGCTCTTACTGCGCCGAATCCACCGCACTGGAGGACCTATCCAGATCGGCGTCCAGGGGGTGAATTTTTCTCACTAGACACACCCGCCGCTTCGGCGGTACAACAGAAGAATCAAATTCCACAGCCAAGCCTGGCATGTGGATAACTCTAAATCAGCGCTTGAGACTTTTGCAGTTTCCGCAGCTTAACGCCATAAACCGGCCAATGAAGAGTTATCCACAGCCATGAACTAAGCTGTGAATAACTCTTTCATCCACACCTGTGGATAACTCTGTGGAGATCGAGGTGACTCGATAAAAACCACTGTGAAAACCACGGTGGAATCCACGGTGAAAATTGTTATTCAATGTCCACCCGTTCCCGACTAAATTCCACAAAGGTAGCCTGTTGTGACTGACCCACAAGCGAACCTGCATGCCATTTGGCGCGCGGTCGTTGATGACCTGCTCGCACAATCCGAGCAACCCAATTCCGAGGTCCCTAGTTTTTCCCATTCACAACGCCTTTACCTCCAACTGGTCCGCCCCATCATGATGGTCGAGGGCTACACCCTCGTTGCCGCCGAGAACCTCGACGCCAAAAATGTGGTCGAAAATGAATTGGGCGAGTACATCGCCAAGGCCTTAACCCGACACCTCGGACGTCCCTGCTCCTTCGCGGTTACCTTGGCTACTCCGCAAGAACCACAACCACCAGCCACAGAGCCTTCTCCCCAGGCAGCTCCCCCGCAACAGCAGCAGGCTCCGCAAGCGCAACAACCCCAGCGCACGGAGCCTCCCCAGAACTACATTCCGCGCCCGCAACACTCTGATACCGGTTCACAACCGGCACCCGCCCAAAACAACTGGCAATCCAGCCATGCCCCAGCCAGCTTGGATGAGCTTGCCCAGCACTATAACCAGCAGCAGGCGCAGTCCGCGGGAAATTTCACCGATGCTAGCTCTAATTCCGCTCGCATCCCGCGCGAGGCTCCGGCACATGATCCCAACCGTGAAACTTCACTGAATCCGAAGCACACCTTCGATAGCTTCGTTATCGGGTCTTCGAATCGTTTTGCCAATGGTGCAGCCGTTGCCGTGGCCGAAAATCCCGCCCGTGCATATAACCCACTATTCATCTGGGGTGGCTCTGGTCTAGGCAAAACGCACCTTTTGCACGCCGCTGGTAATTACGCCCAGGTGCTGCACCCGGGTTTGCGCGTGAAATATGTGTCTTCGGAAGAATTTACGAATGACTATATTAATTCGCTGCGTGATGACCGCCAGGAATCCTTCAAACGGCGCTACCGCAATCTCGACATCTTGATGGTCGATGATATCCAGTTCTTGGAGGGCAAAGAATCCACCCAGGAAGAGTTCTTCCATACTTTCAATGCGCTGCACCAAGCCAATAAGCAGATCATTTTGTCTTCGGACCGCCCGCCGAAGCAGCTGACAACGCTGGAGGATCGCCTCCGCACGCGCTTTGAAGGCGGTCTTATTACCGATATTCAGCCACCAGATCTGGAAACGCGCATCGCGATTTTGATGAAGAAGGCGGCAAATGACGGCACCGAGGTGGATCGCTCCGTGCTTGAGCTCATTGCCTCGCGCTTTGAATCTTCCATTCGCGAGCTCGAAGGCGCACTTATCCGTGTTTCGGCCTATTCCTCTTTGGTAGATGAGCCAATCAACGTAGAGATGGCGGAAATCGCATTGCGCGATTTGGCCCCGGATTCCGCTGATCGAAAGATTACCGCTACCTCAATCATGGAGGTCACGGCAGACTTCTTCGATATTGATGTAGAAACTCTGCGCGGCGCCGGCAAGAAGCGCGCGGTAGCGCATGCTCGCCAGCTGGCAATGTATTTGTGCCGCGAGCTTACCGAGCTATCCCTGCCCAAGATCGGTGAACAGTTCGGCGGTAAGGACCACACCACCGTCATTTATGCCGATCGCAAAATCCGCAAAGAGATGACTGAAAAGCGCAATACCTATGACGAGATCCAGGCGCTTACCCAACGCATCAAGAATCGCAGTCGCGCCTAAGTCTTAGCGTGCTGCCTCAGCGCTCTCCTTTATATAAGGAGGGCGCTTTTGTTTTCCCGATCCCGCTTCCCAGATTTCGCCGGGGTCACTTGGGGTTGAAACGAGCTAGAAAGCTAGACAGAATCCTCCACGCCGCACCGGCACACCCGTGTAATTTCACAAATAAGGCCCGAAACCCTCTAAAAAGAGCCGTTTATCTGCAAGAAAAGTTATCCACAGCGTTATTCACACTTGTGTAATTTCAACTTTGTAATTCATAGATCTTACTCACAGTTTTTAATTCCACAGGCCTTGTGCTGGGAGAACCACCCTGTGATCAGTGTTGTGTGTAGATCAGTGATCAAATGACAAAACCTGTGGATAAAACGGCGATCCCACTAGTTGTCCACAATTCACCCCGATTGATCACAGTAAGATCACAAGATTTGCCACACCCCGGATCTGCGCCATGAACTTGTCATTTACCTAGTTACCCACAGATCCCACACCGCTTATTACTACTACTAAATTATTTCTCTGATCTGTATAGAAGAAAGAGGGTGTGTGGAATTCGGCCCGCCCCGCCTCCGGCCAGGCGCGGATCGAGCGGGCAAAGATGGAATTACACGTTGTGGCGCACCGCGCCCAATGCGGTAAGTTGGAAGCCAGTCTTTTGTAAGTAACAAATTTCCTACTTGCCTCAGAGGAGCTCTTCGCACCATGGATGAAGCCGTGTCATTTCGCGTTGCCAAAGATGACCTTGCCAACGCCGTAGCGTGGGTTGCTCGCAGCCTGCCTTCCAAGGTCACTCAGCCCGTGCTTCGCGCGATGTTGATCACTGCGGATGACAATGGTCTTGAGTTCACCGGCTTCGATTATGAGGTCTCTACCCGCGTCCGCATCGCCGGCATGGTGGATGAGCCCGGACAGATTGCGGTAGCCGGCAAGCTCCTCTCCGATATCGTTGCTTCTTTGCCCAACAAGGAAGTAGAGATCTCCCAGGTAGATTCCAAGGCACTGGTTACTTGTGGTTCCTCTCGCTTCGAGCTGCCACTGATCCCACTGGATGATTACCCTCAGCTTCCGGTATTGCCAGAGGTTACGGGCACTATCCAGCCACAGCTTTTCGTCGAGGCCATCCACCAGGTCGCTGCCGCAGCCGGCAAGGATGACACCCTGCCTATGCTCACCGGTGTACACATGGATATCCATGGCAAAGACATTGAGATGACGGCAACGGACCGTTTCCGTCTGGCCATGCGCACCTTGGAATGGGAACCCAAGTCCCCGAACGTGGAAGCCAAGCTCCTGGTGCCTGCTAAGACCCTCCAGGAAACCGGCCGTTCCTTGGATCCGCATCTCAACATTCCGGTAGAGATTGCCGTGGGCACCGATGACAATATTGGTGCCGATGGCCTCTTTGGCCTGCACGCGGATAATCGCGAAACCACCACGCGCATGCTGGATGCGGACTTCCCCAACGTGCAGCCACTGCTGCCGAAGAATCACACCAATATTGCCTCCATTGAGGTCGCCCCGCTGCAGGAAGCAATCCGTCGCGTCTCATTGCTGACGGATCGCAATGCGCAGATTCGCATGGAATTCGCCGATGGTCAGGTAACCCTATCTGCCGGCGCGGATGCCGGTAATGCGACCGAAACCTTGCCGTGCGCCTTCCATGGCCGCGATGAGTTTCTCATTGCCTTCAATCCGGGCTACCTCAAAGATGGCTTGGCCGTCATTAACACCGACCGCGTGGTCTTCGGCTTCACCGAGCCTTCCCGCCCAGCCATTATGATCCCAGAACCGGAAGAGCTGCCTGAGGCCGATGAAGATGGCAACTTCCCCACGCCGAAGACCAACTTCACCTACCTGCTCATGCCGGTTCGCCTGCCGGGCTAATGTACGTCAGGGATCTCGATGTTCGGGATTTTCGCTCATGGCCCGAACTTAATGTGCAGCTAGGGCCCGGGATCACCCTTTTTGTCGGGCGCAATGGCTTTGGCAAGACCAATATCGTCGAGGCCATTGGTTATACTGCCCATCTTTCCTCCCATCGCGTATCTCACGATGCACCGTTGGTGCGGCAGGGTGCCGATAGTGCACGGGTGTCTATTACCGCGGTGAACCAAGGCCGCGAGCTCACTACCCATTTGCTGATTAAACCCCACGCGGCCAATCAAGCGCAGATCAATCGCACGCGCCTGCGCAGCCCCCGTGAGCTGCTGGGCGTGGTAAAAACGGTGCTCTTTTCCCCGGAGGATTTGGCCTTGGTGCGCGGGGAGCCGGCTGGACGGCGCGCTTATCTCGATAGCATCATTGCCTCGCGGACTCCGCGCCTTGCGGGTGTAAAGGCCGACTATGACAAGGTACTCAAGCAGCGCAATGCCTTGCTGAAATCAGCCTCCGGCAGCCTGCGCCGCGGCTATTCCGATAGCGACGGTGCCGCCGCATTGGCTACCTTGGATACCTGGGATGCGCAGCTTGCCCGGCTCGGCGCCCAAGTAATCGCCGCGCGCCTTGCGCTTGTCGACGCCCTCTTGGACCACATCCCCGCCGCTTATTCCGGCCTGGCACCAGAATCGCGGCTGGCGCAGGTGGAATATAAGTCCACTATCGATACCTCGGATCGCGAGGTACTAGAGGCCGTCTTGCTTACCGAGTTGGCCACCGCCCGGCAGCGCGAGATTGAACGCGGCATTTCCCTGGTGGGCCCGCACCGCGACGATCTGGTGCTTAATCTGGGTGATCAGCCGGCCAAGGGCTTTGCCAGCCATGGTGAGACGTGGTCCTATGCCATTGCGCTGCGCCTGGCGGAGTTTAGTCTGCTGCGGCAAGAGGGAGGATCGGATCCGGTGCTCATTTTGGATGATGTATTTGCCGAGCTTGACGCCAAGCGCCGCAAGCAGCTTGTCCACCTGGCCGCCGAGGCCGAGCAGGTGCTCATTACCGCGGCGGTAGATGAGGACCTACCGGGGAACTTGGAACCCATCGTGCGCTACCGCGTGAGCGTGGAAGATACCGATACCGGCCGCATCTCCAAGCTCAGCGCTGAGGATGCCGTTGAGGATGGGGATGGTGACAAGGATGAGTGAGGAACAAGGGGGCGTCGGCAAGCAGCGCATTGATCCTGTCACCCAGTACTTTAAATTGGTACGGTCCACCTCCAAGAACCCGCCGAAGCTAACCCGCCCTGTGCCGAAGATGCCGGTGCCCTCTCTAGAGAAGGCACAAAAGCAGGGGTATATGGGCTATCAACGGGGCATTCCTACGGGACCAGATGGCAGGAAGAAACGGCGAACGCTGGCGGTGCCGAGCCTGGGAGCCCAAATCAGCCGCGAGGTAGTCAATCGCGGCTGGGAGCACGACTTGGCCAATGGTTGGGTGATGGGTAATTGGGA
This sequence comes from Corynebacterium nasorum, assembly GCF_022347325.1. Taxonomy (NCBI): domain Bacteria; kingdom Bacillati; phylum Actinomycetota; class Actinomycetes; order Mycobacteriales; family Corynebacteriaceae; genus Corynebacterium; species Corynebacterium nasorum. The sequence goes on from NZ_JAKRDU010000010.1 coordinate 22,269, forward strand.
GAATCTCGTGGGCGAGCGCATCGCCGCCCATACGCAGCCGCAACGGATTAAGGACAAGGTTGTCTATGTGTCCTGCGATAACTCCACCTGGGCTACGGAGCTGCGCTATCTGCAGCGACAAATCCTGCGGAAAATCTCTGACCGCCTAGGCCCGGATGTCATTGTTGAGCTGCGCATTCATGGGCCCAAGCAGCAGCGAAATTATGAGGGGCGGCAGTGGGTGAAACCACAAGGATCGCAAGATACGTATGGCTAATAGGTTGCACTTGGATCCGACCTTTAAATCCTAAATAACCTCAGAGCGCGCCAGATTCCTATCTCTCACGGGTGTGGGGTGTCTTTCAGTAGGGGGTATCCGTGTAGAATAGTTAAAGTCTTAGAATTAGCTATAGCCAAAAGGAGAGCACGAATCCGTGGCTGAAGAACACGCATATGATGCCGGGTCAATTACGATCCTGGAGGGCCTCGAGGCCGTCCGTAAGCGCCCCGGCATGTACATTGGTTCGACCGGTTCGCGCGGCCTGCACCACCTCATTTGGGAGATCGTTGATAACTCCGTCGATGAGGCTATGGCCGGCTACGCCGATAAGGTTACCGTCAAACTGCTGGAAGATGGCGGCGTCGAGGTCATCGATAATGGCCGTGGTATCCCGGTAGAAATGCACGCCTCCGGCGCACCTACCGTCCAAGTGGTCATGACGCAGCTGCACGCTGGCGGTAAATTCGACTCCGACTCCTACGCCGTATCTGGCGGCCTGCACGGCGTCGGCATTTCCGTGGTGAACGCACTTTCTACCCGCGTAGAAGCGGAAATTAAACGCGATGGTAAGCACTGGTATCAAAACTTCCAGAATGCCGTCCCGGATGATCTCGTTGAGGGCGGCAACGCCCGCGGCACGGGTACCAAAATCCGCTTCTGGGCGGATCCGGAAGTATTTGAAACTACCGAGTACGATTACGACATCATTGCTCGCCGCCTGCAGGAAATGGCCTTCCTGAATAAGGGCCTATCCATTGAGCTCATCGATGAGCGCGTTACCGAAGAGCAGATCGAGCTGGAAGAAATCGCCGATGCAGAATCCGGCGAGACCAGTGCGGATGAAACCTCCTTCGATGATGCCCCGGACGCTGGCGATACTTTCAACGAAGAATCCGGTGAAGCGGCGGAAGCTGCGGCGGAAAAGAAGCGCCGCAAGAAGATCACCTTCCACTACCCGGATGGCTTGACCGATTACGTCAAGTACCTCAATAAGTCCAAGACCGCGATCCACCCGACTATCGTTTCTTTCGATGCCAAGGGCGAAGATCATGAGGTGGAAGTAGCACTGCAGTGGAACCAGGGCTATAAGCAGTCCGTTCACACTTTTGCTAATACCATCAATACCCACGAGGGCGGCACGCACGAAGAAGGCTTCCGCGCGGCCCTAACCTCCTTGATGAACCGCTATGCCAAGGAGCATAAGCTCATCAAGGAAAAGGATGGCAACCTCTCCGGCGATGACTGCCGCGAGGGCTTGGCCGCCGTCATTTCCGTCAAGGTGGGCGATCCGCAGTTCGAGGGCCAGACCAAGACCAAGCTGGGCAATTCCGAAATCAAGGGCTTTGTCCAGCGTGCGGTGAACGAGCACGTCAATGACTGGTTCGATGCCAATCCGGCTGAGGCAAAGGCCATTATCAATAAGGCCGTGTCCTCCGCACATGCTCGCATGGCTGCCCGCAAGGCCCGCGAGATGGTGCGCCGCAAATCTGCCACCGATCTGGGCGGACTGCCCGGCAAGCTCGCGGATTGCCGCTCTAAGGACCCGAAGATTTCCGAGCTCTACATCGTGGAGGGTGACTCCGCAGGTGGTTCCGCTAAGGGCGGCCGTGATTCCATGTTCCAGGCCATCTTGCCTCTGCGCGGCAAGATCTTGAACGTGGAGAAGGCCCGCATGGATAAGGTCCTCAAGAATGCTGAGGTCCAGGCGATTATTACTGCACTGGGTACCGGTATCCACGAGGAATTCGACATCAAGAAGCTGCGCTACGACAAGATCGTGCTCATGGCCGATGCCGACGTCGACGGCCAGCACATTGCCACGCTGCTATTGACCCTGCTCTTCCGCTTCATGCCCCAGTTGGTTGAGGACGGACACGTGTACCTGGCTAACCCGCCGCTGTACAAGCTCAAGTGGTCCAAGGGCACTCCGGGCTATGCCTTTTCCGACGACGAGCGCGATAAGCTGCTGGCCGAGGGGCTGGAGCAAAACCGCAAGATCAACAAGGATGACGGCATCCAGCGCTACAAGGGTCTGGGCGAGATGAACGCCGCCGAGCTATGGGAAACTACGCTCGACCCGAGCACCCGCATCCTGCGCCGCGTGGATTTGGAAGACGCGCAGCGCGCCGATGAGCTCTTCTCCATCCTCATGGGTGACGATGTCTCGGCCCGCCGTTCCTTTATTACCCGCCGCGCCAAGGACGTCCGCTTCCTGGATATCTAAAGCGCAGCACAAAGCCCACCGTGGAATTTCCGCGGTGGGCTTTAATTGTGGCGTTTTAAAGCGCGATCCCTAGGCCTGGGAGCTGCGCTGATCCGCTACGGCGAATCCCAGGGAGGCAAGACACATGGACAGGATGACGCCGAAGCCGGCGACGATGGAAAGCGGCCAGTCCGCGTTCGTGCCGTGCAAGGTGGCAAAGACTATGGCTGTGATGACGGCAAGACCGATGGCCGTGCCGATGCGCTGGCCGGTCTGGAGGACAGCGCCCGACGATCCAGCGTAGGCCTGAGGGACATGTGCCAAGGTGAGCGTCTGGTTAGGGGAGATGACCGAGCCTTGCCCGCCGCCCACCAAGGAGAGCGACAGGACCATCCACCATTCGCTGGTGCCCCATTGCTCGGTGGCCCAGATGAGCGCAATGGTGGAAACGAGCCCGGAGATGGTCACCATCATGCCGATAACCACGACCTTGCGGCCGTGGACGGACACTGACCGGCCGGCCAGTGTGGCAGAAATAGAGCTCAACAAAGCGGCTGGAATGCCTACGGATCCGGCAGCGAGGGCGGAGTGCCCGAGACCGCTTTGGAAGTAGAGCGCGACGAGCACCCAAATGCTGGTAATACCCATAAACCACAAGGTGGCGATGATGGTGCCATTGCGAAAGCTCGCAGTAGCAAAGATATTAAGATCCACCATTGGTGGATGACCGGTGGCCTTGTGTCGTCGCTCCCACAGCACCCATGCCACCAGTAAAAACGCGCCCAGGAGCAGCAGCCACCACACGCCAGGTGTTCCAGAAGACTCCATGAAGGGGAAGAGGATGGCCCACACGGCGGCGCCAAGGATCACAGCACCAATGGGATCAAGGGTGGCTAGGGTCTTGAAAATTCCCAGTTTATTGCCCATTTCATCGCGTACACGAGAAAACAGCGGCCGCGGAAACCACATCAATCCCAAGATGATGGCAATAAGGCCGACGGGGAAATTGACCAGCATGGTCAACCGCCAGCCCAGGTCTGCGCCACCCAGGCGTATGAGCAAGCCGCCAAGTACCGGTCCAATGGCCACGGCGAGGCCCACCGTGGAGCCAAAATAGCCGAAGGCGCGGGCCCGCTCGGGGCCGCGGAAGTACTGCTGGATCATGCCCACGCCCTGGGGATTAAGCAGGCCAGCACCTATGCCTTGGATAAAGCGGGCGGCATTGAGTGCCTCAGCATTAGGGGCAAAACCGGCGACTGCGGCGCTGATGGAATAGATAGCGATGACAGCTAGAAAGATGCCGCCGCGGCCGACGAGATCTCCGGCGCGGCCGGCCGCCACGAGGATGACGCCGAAAGTGAGCGCATAGCCGGAGAGCACCCATTGCACATCCGAATTAGAGGCCCCTAAACCCGATTGAATAGAGGGCAGGGCCACATTAACAATGGATACGCTCAGCAGCGACATAAAAAGCGCCGTGAGCAAAACGATAAGTACCCGCCAGCGAGCGGGATCTTGGCCGGCGGGGTACTCGGTCTGGTTAGCTGCGGAAGTAGTCACTTCCACACTTATACCTGGCGTTTAGAAGGCGATTCAACTGCCGGGAATCTACATATGCTTCTGCAGCACGCGGCCGAAATCCGGAACCGCAGGGGTGAGGAATTTCGAAGCTTTAGCGCGCAGGGAGTTATAAGGCTTGGATAGTGCGGGGGAGTTGACCTGCTCGGCATGCTTATCGGCTACCGCCATGATGGCATCACTGACCTCGGCGCTGCGCGGCTCTAGGAAGGAACCGAAATCCTGCTCAGAGCTGCTTTCAAACTCTTGCCAGTGCGGGTCCATAGCGTCGAGGACATCCGGTAGCACGCGGCCTAGCGCCTTGGTGATGATGGCGGAGTCGACCTTCTTTGCGGCGGCGACGGCGCCCTTCAGCGCCATGCCGGTAATGCCCGATTGCTTGGCGACGACCCCCTCAACCAGTTCGCCACAATCGCTAATCACCGCAGTGCGCTGCGGACCTGACATAAGTTCAGAAAGATGTCCCATGCTGCACCACCTTACGCGAGTTAAGCCGGCTGTCCCGGCAGGCCAGGGAGGTTGGCCTGAATGGCAGCAATCTGATCGGCGATCTGGCCCAAGCCAGCATCGCGGGCTGCCTTTTCCAGATCCACGTTGGGGGAGTAGAGGGCCACGGCGCTGGCCAGGGCGGTGACGCCCGCGGCCGCTGCGGTGATGATCAACGTGAGATCCAGTTGGGAAGAACCGGTAGAGGAACCACCAGTCTGGCCCTGTTCAAATTCCGGATTTACCTCGTCTTTCCAGGAATCCGCCTCAGCTGCAGTAGCGGTAGGAGCAGTGACGGCGGTGGCAGCTAGGGCAACGGCCGTAAGGCTCGATACGGCGATCTTCTTGACGTGGGACATGGTGCTAGTTCCTTCCTTGGGTCACTCTTCCCAAAACTTAGGCAACTTCTTTAACACTAAGGTAGACGCGCACGGTGAACTTTGCGAACTCTGCGTTATACCCGCTCAGCGCCGGAACGCGGGCTAAAACCTCCGCCATAGCGCGGGCGGCATCGCGGTGGCTATCGTGGATGGCTATTCCTTCCACCTTGGCAGTGCTGGCCGCCGCAGCGGCCGCAAGAGCAGCAAAATTGGTGACGCGGACGTTAAAGCGCGCGCAAAACTCGCGTGCCAAAAGGTAGAGCTGTTCGGTACTCATGATCACCTAGGACTGCGTGGGCCGGGCGCGGCGGATTTCCGCCTCCAGCTCAGCGCGGCCGGGGAGGAGGGCGCGGGCGGTGGATTGCACGTGGGCGTCGGCAAGCGTGCGGGCTGCCGCCGCAACAACAGCGCGCACCACCGCCTCGTGCTTGGAGGTGCCCTGCGCGGAAGCCAGTAGCGTGAGCGCGTGATCCTGTTCGGCCGTAAGCCGCAATGTCATTGCCATGCCTCAGTGATACCACGGTGATACCATGCGTGCGGCAATTCGGGCCCTGAAAGGCGCTAAAGGGTAGAATCTGGCGTTATGAGTGACAATAACGACGATCTTTTTGATCGCATATTTCCCATTGACATTAATGAGGAGATGGAGTCGAGCTACATCGACTACGCCATGTCCGTCATCGTCGGCCGTGCCCTGCCGGAGGTGCGCGATGGACTAAAGCCGGTGCACCGCCGCATCCTCTACGCGATGTTCGATTCCGGTTACCGGCCGGAGCGCGGCTACGTAAAGTCCGCCCGCCCGGTCTCGGACACCATGGGTCAGTTCCACCCGCACGGTGACTCCGCCATTTATGACACCTTGGTGCGCTTGGCCCAGTCCTGGAATATGCGCTACCCACTGGTGGATGGCCAGGGTAACTTCGGCTCCCGCGGTAACGATGGCCCAGCAGCAATGCGTTATACGGAGTGTAAGCTCACCCCGCTGGCCATGGAGATGGTGCGCGATATCCGCGAAAACACCGTTGATTTCTCGCCCAACTACGATGGCAAAACCAGCGAGCCGGACGTACTGCCGTCCCGCGTTCCAAACCTGCTGATGAACGGTTCGGGCGGCATTGCCGTGGGTATGGCCACCAATATCCCGCCGCATAACCTCAACGAGCTGGCTGAGGCCATCTACTGGCTACTAGATAACCCAGACGCCGATGAAGAGGCTGCGCTGGAAGCCTGCATGGAACGCGTCAAGGGCCCGGATTTCCCCACCGCGGGCCTCATCGTGGGCGATCAGGGCATCAAGGATGCCTACACCACCGGCCGCGGATCCATCCGTATGCGCGGCGTGACCTCCATCGAGGAATCTGGATCCCGCCAGACCATTGTGATTACCGAGCTGCCGTTCCAGGTCAACCCGGATAACCTCATCTCCAATATCGCGGAGTCCGTGGCCAGCGGCAAGATCGCGGGTATTTCCAAGATTGAGGATGAGTCCTCCGACCGCGTTGGCATGCGCATCGTCGTCACCCTCAAGCGCGACGCCGTGGCCCGCGTGGTGCTCAATAACCTCTACAAGCATTCCCAGCTGCAGACGTCCTTCGGTGCCAACATGCTCTCCATTGTCGATGGCGTGCCGCGCACTCTCCGCCTGGATCAGATGCTGCGCTACTACGTGGAGCACCAGATCGAGGTCATCGTTCGCCGCACCCAGTACCGCCTGAATGAGGCCGAAAAGCGCGCCCACATCTTGCGCGGTTTGGTCAAGGCACTGGACATGCTCGATGAGGTCATCGCCCTTATTCGCCGTTCGCCCACCGTGGACGAAGCGCGCGAGGGCTTGAAGGAGCTTCTCGACGTCGACGATATCCAGGCCGATGCCATCCTGGCCATGCAGCTACGCAAGCTGGCTGCCCTGGAGCGCCAAAAGATCATCGATGAATTGGCGGAAATCGAGCGCGAGATCGCTGATCTGAAGGATATCCTCGCCCGCGAGGAGCGCCAGCGCCAGATTGTCCACGATGAGCTGGCAGAGATCGTCGATAAGTATGGCGATGAACGCCGCACCGAAATCATTCCGGCAACCGGCGATGTGACCGATGAGGATCTTATCGCCCGCGAAAACGTTGTAGTCACCATTACTTCCACGGGCTACGCTAAGCGCACCAAGGTGGATTCCTACAAGGCGCAAAAGCGTGGTGGCAAGGGCGTACGCGGCGCTGAGCTCAAGCAGGACGATATTGTCAAGAACTTCTTCGTCTGCTCCACTCACGACTGGATCTTGTTCTTTACCAACTTCGGCCGTGTTTACCGCCTCAAGGCCTATGAGCTGCCAGAGGGCGGTCGCGCCGCACGCGGCCAACACGTGGCTAACCTGCTGGAATTCCAGCCGGAAGAAAAGATCGCGCAGGTCATCCAGATTCAGTCCTACGAGGACGCTCCTTACCTGGTCCTCGCCACCCAGCAGGGCCGCGTAAAGAAGTCCCGCCTAACCGATTATGAGTCCGCGCGTTCCGCTGGCCTTATCGCCATCAACCTCAACGAGGGCGATGCGCTCATCGGCGCACAGCTCGTCTCCGAGGGCGATGACATCCTGCTTACCTCCGAGCAGGGCCAAGCCATCCGCTTTACTGCCGATGACGACCAGTTGCGCCCCATGGGCCGCGCTACCGCCGGTGTGAAGGGCATGCGCTTCCGCGGCGATGACCAGCTGCTATCCATGTCCGTGGTCCACGATGGCGAATTCCTCTTGGTTGCCACCTCCGGCGGCTACGGTAAGCGCACCGCTATCGAGGAATACACTACGCAGGGCCGCGGTGGCCTGGGTGTCATGACCTTCAAGTACACCCCGAAGCGCGGCAAGCTAATCGGCGCCATCTCTGTGGATGAGGATGATGAAATCTTCGCCATTACCTCCGCCGGCGGCGTCATCCGCACCGAGGTGGACCAGATTCGTCCGTCCTCCCGTGCCACGATGGGCGTGCGCTTGGTCAACCTGGGTGACGATGTCGAACTGCTTGCCATCGACCGCAACGTCGAAGAAGATGGTGAGGAAGACGCTCAGGCCGTGGCTAAGGGCGAAAAGACCGTGGATGAGGTCCAGCAGGAACACAAGGCTGGCGATGCTTCCAAGGATGAGGAGTAATTAATGGCACGACGAGACATAACGATTACGCGAATCTCGCCTATCTCGGCATTCCGCGTCGGTCTGGCCCTGTCACTCGTCGGACTGATCGCCTGGATGCTGGCCGTATGCCTGCTTTATATTGGCCTGAACCAGGTGGGGATTTGGGAATCGCTCAATAGCCTCGTCGGCGGCGTCGGCGGCGGATTCGAGGTCACCTTCGGTGTCGTCATCTCCGCCTCCGCGCTCATCGGCGTTATTTTCGCCGTTCTCCTTACATTGCTGGCTCCCCTGATGGCGGTTATTTATAACGCCATCGTGGACGTCTTTGGCGGCCTGCGAGTCGACCTAGACAACCGCTAGCGCCTCTCTCACCCTAGAGGATGCCGGCACCTTCGGGTGCCGGCCTTTTCTTCTATCAGCACGAATCTTCCCCTTTTTGTTTAGTGGTATGAAATGCTTCTTGAGCAGGCGATTTGTATAAATCCGGGGATAGTATGTAGAGTTAATTCTCGTTCCGCACAAGGGCCTATAGCTCAGTCGGTTAGAGCGCATCGCTGATAACGATGAGGTCGCTGGTTCGATTCCAGCTAGGCCCACCACGGAACAATGGGGCATTAGCTCAATTGGTAGAGCATCTGCTTTGCAAGCAGAAGGTCAGGAGTTCGATTCTCCTATGCTCCACAGCATGAAGTCCGGCTTCCTCTTCGGAGGGGCCGGACATTTTCTATTTCCGCGGTCGTTCCCAAGTGCTCTAAGAAGTGACACAATGGCGAGCACTCCACTCGGATCACCATTTTCGTCCATATAAACCGGCAAAACCGTCGACGAAAATTGAGGTGTGGATGGACGATATCGTTGAAGACAGCACTAAGGCAGTCTCGAAGAGGGAGCCGATGATGGATGGCAGTGGCATCTACACAGTGGCACGGCAGCGCGCCGAAGAGATGCTCGGCTCGCAGGTACAGCATCCTTTCGGGCCCGACTGGGAAGTATTCAAAGTACGCGGCAAAATTTTCCTGTTACTGACAGCGGTGACAGGTCAACAGCAAATGATCATTAAGGCCGAGCCGGAGGACTGCCAAGCGCTACAGCAGCAGTATCCGTTCATTGCACCGGGCTACCACATGAATAAGCGGCATTGGGTTTCCGTCTACCCACACGCAGAACTGCACCAACAGCTGATAGAGGAGTTAGTCACGGATTCCTATCGTTTGGTGGCGGAGAAGCTGCCAAGAAGGCAGCGGCCGATCGATACGTCCTTTGGGCACTAAGGTCTTTGCGTTTAGGGCAGTGATGAGTCACTTTAGAATTAAAGCCAAGTTGATAGAATAAATCCCATGACCGAGCGCGATGACTACTGGCTAAATGATGAAGAACTCGCATCATTTATGTCCCTAATGAGCGTAAATATTCGCTTGACCAATATTTTGGATGCTCAGCTGCGCGATGACGCAGGCCTGAGCTTTTTTGAATATACGGTGCTCTCTCGACTATCTGAGGCGGAAAATCGCGAGATGCGTATGCGTGATCTGGCGATTACCGCCAATGGATCTTTGTCCCGCTTGAGCCAGGTCGTTACGCGCCTAGAAAAGCAAGGGTGGGTCGTGCGCCAGCCGTGCCCGACTGACGGCCGCACCACCATGGCACAGCTGACGGATAGCGGCTGGGATAAGGTAGTAGAGACCGCGCCTGGACACGCTAAGCAGGCTCGGAAGTCCGTAATGGATAACCTGACCCGCACGCAGATCCGCCAGATGCTGCAGATCAATCAGCGGATCATAAAGGCCATCGAAAATGATGAGCGCTATGGTGGGCGCTATTAGTCAGCTTCCTCGTTACTTTTTGGGATAGCCGCGGCGGCCCGAGACGGTTTTATCGAAAGGGATCCAAAACCGCAGGGCCGCTTCCTTGTTTTTCGAGATGCCGATGCGCGGTCCGCGTACCCATTCTGGTTCGGAGGTTCGCTCAACAATCTGAATTGGTTGGTGGTTATCTTCCAGCGTGAAGCCTAAGGCCTTGCCCAAGTTTCCTGGCCCGCGGGCAAGATTATGAAAATCGGTGGTGCCGCGGCGGGCGAAGGCGATATCGGCACCCTCGATGATTTCGCCGCCGCGCAGCAGGCAGCCTTGGCCGGTGCCATCAGGGGCGCAGACGATATTGACGTTGCGGTGGATACCATAAGAAATATAGACGTAGAACTTACCCGGCGGACCGAACATGGCCGCATTGCGCGGGGTCTTTCCTTTAAAGGTATGTGCAGCGGAATCCTCGGCACCGAGGTAAGCCTCAACCTCCGTGAGGCGGATGCTTACCCCGGCATGGGTGAGGGTGCAGCCGAGGAGTTGGGGAGCGACGGCGTCGGCAGTCAGGGCAAAATCAATCATTAACCACGAGCGTAGTAGCGCTTACCTGCCACAGGGGTGCGCAGGAGGCGATCCAAGCTCACGGGCTCGAGGCCCTTCGCGCGCAGGCCGTCGATAACGCAATCGGCGGCGTCCACGGTGGTGGGGTGGATATCGTGCATCAACACAATGGAGCCGGCGCGGGCGCCTTGGACGGCCGCGGAGCACACATGGTCGGAGTTGCGGTCCTTCCAATCCACGGTGTCGACGTCCCACAACGCTTGGGAGACGCCCTTATCGCGGGTGGCCTGATCAACGGTGGCGTTGGTCGCGCCATAGGGCGGGCGTACCCAGCGCGTGCCTTGGCCGGTGGCCTTTTTGATGGCGGCATTGCCGGCGTCGATTTCCTGGGATACCTGGTCATAGGACAGGGTGTTGAGCTGGCGGTGGCTCTTGGTGTGGTTGCCGATGGTGTGGCCCTCGGCCTTCATGCGCTTGAGCAGCTCAGGATGCTGATATGCGTTGGGGGCTAGCACCATGAAGCTTGCGTGCGCGTTCTTTGCCTTGAGCTTGTCCAGTAGGCGGTTGGTCTCGGCACCGGGGCCGTCGTCATAGGTGATAGCTACGCAATTGGCACAGTCGACGCTACCTTCGCTGCGCGGCTGCGGCTTCTTTGGAGCTGGGGCGGCGGGTGCCTTCTTCCCGGGGGCAGAGTGTGGAAATGCCTGGGAGCTGAAGTCTTCGACCTGTGCGCGGGCATCCTCGATGCGATGGTTGATTTCTCCTTGAATATCCGCGCTTGAAGACGCAGGCAATCGCGGGATTTGCGGTAACTGTGCATGAGCGGCTGCTGGCATGGCGGCGGCAATAAGCACGGTGAGTGCAGAGGTGAGGATGCGGCGCATAGTGTTCCTAAAAATGAGGGAAAGTGGACATGATGTGCCCATGACCCTAGCGCCCGAATGTAACCAAAGTGATAGGACATGCCTAAAGTGTCCAAAGTGATTTGAGTGGTTCAGGTTTTAAGCGGTTTGTGGTTGCTTCGGCTGCGGTAGTAAAGTGTGTAGGCACTGGGGCATTAGCTCAATTGGTAGAGCATCTGCTTTGCAAGCAGAAGGTCAGGAGTTCGATTCTCCTATGCTCCACAGCATGAAGTCCGGTTTCCTCTTCGGAGGGCGCCGGACTTTTCTCTGCGCAAGGGCAGCTAGGGGGCGATGTCGCGATTTTTCGATGTAAACTCCATTTTTGTCGGCGGAAATGGCAGGGATGTACGCGCACGGTCGCGGGGAGGAAACTTTAAGTACAGTAAGTGGGGAATTATTACTATTACGCGAAACCATTAGGAGACTAACCATGGCCGCCAACGTTCGCTACAACGATCCCTTTACCTCCACAGAGAAGAAAGTTTCGGCGCCGGAGGGCGCAGAATACGTTGTGGTGCGCAAACGTGGCGAGGCCGCAGTGGATGGCGAGGTCATGAGCTTTCACGGCACTCGCGAAGAGGCGCGCGAGGCGGTCATGGCCGGGCTGACCGAGGAGTTTAAGACGGCCGTGGATAATGAGCCGATTTACGTTACGCACGCCCGCCTGCGCTCGCTTTAGAAGCGTTTCAGCATCACAAAGTGTCCCTCGTGGCTGCCCACGTGTTCAAAGCCGAGGTGCTCATAGAGCCCCTTGGCGCGGGGATTATCGGGGTGGACGGCTAGCGAGATGCCGGGGGCATGCAGGGTGTGGGCGAGGGAAATAGCGGCGTCGATAAGCGCGGTGGCAATGCCCTGTCCCTTATAGCGGGCCTCAACCGCGATGGCGAGCTCCGGAATGGCGGGCTCGACAAAGCCAAATCCGTGGTTGTCCTCCGTGCCCCAATTGAGCCACACGCCACCGGCCGGGACAAGCTCCTCCCAGGCGATGAAACCGCCCTGGTTGGGATCCCAATTTTCCACGTAGAAGGCAAAATCAGCGGCGAAGTCAGGGGAGAGCTCGCCGTGCTCGTCGCCGAAAGTATCGGTGAGGAAGTTGAGGCGGGCGAGATAGGTGCGGTCAGATTCTTGGGTTGCGCGAAGTTCCATGGAATCCACGATAGTCGCCAGTGGTGCACACGGGGTACGCATGCGAAAATCCCCTCCGCACAGGCCAGTGACCTGTGGGAAGGGATGTGGCTGCCGCTTAGGCGAGGTGGTAATTGCGGACGTCGTGACCGTTAAACTCGCGCTCGATACCGGCCTCGTCTACGGAGTGGAAAGTGGTTCCGTTATCGATGGCGAAGCGCAGGTTATCCACGCGAGAGGAAGGGTCTTTAGACACCGCACCCGCTGGGAAGTAGTACGTTGAACCGTCTTTGAGCTTGACGGTGAGGGACTCAAAGCTCATTGTTCATCTCCTTGTAGAAAGATCCCTAATGTGGGAATTCAATCAAGAGATTTTTGTCTAAGCAAAGAAATGAGATCTAGGCAACGCTGAATATACCCCCACGGCGGGGTGGAAAGCGTATTTATTCCTTGACCTACAGGCGGTGCTTGCCCTCGTTTTGGTGGTCATCGGTAATGCGGGTGGTATCGGCTGGCTGAGCTGCTTCTTCTTCGCGGTGCTTGGCCAGCTGCTCGTCGATGGAACCCAGCAGTTCCTCATCGCGTACAGCGCCTTCCTCAACGAGGTCAGACTGGGTGTCATTCTCGCTGGTGGAGGTGTAGACCAAGGTGGACTCAGGGGCGGTGTGGGAGGCGGACTGGAAGTCGTCCACGCGCGGTGGGGTCTGGGATGGCTTGTCGTTGGAGCGCAGCCAGTAGTAGGCGGCACCGGCCGCGGCGGAAAGCACAGCGATAATGCCGGCGAAGATCCAGCCCTTGGAGGACTTCTGCTTCTTCTGTTTCTTGGCTACCTTGGCGGACTTCTTCTTGAGGTTCTTCTGCGCCTTCTGAGAATCCTTTTTGGCCTGCTTGCGGGCCTTCTTAGCCTTCTTGGTGGCCTCTTCCTTGGCGTCGTTCAGGCGCTCGGTGGCGTCCTCGCGGTAGTTGTTGAACTCCTCCAGGGCGCGCTCGAGGCGGGAGTGTGCGGCGCGGGTGACGGCGCCCGCTTGGCGGCGGGACTCGGCGAAGCTGCCGTTATCGCGCTCGTCCATCTTCTGCGCGGCCTCCTCCAGGGCGGTGTAGGCTTCGCGGGACTTTTCTTCGCGGTAGTTGTTGAACTGGCTCCACAGGTTCGATGCGGTCTTGAAGGCCACGTTCAGTGTCGTGGGGTTCATGGGGTGGAACACTCCTTAACTCAGATTTATCAATTCGCTTTCACCCAGCATAGTGACGTGTCGGGTGGTGTACCACCGTGAGCGCGAGGGCGTGCAGGGGGAACGCGCCAGAAATAGACCGCTTGGTTCAGAATATACGATTATTATTCAGTCAATTTTTCGCCAACCTCGCAGTTTGCAGGCTTGCAATGGTAATACCATTGCAAAATCGCTACCGCGCAAACTGAACAGCTTGGTACGTTTTTCTCAACACACCGACGACGACCAGCAAAGGAGGTGACCATGAGCCCGCGACTTTCGGCTTCCGCGCCCTTGGATTATGAAAGCGAAGAGGAATCCCATGTGCCTGAGCGCCTCGCCCTTTCCTTCGAGGTAATCCCACCGCGCCACGATGCCGATGCCGCCAAGATCGACTGCCTGCTAGAGGTCCTGGAAAGCTATCACCCCGATTACATCGCGGTAACCAGTTCCCAGCGCTCCGGCTGGCTAGAGGGAACCGCGGCCTTCATTGAGAAAATCTCGCAGAACACCTCTATGCGCCCGCTGGCGCACCTGGCGTGCACGGCCGGCTCGCGCGACGAGCTCATCGGGTGGATTAATCGCTTAGTAGATGCCGGAGTGCGTGGCCTGCTAGCTCTGCGCGGTGACCTCCCCGAAGGGGGCATGCCAGAGCACTACCTCCAGCATGCCGATGAACTGGTTCGCCTCATCCGGGAATTGGAGAGCCACCAAGCGGCCCGCTTTGCTGCCGGCCGACTCGCTGTAAGTGTGGCGTGCTATCCCAGCGGCCATGCTGAATCCAAAAACGAGGACGAGGACTTTGACGTCCTGCTCAATAAGCAGCGCCTTGGCGCGGACTTCGCCATCACCCAACTCTTTTTTGATGCCGAGGATTTCCTCCGCTTCGCCCAAAGGGCGGAGTTGGCCGGGGTGAAAATCCCCCTCATTCCGGGGATTATGCCCATGACCAGCCTGCGCCGGTTGGAACGAATGGGGCAGCTGTCCGGGCTGGCCGTACCCGAAAGGGTGCGCACTCGGCTCGCGGCAGCGAAAACCCCAGAAGAGGAATACGAAATCGGCATGGAGCTTACCGCCCAATTGGCCCGCACCATCGTGGCCGGCGGCGCGGAAGGCCTCCATATCTATACCCACAACAATCCCGACATTACCCAAGACCTGTTATCTCGAATCGGAGTAAGCAATGACGAACACTAATTTCCCCAAGGCGACGATTGAGGGCTACCCTCGCGTCGGCGCTAACCGCGAGCTCAAGCGCGCGCTGGAATTCTATTGGGCCGGCCGCATCGATGCAGAGACCTTTGAGTCTGCCGCTCATTCCCTGCGCTTGGATACCTATAACCGCTTGCGCGACCTCGGTCTTACTGAGGACTATGCCATTCCAGCCGACGTCGCTTACTACGACCAGGTGCTCGAGACCGCACTGACCGTGGGCGCCGTAGCCGGCGAGACCCTGGATGATGAGTTCACCTTGGCTCGTGGCAATAAGGACACCGCGCCGCTAGAGATGACTAAGTGGTTCGATACCAACTACCACTACATCGTCCCGGAAATCTCCGATGACCAGGACTTTAAGGCGCACCCACAGCGCGTTATCAAGCTGGTGGAAGAAGCCCGCGCAGCTGGCCACACCGTGCGCCCATACCTCGTCGGCCCGGTTACCCTGCTGGCGCTGTCCAAGCAGGCCGAGGGCGCTACCAAGTCCCCGCTTGACCGCTTGGATGATGCCGTCAAGGCCTACCAGGAGGTACTGGCCGAGCTGGATAAATCCGGTGTGAAGTGGGTACAGCTAGCTGAGCCTGCCCTGGTAGCGGACCTGACCGTTGCCACTGATGAGGAGCTTGCCGCCCACATCAAGAGCGCCTATGAGGCCATCTTGGGTGCGGACAACCGTCCGCAAGTCTACCTCACCACCCCTTATGGCTCCGCGCGCAAGGGCCTTGAGGTCTTGGCGGAACTTAAGCCAGAGGCCGTCCAGGTGGATCTGTCCGTGGGCACCTTGGCTCTCGATGAGGGCTACCTTGAGCGCGTGAAGAAGCTGAACTCGCACGTGGTTGCTGGGCTTATCGACGGCCGCAATGTCTGGGCCGCCAACCTACGTGACCTGCGCTCCAAGTACGAGGACCTAGAGGGAAGCCTTGACTCCCTTTCTGTGTCTACCTCCGTATCCCTGCAGCATGTGCCGCACACCGTGGAGGCAGAAACCAAGCTGCCGGCCGACGTCGCCACCTGGTTCTCCTTTGCCAATGAGAAAGTCAAGGAAGTCGTAGCCCTCTCCCAGGGCCCACTGGAAGCGCCGGAGGCGTACAACATCAGCGACCGCGCGGTGCGCACCCGTGCTGACTCTGAACGTATCCACAATGTGGCGGTGAAGGCGCGCATCGAGAAGCTGCCGGCCGGCGAGGTCAAGCGCGAGCCTGCCTTTGCCGAGCGCAACGAGGCGCAAAAGGAACTCGGCTTGCCGCAGCTGCCGACTACCACCATTGGTTCATTCCCACAGACCAAGGAAATCCGCCAAGCGCGTGCGGCGCACCGCAAGGGCGAGCTTTCCGACGCCGATTACAACGCCGCCCTCAAGGATGAGGTCAAGTCCGTCATCGAGCTGCAAGAGCGCCTCGGCCTCGATGTACTTGTACACGGCGAGCCAGAGCGCAATGATATGGTCCAGTACTTTGCCGAGCTGCTCGATGGTTTCGTAACCACCGAAAACGGCTGGGTCCAGTCTTATGGCTCCCGCTGCACCCGCCCGCCAATAGTCGTAGGCGACATCTCCCGCCCGGCTGCGATGACCACCGAGTGGTCCAAGTACGCCCAGTCGCTCTCGGAGCACCACGTCAAGGGCATGCTTACCGGCCCGGTGACTATCCTGGCCTGGTCCTTCGTGCGTGATGACGTCCACCAGTCCATCTCTGCGGACCAGCTCGGCGTCGCGCTGGCGGATGAGGTCCGAGACTTGGAAGAGGCCGGCATCGACATCATTCAGATCGATGAACCCGCCTTGCGTGAACTGCTGCCTTTGCGTGAGGAAGACCGCAAGGCCTACCTGGACTGGGCCGTGCGCTCCTTCCGCCTCGTTGCACTCGAGGCCAAGCCGACCACCCAGATCCACACCCACCTGTGTTACTCCGAGTTCGGCCAAATCATCGATGCCGTTGCCGGCCTCGATGCCGATGTCACCTCCATCGAGGCGGCTCGCTCCCGCATGGAACTGCTCGAAGATATCGACGAGACCTTCCATTCCGAGATTGGCCCGGGCATCTACGATATCCACTCCCCACGCGTGCCCTCCGTGGCGGAGATGGCCGAGCTCATCCGCGCCGCGCTCAAGCACGTGCCGGTCGAGCGCCTGTGGGTTAACCCGGACTGTGGCCTGAAGACCCGCGGCTACGAGGAGACCGAAGCCTCCCTGCGCAATATGGTGCTGGCTCGCGATGAGGTACGTGATTCCCTCTAAGGCCTCGTAACCCCATGGAATCCCGGCTGGGAAATGGGCAACTAGCCCTTACTTGGCCGGGATTTCTCGTTTTGCCTTGCTGCGCTTGTTGATCCACCCGATGATCATCGGCAGCACGGAAATTGCCACCACAATCAGCATGATGATGTCGATGGAGTGAGCAATGCCCGGGATACCGCCCAGCAGGACACCGACGAGCAGCATGGAACCTACCCAGCCGATGCCGCCGAGAATATTCCAGCGCAAGAAGGAGGAGTAGCCCATTTCCGCGGTGCCGGCGGCGAAGGGGACGAAAGTGCGCACGATTGGAACGAAGCGGCCTAATACTAGGGCCACCGGGCCGTGGCGCTGGAAGAAGTCTTCCGCGCTATCGAGGTGTTCGGTGCGCAGAACGCGGGCATCGTCCTTGAAAAGCTTGCGGCCAAAGCGGCGGCCCAAGTAGAAGCCCACCTGGTCGCCGGCAAAGGCGGCCACCGCGGCCACGACAAAGAGCAGCCAGGCGTTGATGTCGAGTTCGTGGCGCAGGATGGCCGCGGTAACGAGCAAAGAATCACCCGGCAGGAACGGGAAAAGCACGCCGGACTCGATGAAGATGACCACGGCGACGCCGAGCAGAATATAAGGTCCAAAGCTTTGGAGCAGGGAACCTGCGTCCATAAGGTTGTGGAGGGAGGACAAGAAATCCATGTGCGGATCCTTTCTTAGTGGTTCTTTTAGTATCCTCCGCAAACTGCAAAGTAGCTGCGAATCCACTGGGTGTCCGAATGGAACCGATATGTTTCTTTTCTCCTCCTAGCTTCCGGGTAAGAAACATCACTAGCCTGGGAGTATGAACCACTCCGCATTCCGTAATAGTCAAGACACTTTTCTCTCCGACGCCCTCGCTGGGCTCATCGCCAACCACCCCGATGCCTACTGGCACGATGTCGGATTCATCGGCCGCACCACATCACTGCGCACCGCGGACGGTGATCCGGCAGTGGCGGTGATTTCCGGTGGCGGTTCCGGTCATGAACCGATGCACGCCGGCTTCATAGGCCAAGGCATGCTCGCTGCGGCCTGCCCGGGACTGCTGTTTACTTCCCCCAACGCGGTCCAAGTCAGCGAGGCCACCCAGTGGGCTGACCAGGGCAGGGGAGTAGTCCACGTGGTGAAAAATTACACCGGAGACGTCATGAACTTTACCGTCGCTCGCAACGCCGCCGAGGCGGTAGACACCCGCACGGTGCTGGTGGCCGATGATATTGCCACCGATGGCAATGAGGACGGCCCCGGTCGCCGCGGTACGGGTGCGACCATCCTGGTGGAAAAGGTCGCAGGAGCTGCTGCCTACCGCGGCGATGACGTGGATAAGGTTGCTGAATTAGGGCAGCGCGCCGCGGATAATTCTCGGAGCATGTCCGTGGCGTTGGGTGCCGGTTTTATGCCGACTACCGGCCGCGAGACCTTTGATCTTGCAGCCGGCCAGATGGAGGTGGGTGTGGGCATTCACGGTGAGCCGGGCACCCACACCGAGCAGGTAGATAGCGCGAGCGCTATCGTAAATCAGGTCCTGGATAAGATCGTGCCAGCCCTTGAGCTGGGTCAAGGCGATGAAGTGGTGTGCCTGGTCAACGGCCTAGGCGGCACCACCCCGCTGGAGCTGAGTTTGCTCTTTGGTGAGGCCGCCGCGCAGTTGGCCCAGCGTGGCGTCACCGTAGCCCGGTCGTTGGTGGGTTCCTATGTCACCGCGGTCAATATGCACGGTGCTTCCTTTACTCTGCTCAAGGCAGATGCGGAGCTGCTCGAGCTTGTCGACGCCCCCACTGCCGCCCCCGCCTGGCCGCACACC
Source organism: Corynebacterium nasorum (assembly GCF_022347325.1). Lineage (NCBI taxonomy): Bacteria > Bacillati > Actinomycetota > Actinomycetes > Mycobacteriales > Corynebacteriaceae > Corynebacterium > Corynebacterium nasorum. The sequence continues at coordinate 41,179 of NZ_JAKRDU010000010.1, forward strand.
CTGGGCCGCGCGAAGGCGGTAGAACCCGCCACCATCACCTTCCAGGATGAACTTCCTACCGAGGGCGAGGAGAATCAGTGGCTCACCGCCTTTGTGGAGCGTCTCCAAGCCTCCTTCGAGGCGCTTACGGAGCTGGACCGCAAAGCCGGCGACGGCGACTTTGGCCAGAACATGGAGGCGGCCTTTGGTGGCATTGAGACTCCACTGCGCGGTACGGATACCCAGATCTTCACCGGGCTGGCCAAGCGCCTGCTCGTCCTCGCCGGTGGAACCTCTGGCGCTGTCTTCGGCACGCTCTTCAACGAGCTGGCCCGGGCGGAGTCGCTGGCGGACGGGCTCAACGCAGCGGCTGACCTAATCCACGAGCTCGGCGGCGCCCAGCGCGGTGATCGCACCATGCTCGATGCCCTCATTCCCGCCGCAGAAAAAGCCAGCGAGCTAGGGGCGAAGGATCCGGATGCGGAGACCTTGCAGGCGCTTTTCGACGCCGCCCATGCCGGCGCCCTCGACACCGAGGACCTTGCTGCAAAGAAAGGCCGAGCCTCCTACCTGGGAGATCGCAGCAAGGGCGTTATCGATCCGGGCGCCATCGTGGTCAGCTGGCTCTTTGGGGGAGAACCTCTCTCAGCGCACTAAGCGAGCTGAGATCTCCCTTACCGGTACGGTCGAGGTGGAGCGCATGCAGACCCGCTGTGCGAGCTCCCTGTACGTCGTTGGCCAGGGAATCGCCCACCATGAGCGTGTCTGCAGCATCCACTCCGAGCTGGCGGCAAGCAGCGAGGTAGGCCGCGCGCTGCGGTTTGGGGCAGCCGAGGTCGACGGTGGGGATGAGGAGGACGTCGGCAAGCGCAAGGCCCGTGGCCTCCAGCTTCGCCTGCTGCATTTCGCGCTTGCCGTTGGTGAGTATGCCGACCTGAAAGCCGGATTCGAGGGCCCAGGTGAGGGTGGGCAGGGCGTCGGAAAAAGCGCGCCATTGCTCCCGATAGGCGGAAAGATAGCCGTCATAGGCGGCCAGCGCCTCGGCATCGCTCATTTCTTGGCCGAGGAATTCGCGGCAGCGCGCCGCGCGCTGGCCGTGGTGGGAGACCTCGCCGCGCTCATAGGCTTGAAACCACTTTCGTTCAATGGCCGCGAACCGCGCATGCTGGCCCTCGGGCAGGCCGAGCTGGCGGCACCACTGATCCACCGCGTCTCGAGCCGCGCCGGTGTGATCGAGCAAGGTGTCATCCAGATCAAAAAGAAGCGCGCGAATCATGCCTTCAGGCTAGCGCGATCGCTGACAGCGTTATGTCATGCGCGGCAGGCACGCGTTAAATTCTTTACAATGGCTGGCATGACTCAGAAGACCGCAACTGCAACGATGCATACCAACTACGGTGACATTGTTATCGATCTCTTCGGTAACCATGCACCGGTAACCGTTGAAAACTTCATCGGCCTGGCCAAGGGCGAGAAGGACTACTCCTCCCAGAACGCAAAGGGCGAGCAGTCCGGACCGTTCTATGACGGTGCAATCTTCCACCGCATCATCGATAACTTCATGATTCAGGGCGGCGACCCGACCGGCACCGGCCGCGGTGGCCCGGGATACCAGTTCCAGGATGAATTCCACCCGGAGCTGCAGTTCGACCGCCCATTCCTGCTGGCCATGGCTAATGCCGGCCCGGGCACCAACGGCTCCCAGTTCTTCATCACCGTGGCGCCGACCCCGCACCTGAACAACCACCACACCATCTTTGGCGAGGTAACTGACGCTGCTTCCCAGGAGGTTGTATCCAAGATCGCCAAGGTGGATACCGACCGCATGGACCGTCCGCACGAGGACGTTGTTATCGAGTCCATCGATATCGCGTAATCGCCTTTTTCCTCGGGCCCGTCACCGCATTATTCGTGCGGCGGCGGGCTCGTTGCAGTTTTCCCGAGCTATCCACAGCCAGACCCCGCCTAAAGGACTGACAACTTCATGACCATGGTGAGAAACTATGTTCGCGCTACCCCAGCGACCGCGCTCATCGCCGCCGTCTGCATCATCGCTTGGCTGATTACCGCGGTGCAGGCGCGCACGCTAGGAGCCACCTTCTATGATTCCCCGCTCGCAGCGGATTGGGGCCTGTGGGGACCGGATTATCCCTTCCGCCCTCAGACTGCGCTGTCTTCGGAGTTCATGCACCTAGACGCGGGCCATTTGGCGGTGAATATGATCATGCTCTTGCTCATAGGCAGGGAAGTGGAGCGGACGCTTGGCACCGGGTTGTATCTTGCCGCTTATTTCACCTCTTGCCTAGGTGCATCCGCCATGATCTTGAAATTCGACTTCAATACCCCCACCGTCGGCGCCTCCGGTGCGCTCTTCGCACTCATGGTCATGCTGGTAGGTGCTTATCGCCAGCGCGGGCTCGATCTCCGCGCGCCCATCGCCTTGGTTGTGGCGAACGTGGCCTATACCTTCCTGGCCAATGGCGTATCCCTGTGGGGACACTTGGGTGGGTTGTGCACAGGCCTCGTGTTGAGCCTTTTTCTCTATCGAAAAAGCCCCTCTCTTCGCTGGGGCGGTGTTGTTGTGGTGGCCGCGGTAATCCTCGCGCTCTTAGCCCAACAAGCTGGGTTTTGGGGATAACTGTGAATTTTGATCACCGGAAAGCATGTGCGAAATAATTCCACAATGTTTATCCACAATGTGGATAACTACATTTTTGTAATTTACCGAACGCTTTTCCGGAGTTTTCCCTGATCGCGCTGGTCTAGACCGTGCGGAAGTAAGAAAATCCGCCTGTGGAAGTCCGTGAAAACAGTTATCCACAGGGTGTTAATAATTGTGTGAAATTCACATTTCACAGGCTTTCTCCACAGCCTGTGGATAACTTTCTACCCACTGTGTGAGCAAGACTGATAAATTTGGGTACTGACCTGCATAAGGAGCATTGTGGATAATCAACCTCGCGCTGTGATCGTCGGCGCAGGACCTAATGGACTCACGGCCGCGGCGCGTTTGGCCATGGCTGGCTGGAGCGTGGATATCTACGAACGGGCCGACTGGGCCGGTGGTGCGGCAGCCTCCTCGGCGGAGACTTTTCCGGGCACGATTGTGGATCTCGGAGCGGCCGGGCACCCTTTTGGCGTGGCGAGTCCGGCGTTCCGCGCCCTCGATCTGGAATCCCATGGTTTGCGGTGGCTTAACGCCCCCTATCCCATGGCCCATCCGCTAGAGGGAGCCCCGGCCGGGATCTTGCAGGGTTCCTTGGCGGATACGGCCGCGGAGTTGGGAGCCGATGCCCGCGCGTGGACGCGGTTGCACGGACACATTGTCCGGCACATTGATGAGCATGTGGGGAATGCACTAACGCCGCTGGTACGCTGGCCCGATCGCCCCGTGCGCTTGGCACAGTTCGGCGCGGCCGGCATCGTGCCCGCCAGTCAGCTCGGCCGAGCGGTCTTGGCTACGCCACAGGCCCGCGCCCTCTTCGCGGGCAGCGCGGTCCACGCGATTACCTCGCCTACGAGGCCATTTACCTCCGCATTCGGCTTGCTCTTTGGCGGGTTGGGCATGACCCGCGGCTGGCCCGTGGTGGAGGGCGGCACCGGCGCTCTTATCGACGCCCTCTTAAACCTCCTCCGTTCCCATCATGCCCGCCTCCACACCGGATGCGAGGTTCGCGACCTGCGGGAATTGCCCGCAGCCGAGGCGATCATTGTGAACCTGACCCCGCAGCAGATCCTGGGGCTGCGTGGGCTGGAGCTTCCCAGCCGTGTTCGCCGGAGCCTGGCGCGCTGGCGATATGGCAGCGCCGTCTTCAAAGTGGATTTCCACCTCAGCGAGCCCGTGCCGTGGACCGACTCGCGCGTGGGCCAGGCCGGCACCGTGCATGTGGGAGGCACGGTGGAGGAGATTTGTAGGGCAGAGGGGGACGTCGGCAAGTGGCGCATGCCCGAGCGACCCCTAGTATTGGTCTGCCAACAATACGTGGCCGACCCTTCCCGTGGGCTTACGCTGTGGACTTATGCGCACGTCCCGCGCGGCTATGCGGAGCGCTATCCGGGTGAGGTAACCGAGCTGATTACTGCGCAGATCGAACGCTTTGCCCCCGGTTTTCGGGATACCATCCTGGCTACCCACGCCACTAGCCCAGCCGAGCTGGAGCGGTGGAATCCCAACCTGGTGGGCGGCGATATTGCCGGCGGATCCATGACTGGGCTGCAAACTCTCCTGCGGCCACGCCTTTCGCCCCATCCGCATCGCCTCGCTCCGGGAGTATATATGGCCTCCAGCTCCGCCGCTCCCGGTGCTGGTGTGCACGGTATGCCGGGATGGTGGGCCGCCGAAGAAGCGCTCAGCGGGTGGAAAGGCGGCGCTGCCAGAAAAAGAGGCCCGCACCGATGAGCCAGAGAGTCGCAGCGGCGAAGTACTCAGGGATGGTCGTGGTGCGGGGCAAGTAGGAACTGCCTGGGACGAGCCCTGCTATGACAGGCTCGAGGAGGAAGCCCAGGACGGCGAGATAGTCGAACCACCGGAACTGGGCCGAGGCCGCGCCGGCCAGCCCCAATACCGGTCCAGAGATGAGCGCCAGGATAAACCACTGGGCGTTGTACTCAAATGCCTCCCGCCAGTTGTACACACCGAAGACCACGAGCAAGGCGTAGTGCACGGCCAGCATCAAAACGATAATTCCCGTACCGGCCAGGAGTGCCTTGAGCCACCGGCCCGAATAATTCTTGCCTATGAGGTAGCTAAAGATTCCCCACACCATGCCCGAGCCCAGGACATTGCCTAGGTAGTTGCGCACGGAAAGGCGGAGGGGAGCGGCGCCGGTGAGTAGGGTGGGGTCGGCAAACGCGATGTGCACGGCCGCGTAGGCCACCGAAATGATGAGGCCAGCAGCAAGAATGTGGCGAGACATGTGGCTCCTAGATATGAAAAAACCCTCGCCACCTACAGGAAGCAGGGAGCGAGGGAACAGGCTGGGAGGTCTAGCTTAGCGCCACCCCATGGTCATCAGCAGGCCGATGATGGCCAAGCCAAAACCGATGCCATAATTCCAAGCGCCGAGGTCCGCCATGAATGGGATGTCCTGGCCAGCGAGGTAATTGACCACGAGCCACAGCAAGCCGATGACCATCAGGCCCAGCATGATGGCTACGTACCACTTCGGGGTGCCCTCCGAATTGATCTTGACGGGGGTGCGGTTGGTAGCAGAGCTCGAGGTAGGGACGGAGGAGCTCTGAGAAATCTTTGACTTCGGCATAAGATACCTTTTCTAGATTTAAGTTCTTATCTAAGTTCGTACTGAGACCTTAGGATACCAGCAGCTATGGCTGCGGCAGAAGTGCAGCGGGGTCGAAATTCCACAGGCGAACCTCAATGTTTTGATCCTTACGCATGGTATCGCCTGGATTCACAGAGGCCCAGCCAATCTTATTGCTATCCACCAGTGCGCCGGTAGGCACGGGCTCACCCGGCACTAGCTGGCCAGTCCAGCCAGCCGCGCGGAGTTCATCTTCGGCCTGCTTCTGACTCTGTCTTACCAGGTCAGGAGCCTTAAAGAGCATGCCATTGGAGACCTCAACGGTGACCGGCTTGCCCTTTTCCAGCTCCGCGCCCTCATTGGATACGCTCAGCACCGTGCCCTTCGGCTCCAAAGAATCGACCTCGCGCACGTCTACATCAAAGTCATTGGATTCGAGGCGGCTTTGGGCATCTTCTACATTCATGCCGGAAACATCGGGTACGCGCTTCTTTTCGACGCCCTTAGACACCGTCACCCGTACCTTCGATCCCTTGGATAGTTGGGTGCCGCCGGCAGGATCCTGCTTGATGATTTGGCCGGTTGGTGCTTCATCGTTTTCCTCCGAAACGTCGGAGTTGAGTGCCAAGCCGGCCTCTTCGAGGGCCTGGGAGGCCTCGTCCAAGGTCATGCCGGTGATGTCCGGGACATCAGTAATTTCCTTACCGGAGGACACAGTCAACGTTACCGAGGCATTCTTTTGCAGCTCGGAACCCGGGGCGGGGTTGATGCGGATGACATTATTGCGAGGGATATCCGGGTTGGCTTCCTCGTTGACGGTAACCTGCAGGCCCATGTCTTCGAGTTCCTTAACCACCTCATTGCGTGGGCGGTTTTCCACCTCTGGCACGATGATCTTGTCGTGCGGGGCAGATTGGGTCTGGCGTGGCTTTTCGGGATCCTTCTTGTCATTGGAGAAGAAGTCCCATGCGAAGTAGCCCACGATAGCTACCAAGAGGGCGGCCAAGAAGGCAGCCAACCACTTCATCCAGCCGCCGCCCTGCTTCTCATCCTCTTCGGAGGGGCGGGTGGATTGAATCGGTGCGCGGTGCGCTGCCGCGGGGGCCGCAGCGGCACCCACCATCTCGGTAGGCTGCTCGACCTCGTCCTCATTAACATGCATGCGCGCTGCCGCGGTGACCTGTCCATTGCGCAGGCGTTCCAAATCGCCGGCCATCTCCCAGGCGGATTGATAACGATCCGCAGGGTGCTTCGCCATTGCGGTAAGCACCACCGCATCAATGTTGACGCGCTGGGTGGGGGTTAGTGAAGGATCCGCGATGAGCTCCGACGGTGGTGTCGGCTCTTCCTGTACGTGCTGATAAGCAACCGCAAACGGGGTTTCGCCCTCAAATGGGGTCTGACCGGTAAGGGCCTCGTAGAGCACGCAGCCCAGTGCATAGACGTCCGAACGGGCATCCGCATTCTTACCGCGGGCTTGCTCGGGAGAAAGATATTGGGCGGTGCCGATAACGGCGGAGGTTTGCGTCATCGCCGAGGTGGAATCATCCAAGGCGCGAGCGATGCCGAAGTCCATCACCTTCACCTGGCCGGTGTTGGTGAGCATAATATTTGCCGGCTTGATATCGCGGTGGATAATGCCGGCTTCGTGCGAGGCTTGCAGTGCATCCGCTACCGGTTTGAGGATATCCGCCGCTTCCTGGGCGGATAGTGCTCCATCCTCGCGAATGATATCGCGCAGGGTGCGTCCATTGACCCGCTCCATGACGATATACGGGATGGTCATGCCATCCAGCTCGGTTTCCCCGGTGTCATAAACCGCCACGATATTGGGGTGATTCAACTTGCCCGAGTTCTGGGCCTCGCGGTAAAAACGCTCCCGGAAATTGACGTCGCGCGCCATTTCCGGGCGGAGCATCTTTACCGCAACCTGGCGGCCTAGGACAGTGTCTTCGGCAGCATAGACCTCAGACATGCCGCCGGCGCCGATGATCTCGCCTCTCCGATAGCGGTCATTGACCATCGCTTAGTCACCCTCCTGTGTCAGTAAATCAGCCAAGTCTCCGGGGAGCTCATTAGCCTGCGAGTTTACTGGAGTATCCAGCTCAGGTGTGTTTTCAACGTGCGTATCCTGCGGATTCTGTTGCGTCGGTAGGGCCGGGGACTGCTGTTGATGGGTGGGCGAGTGGCGCGTGGGTGTCTCACGGTGAGTAGTACGCGGAGTCTCTTCTTGCTCCGTCTCCTGCGGCTCGGTCTCTGTCACCGTCACCGGTGCTGGGGCCTCTACCGTATCTTCGTCCGGGGTGTCTTGGTGGGTGGTGGTGGGATCGCGGTACTCCGTAACCACCGAGGTTTCCGGCGTGCTGGAGGGTGCGCTCGTTCCCTCGCTATCGCTTAGCTGCTGGTAGGCGAGGTAACCACCGCCGGCCAAGGCCGCGAGGAGCAAGGTGATGCCCAGGCCCTTCAGAAAGGAGGAGCCACCCTTCGATTCCTTAACTGGAGCGGTTCCCGCTGCCGGATGGATCGTGGTGGGTTGGGCAACGTTGCCCAACATCTCCGTCGAGGCGGACGGCGATGGCTCTGGTGCGCGCTGCGCTAGCGGTGCGGACTTGGGCTGCGGCGGGCGCTTGCCCAAGCGGACTGCGGAGATGGCTAGAGTGAACTCGTTGCCATCGGCGTAGCGGGTGGCTGGATCCTTGCGCAACGCAATGCGAATGAGCTCGCGAGCCGGGGCACTGATATTCGTCGATAGCGGATCCGGCTCCTGGTTGATATGAGCTAGGGCGATGGACACGGAGGAATCTCCGGTAAAGGGGCGCTTGCCGGCGAGCATTTCATAGCCAACGACGCCGAGTGAATAGACGTCGGAAGCCGGCGTCACATCCTTTCCCTGTGCTTGCTCGGGAGACACATACTGTGCGGTGCCTACCACCATGCCGGTGCGAGTCAGCGGCACGGCTGCGGCCGCCTTGGCAATGCCAAAGTCCGTGATCTTGACCTGGCCATTTTGCGTAATGAGCAAGTTGCCGGGCTTAATATCGCGGTGCACGAGCTCCATGCGGTGGATGATGGACAGGCCATGCGCAGCCTGCTCGAGGACGTCGAGAGCCAGCTCCTCCTGCAGCGTATTTTCGCGCGCCAGTAGGTCTGCAAGGGATTCGCCACGGACGTATTCCAAGGCCATGAAACAGAATTTGCGGCCGTTGTCTTCCAATTCGCGGTAATCATAGGTGGCTACCACGTTCTCGGACTGAATAGATTCGGCCGATTTCGCCTCGTTGCGGAAACGCGAGAGGAACTCTTGGTTATCGGAAAATTCCGGGCGTAGAACCTTGAGTGCGACCTCCCGATCATTGCGGGTGTCATCGGTCAACCACACGGTGGACATTCCGCCGTGGCCGATTACCCACTGCAGCTCGTAGTCGCTGCCAATCAGTGCCTGGAGATGTTCCTTATTCTCGGCGCTATTCATTACTGCTCCCCCTGGTATGCGCGCAGGATAGCCCGGCCAATTGGGCCGGAAACCTTGCCGCCCGTCGCGGACTCACCTAAGTTACCACCATTTTTTACCACGACGCCCACTGCGATATCCCGCTCCGGATCGAAGGCAACGTACCACACGTGCGGGGCTAGGCCCTCGCCATGCTCAGCGGTACCGGTCTTGGAAGCAAAGCCATTGCCATCATATCCAGCGGAGGAACGCTCCGAGGCATACATCAAATCAGTAAGCGTAGCCGCAGTTTCCTCGTTAACCGCCTGGTCTGCCTTCTTTGGTTTGGTGGTGCGGATGTCCTTCATCTGGGAGTCGGTAATGCGATTGACCAGGTAAGGCTGCATGCGGGTGCCCTTATTGGCCACGGTGCCCGCCATAACAGCGGCTTGCAGCGCGGTCATGGTGACATCGCGCTGACCAATGGCGGACTGCGCCGTGGCCGCCCCATCCGGCAAATCGCCCAAGGTACCGGCGGAGGTGGAGACGCCGAGGTCATAGTTTTCTCCCACGCCAAAGGCCTTGGCATACTTGCGCAATTCATCTGCGCCGAGCTGCTCCGACATCTCCACAAAAGCGGTATTGCACGACAGTGCAAAGGCGGTCTGCAGGGTTACCGCATCTTGGCCGTTGCACTTTTGGTTGGCATAGTTAGTCAGCTCCGTCACCGTGTCTGGCAAGGTAATGACATTGGAACCGGTCAGAGTGGAGGAGGGATTAAAACCGTTGTTCAGGCCCGCCGCGGTGGTGATGATCTTGAAGATGGAACCCGGAGGCAGCGTTTCTGCACCGGCGTGGTTGACCAGCGGCTGCCCCTCCTGCTCTTGCAGGTTGGCCCAAACATCTTCGGCGGAATCGCCCATCAGATCATTCGGGTTATAGCCAGGGTTGGAGGCCATAGCCAGAATCTTGCCGGTGGAAGGCTGAATGGCAACCGCAGAGCCCTCGTAACCCGGGCCCACAAGCTGATCATAGGCAGCCTGCTGGAGTGCAGGATCGATGGTGACCTCTACATTGGCGCCCTGCTTCGGCTTATCGGCCAGAGCATCGAGCCAGTTTTGCTTCATTAAAGAATCATCGGTGCCATTGAGGATGTCATTTTGGGAGGACTCAAGTTCCGAGGCACCAAATTGGCTAGACAGGTAGCCGGTCAAGTTGCCAAAGGCCGGTGAATTAATGGGGTAGGAGCGCGAGTAGGTCTCGTCTGGGTTCTGCGTCGACTGTGCCAATACGGTATTGCCCGCGAAGATCTGTCCGCGCGGGGTGGTCTGCATTTCCATGAAGCCGCGCATATTCCGCGGATTATGGGCGTATTTATCTTCAGAAAAAGCCTGAATCACCGTCAAGTTGACCAGCAAGATGGCCGTCAAAATGATGGCGAATAAGGACACTAGACGGATGGATCTATTCATCGGTGAGCCTCCTGGACCGACGGGAACATGGAGGTATCGCTCGGCGCATTGCTCGAGGTCTCCTGCATGGGGCGACGAGCCGCGTTAGAGATCCGCAGCAAGATCGCCAATAACACATAGTTAGCCATGAGAGAGGAACCACCGGCAGACATGAACGGCGTGGTCAAACCGGTCATCGGCAGCAGGGCAGAAATGCCGCCGGTGACCACGAAGACCTGGACTGCCAAGGTAAGAGAAAGACCGGAAGCCACCAGCTTGCCATAGGTATCGCGGGTGCGCAGCGCAGTGCCAAAGCCGCGGATGGCCAGCATACCGAAAAGCACCAGTACGCCGGCAAGGCCAATGAGGCCGAACTCCTCACCGATTGCAGCAAGGATGTAATCCGAGTGGGCCACCGGAACGAGTTCTGGATGCCCCTCTCCCAAGCCGCTGCCAGAGATGCCACCGGAAGACAAGCCGAATAGCGACTGGGAGAGCTGGAAACCCGTGACGTCATAATTGCCCAGCGGGTCTAAGAAGTTAGAACAGCGTTGCTGGATTTTCGCGGAGATCTGATAAATACCAAAACCGCCCACTCCGACGAGAACCACGCCGATAAGCAGCCAGCTCACTCGGCCGGTGGCCATAAACAGCATGCCAAGGACGGTGCTAAACAGCAGCAGCGCTGGGCCGAAGTCATTGGAGATACCCATGATGACGATCGCGATGGCCCAAATGATCAGGATGGGTGCGAGGTCGCGCAAGCGCGGCAGGGAGATACCCAGTACTCGGTATCCCGCCACGGTAAATAGGGAGCGCTTCTGCGTCAGCAGCATGGCAAAGAACAAGATCAGCAAGATCTTGGAGAACTCGCCGGGCTGGATTGAAAACGGACCCAAGTTTATCCAGATGCGTGCCTCCACGTCCGCAGGCTGCGGCCATACCAGCGGCAGGGCCAGCAGGACAAGGCCTGCGGCACCCAAGATATAGGAGTAGCGCGTCAGCGAGCGGTGATCCTTCAAAATGGCCAAGACCAGCACGAAGAGTACGAGTCCGACGACGGTCCACATGACCTGACGCACCGCGAGCCCGCTTTCATTGACCAGATCTAGGCGGGCCAACATGATGAGCCCGATGCCATTGAGGATCGCCACGATGGGCAGCATGATCTGATCGGCATAAGGTGCTAAGAAGCACATCACCAGATGGGCGACGGTAAAGACGCCAATGAAACCGCCAATGAGATAAACCAGGTCCATGGTCAGAGCGTTGTCCTGGGAAAGCTCAAGGCTGACCAGGGTAATAGCGAAGACAATGGCGGCTAGGATGAGCAGGCCGAGTTCGGTCCCTCGGCTAAAAAACTTTTTCACAACCTACACCTCCCGGCAGGTGACGCCAGGCTTGTTTTTCTTGGCATCCTTCTTATCTTTTTGGCTCGGCGCAGTAATACATGGCTTGAGCGCCTTATCGCCCAAATCATTGACTTGCTGCTGCACCTCACCCAGATCACCAGTGGAGAGATGGTCGACGGCGCTGCGTTCAGATTCCGGTAGGTCCGTAACCTTTAGCGGTGCAAAGTCGCCCTTGCATGGCTCGCCGGAAAAGAGGAGCGAATTGCTGTCATTGATGCACACGTATTGGTTCGTGGAGTGTAGTTCCTTGCCAAAGACGGAGTAATCAGCACCCTGTTGGATGGTGATTTCCTGTGCCTCGTTGGTAGCTACGTAATAATTATTGGACAAGAAGTTCTTTGCCCACAGTCCGGCACCGATGACCAGCGCGAGGACGATGAGCAAGGCGAGGAGGACCTTCCAGCCGGTCTTTCGGCCGGAAGTTTCCTCCTCCGCTTCGTCATCATTAGGCTCTGGGCGCTCGTTTTTGCCATCCGCCATGACGGCCGGCGGAATTACCTGAGGCTTGCGGGAGAGTTGTGCCGCCCGCGAGGCGGAAGAATCCGGATGGGTTGGGTCTTCCGTAGGGCCCGCGAGGGCGCCGACGCGGAATGGTTCGTGCTCCTGGGGGCTTTCCTCGGTTACTTCACCGATAACCACGGTGACATTATCCGGGCCTCCGGAACGGATGGCTAGGTCCACTAGGGTGGAGCCGGCCTGCTCAATGCTGCCTTGCCCCAGTGCGGTCTCAATAGTGGAGGCGGTTACCGGATCCGAAAGCCCATCGGAGCACAACAGGATACGGTCGCCGGGCTTGGCGCCGAGAGTAAATAGCGTTGCTTCGACCGGGCGGCCCGTATAGGCCTTTAGAATGAGGGACTTCTGCGGGTGCGACGAGACATCGCCTGGGTCCAGTTCGCCCTTATCCACTAGGGATTGCACGTAGGTATCATCCTTGGTGATCTGCTCGAGTTTGCCGTCGCGCAGCAGGTATCCGCGGGAATCACCCACATGGCAGACGCCGAAATCCGTGCCGTTGAAGAGCATGGTGGTCAGCGTGGTACCCATGCCTTCGGTTTCTGGGTGGGCCTTGACATGGTCACTGATGGCCTCATTGGCCTGGTCAGCGGCCGCTTCTAGTAGCGCCGTGGTGTCTTGCTGGCCCGGGTTTTGGTCCAAGATTTCTAGGTGGTTGACCATCAGCTCGGAGGCAACCTCGCCTGCTGCGTGGCCACCCATGCCATCCGCCAAGATCAAAAGGTGAGGACCGGCGTAGCCTGAGTCCTCGTTATTATCGCGAATGAGGCCGCGATCGGACTTAGCAAAGAAGTTCAGCTTCAGTGTCATGCGTTCAACCTCACGGTAGTGCGGCCCAGCTTAATTTCGGAGTCCGCGCCGACTACCTCGGGTTGGTCGATGCGCACGCCATTGACAAAAGTGCCATTGCGAGATTCCAAATCTTCTACTACCCATTCGCTACCGCGGCGGAATAGCCGGGCATGGTGGCCAGAAGAATAATCATCGCCCGTGACAAAATCGCAATCAGAGGCTCGGCCCAGCGTGCAATCCTCTAGTGTGCCCAATTCCATGTGGGAGCCTTGCAACGGCCCCTCAACGATGGACAGCTGCTTAATCGCTTCCCGACGCCGCGGTGCCCCCACCTTCTTCGACTGCTGGCGGATAGCACCGGCGGACTTATTGGTATCGCGGCGCATGGCGTTTAAGGCCACCAGGATAAAAATCCAGAGCAGAGCCAACAAGCCGATGCGAAGCGCCAGCATGATGACTGCATCCATGGCGACCTCCCTTCCTTAACTGAACTTAGTAGCTGTGCGAATCAAGGCCCGTGATGCGGACCTCGATGTGGGAATGGCCCATGGTGATCACGTCGCCATCGGCAAGCAGCCAATTATCAATCGGCGTCTCATTCACGGTGGTGCCGTTGGTGGACTGCAAATCCACCAGAACCGCATCCTGGCCGTTCCAGGTAATCTCCGCGTGCTGGCGGGATACGCCAGTATCCGGAAGGCGCAGGTCGGCGTCGTTGCTGCGGCCGATAATATTGGAGCCCTCTTGCACGTGATAGACGCGCGAGGAGCCATCCTGCAGCATCAGGTTGACTGCGGGGCCCTGCGGCTGCGGGGCGGGTTGACTATCTGGAGCAATGAAAGCGGTAGTTACCGCGTCATCAGCCGTATTCTCGTGCTGCTCGGTCATCTGGTCCTCCTGACCATCAAAGTCGTGGAAAATAGCCTCAAAACCGGTCTCTTCCGTGGGCTCGTGATCAATAAACGAGGACACGCGAAGCTGACCCGTGCGCAAACCAGATTCCTCCGCCACACGCACAATCACGGGGCCCGCGAGGGACCATCCGCTATTGCGAATGAAGCGCGACAACTGGTCTGCACAATCGGCCGGCAAATTGCGATCCTGCGACAAGTTCTCCAAATCCTTGGAGGAGACACCTACAGTCATTACGTTCGGACTATAAAGGTTGTCATCGTCGCCGCGCGCGAGATTGTCCTGAGCTTCTTGCTTCAAAAGCTCATCAATTTCCGCGGGAACGACCTTGCCGCCGAAGACAAGGGCCATGCCGTTATCAAGGCCGCGTTGCATGGCGGAGTCCAGCTTCGCCAGCTTTTCTAAAAACGCCACGAGCCATTCTCCTTTCCACCATGCAGCGATCAGTAGCGATCAGTATAGTTTGTTCACCCCCTCGAAACGTAGATGGCGACGCGAAAGTTCCCAGAAATTTCGCTGCTCCTTCCCCGAAATAGTTTATTTTTCCTGCAGATTTGTAGTTCTGAGCAGCATTCGTGGTATCTTTATCAAGTCGCTAAGACATCCACACCCTGCCCGGGTGGCGGAATTGGCAGACGCGCTGGCTTCAGGTGCCAGTGTTCGATAAGGACGTGCGGGTTCAAGTCCCGCCCCGGGCACCATGAGCAGTTGTACAAACTGCGACACCGGAGGTAACAAACTCGAAAGGGTTCGTGACCTCCGGTTTATTTCTTTTTCTGAACTTTTCCGGTCGAGGATTGTAAGTGTGGGGATTTACATCCTAACTCCCGCTCTCGGCTTTCGTACTTTTGTTTTCGATGGTGTCAACAACTCATCTTGCTTGTTGTCTTGTCTTGATCTGACGGCCTTGGCCAGGAAACACTTCGCTGCGGCCACGTTTCGCTTCGAAGAGAGGTAAAAGTCCAGGGTCTGGCCACCGGCGGTGATCGCCCGATAGAGGCAGCACCACCTGCCGCCGACCCGGATATAGGTCTCATCCACCCGCCAGGAACTGGCCTGCCAGTCAGGTACCTGCCGGTACCACCGTGTTTGCTGGTCCAGCTCAGGCGCGTATTTCTGGACCCAGCGGTAGATCCTGGTGTGATCGACCGGCACGCCCCGCTCGGTCATCATTTCCTCCAGAGCGCGGTAGCTCACCCCGTAGCGGCAGTACCACCGCACTGCCCATAGAATGATGTCACGGGGAAATGACAACCGGAGAAGATACCCATGGCTGTGATTATTTCACGTCGCCGTTCCTACTGCCCAACTTTGCAACAGCACCTGTTCGATAGCGTTTAGGCGGGCATGTCGGTATGGGCCTCTAGGCTTGAGGGCATGGGCTTTTTAGAAAACCTCCTGAACCGCTACGCCCCGCGCACACCGGGCAAACCGGTCTTTGCGGTCATTGATACCGAAACCACCGGCTTTAACAAGCGCTACGACCGCATCATTGAACTTGCTGCCGTGCGCGCTGACGCATACTTCAATCCCGTTGACTCCTGGCACACATTGCTCACCCCTGACACCAACGCCGTGTTCACTACTCGGGGGACACCCCCGCCCACCTCGGCACTCAACCCTGCTGTGGTGGTTACTCGTAGCGAAGCGAGCTGAGCATCCCGGTTTCCATGTGATAGGCGTTATGGCAGTGAAATGCCCACTCACCGGGGTTGTCAGCGATTAGGTCGGCGATCATGGTTTCACCGTGGCGGAGAAGGACGGTGTCCTTGCGTAGCCCGCCGCTGCCGGGCAGCGCCCACGTGTGGCCGTGGATGTGCATGGGATGGGGCATCATGGTCCTGTTGCGCATGACCATCCGCAGGCGCTGGCCCTCCTGCACGGTCGCGGAGGAGGATTGGCCGTCGGTGAGAATGCTCCATTCATACGGCATCATCTGCCCGCCCAGGTCGATGCTGACTTCTCGGTCTGGTGTGTCCTCGGGTAGGAGTGCACGGTCTGCTGGCTTCAGGGAGGACAGAAGCAGTCCGGTGGACGACAACTCGGGGAAGTCGACATCGGGTTGGGGGGCCTGGCCGCCGGCGGTGCGGATGACGGCGAAGGCGCGGTCGTCCTTACCCACCGCCAAAGCCGTGAGCGGGAAGATGCCGTCGCCGAGGATGACCTCGACGTCGACACGCTCGCCCATCGACAGGTAGATCGATTCGGTCTCCCGGGGCTGGACAGGGAAGCCGTCGGTGTGGGTGACGGTCATGCGGTGACCACCGAGGGCCACCTTGAAGATGGTGTCACCGCCGGAGTTGATAAACCGTAGGCGGGCCTTGTCGCCCGGGCGAGCCTCGAAGGTCCGGTGAGCACGGGGGATACGTCCGTTGATGAGGTAGTGCGGATACATCACATCGCCGGCATCCCCGCCCAGTACCCGGTCCGGGGTGCCGTGCATCATCTGGCCGTGACCTCCCATCCCCTTCTTCCCGTTATGGTCGCCCGAACCCATTCCGGTGAGCTTGTCGAGCTCATCGTCGGGAGTGCCCTGAATGCCATCGACCCAGTCGTCGAGCACGATGGTCCACTCGACGTCCTGGTCCTCAGCGTCTTGCGGGTCACGGACGATCAGTGGGGCGTGGAGGCCGCGATCAAGCTGCAGGCCGGAGTGGGAATGGTAGAAGTAGGTGCCACCGTGGGGGACTTCAAAAACATAGGAGAAAGACTCGCCAGGTTCAATGGGGTCCTGGGTCATGCCGGGCACACCGTCGGCTGCGTTGTGGAGTGCGATGCCATGCCAGTGGATGGAGGTGCTCTCAGGCAGTTCATTGGTGATATCGACCTGGAGGACGTCGCCGGCGGTGGCCTCAATGGCCGCATCCCCGGTGTCAGAGACGTATCCCCACGTCTTGGCTTCGATGCCGCCGATATCCAGAGAGAGGGGCCGGGCGGTCAGTGTCCGGCGCACCGTCGGCTCACCGAGCGCAGTGGGGGTGGGAGTGGGGCGAAGAGAGGAACCTGGTGCCGAGGCAGCGGGTCCAGGGTCGCTGGTGCAGGCGGCCACGGCCCCGGTGCCGGCAAGGACGAGCCCGCCGAGCAGAAACTGTCGTCGGGAAAATCCGTTCATCATGATTTAACCTTCCTTGGTGTTAGATTTCAGTGACACGGGAGACAGGCGCAGGTGAGGACCCTGCTGAGCCATCACGTCAGGTGCAGGTCTGTGACACAGGTGGCACCGTCGTCGGCGGTGGAAAACTCCGCGGTGCCGGTGCGCCCTTGGTAGCTGACCTCAATCAGGCCGGTGGCATCATCGGGAAGCCAGAAGCCAATAAACCCGTTGTCGAAGGTGGTTGTCGCCTCGTCCACCAGCACCTCACCGGTCGCCTCATCGGTGATCGTGACCTGGATATCCTCATTGTCGAGTTCCCCCAGGCAGGTCGTGAGGCTGTGGTAGAAGCAGTCGTGGGTGGAGGTGAGATAGGGTGCGATCGAGACATACGTCTGATTGTCGGGAAGATCGACCACGACTTCCTGGTCATCGCTCGAGAGCAGCAGTTCATCGGCACGCACTGAGGCGATCAGATCCGTGGGACGCTCAGTGACCTTCTGCCGGTCGAGGTGATCAATGATCTCCACCGCGTCCATGGCGGCCAGGCCATGGGTAGTCAGGAATGTATCCTGGGACACCGTCCCGTCGGCGGTGGGTTCCGGGTCCGCGGCCGAACACCCCGTGAGGGCGAGGGCGGTGGCTGCGATCGCTGCTCGTTTCACGTCAATCTCCTTGGATCGTGGTAAGACCGTGAGAAGGCACCGCCTCAAGGTCGATGCCATACCTTTATCTAGCACGGGTGCCTGACGGACTAGAAATCAAAAACCCTGCTCACAGCTTTATAACAGGGCGAAAAGAGGGTGAATTCGGTGGGCTGGGTCACCACCGGGACACCACCCCACAGCCGTGGGCGATGTCCTTCTACTCGCCCCGGGTATGCGGTGCAGGCAGTGAAATCCCTGGTGGCTCCTGCTGAACCGACCAGGGGAGGCGATGCTGCTGGCCCGGGGTGGGGCACAGGGGCGACGGCGGTCGAAGGGTGATGTTTGAAGATTTGATGAAGATTTCCCCGCCGGGCACTGAGCGAGGGTGGTATTCCCCCCTGACCGGAGCGATACTGGGGTCTATGGCTGACCGCACACCGACCACCACCACGCCCCCGGGGCGGGTGCTGGTCGTCGATGATGAACAACCCCTGGCTCAGATGGTGGCCTCCTACCTCATCCGGGCCGGTTTCGATACCCGCCAGGCGCACACCGGCACCCAGGCCGTGGACGAGACCCGTCGCTTTTCCCCCGATGTTGTGGTGCTGGATCTGGGGCTGCCCGAACTCGACGGCCTGGAGGTGTGCCGACGGATCCGCACCTTCTCGGACTGCTACATCCTCATGCTCACCGCGCGTGGCAGCGAGGACGACAAGATCAGCGGTTTGACCCTGGGGGCGGATGACTACATCACCAAACCTTTTAGCATCCGGGAACTGGTGACCCGGGTGCATGCGGTGCTGCGCCGCCCGCGCACCAGCACCACCCCACCGCAGGTGACCACCCCCTTGATCGTTGGTGACCTCATTCTTGACCCCGTCGCCCATCAGGTGCGGGTGGGGGAGACGACTGTGGAGCTCACCCGCACGGAGTTCGAACTGCTGGTTGCCCTGGCCCTGCGCCCCGGCCAGGTGCTGACCCGCCACGACCTGGTCACCGAGGTCTGGGACACCACCTGGGTCGGTGATGACCGTATCGTCGATGTCCACATCGGCAACTTGCGTCGCAAGCTCGGCACCGACACCCAGGGCCGGGGGTTTATCGACACCGTGCGTGGCGTGGGCTACCGGGTGGGGCAGCCATGAATCACGGACCCGGCCTGACCTTCCGCTTCCTGGCCGCCCAGGTGTTGGTCGTGGTGATTAGCCTGCTAGTGGCCGCGGCCGTGGCCACGATGGTGGGCCCGACCCTGTTCCATGATCATATGTTGATGACCGGCCGGGAGGACCCCTCGCTGGAGCTGTTCCATGCCGAGCAGGCCTACCGGGGCGCTAACCTGATCACCCTGGTCGTCGCCCTGCCCACCGCCTTGATCTGCGCCCTGCTGGCCAGCCTGTGGTTATCGCGTCGTCTGCGCACCCCCCTGCAGGATCTCACCCGCGCCGCTACCAGCCTGACGGCCGGCAACTCCCGTATCCGCGTGCCCGCCGGAAAAGCAGGCCCCGAGGTCACCACCCTGGCGCATGCCTTCAACACCATGGCCGACCGGTTGGAACACACCGAACAGGTCCGCCGCCAGATGCTCTCTGATCTGGCCCACGAAATGGGCACCCCCTTATCGGTGCTCACGGTCTACCTCGATGGTCTCCAGGACGGGGTCGTGGACTGGAATAATGCCACCCACACGATCATGGCTGACCAACTCACCCGCCTGACCCGGTTGATGGAAGACATTGACGATGTCTCCCGGGCCCAGGAACACCGGATCGATTTGGACCTGGCGGAGGAAGGGCTCGGGAATCTGCTTCATACCGCCGCTGCTGCCGCGGGGGAAGCTTATGCTGACAAAGGCGTCGATTTACAGGTCGAGACCATTACAGACACCGCCCGGGTGCTCGTGGACCGGCAACGCTTCGGCCAGGTGATGAGCAATCTCCTGTCGAACGCGCTACGGCACACCCCGGCCGGCGGACAGGTCCGGATCAGCGTCCACCGACAGGGGGCGTCCACCGCGCTCATCCACGTCGCCGATGACGGCGAGGGCATCCCATCTGACCAGCTCGGACACATCTTCGAACGCTTCTACCGGGGGGATGCCGCCCGCAGCCGGGACGCCGCCGGGGCCGGTATCGGTCTGACCATCTCCAAGGCATTGATCGAGGCCCACGGCGGCACTCTCACAGCCACCTCCCCCGGACCCGGTCGCGGAGCGGTGTTTGCCCTCCACCTCCCGCTGTCCCCTTCCGACAGTGAGGAGGTTGCTCGGTGACCACACCCTGCCCCGCGTGAGGGCCGCGCCCTCCACCCTTGAAAATATACCCCGGGGGGTATGCTGAAAATATACCCCCTGGGGGTATACGCTAGAGGGCGGCATCTCCGCACCCCACCGAACCGAAGGAGCTTTCCCATGATCACCTCCCCGCCCCGCCTTTTGCCGATGGCCTCCCACGGTTGCAGCTGTTGCGGACCTGCCTCACGTGCAGACACTGCCTCCATCCCTGCCGCCAGCGACTCGTCAGCAGGAGGGTCCTCCCCTAGCTTCCAGGTCGCCGGCCTGACCTGCGGGCACTGCGCGAAAAGCGTGACCCAGGCCCTTCAGACCCTCCCTCAGGTCGACGACGTCCAGATTGATCTCGCTGCTGGTGGTGTTTCCACCGTCACGGTCACCGGTGTCGTACCTCCGGAGATGGTTTGCCGGGCCATCGAGGAGGCCGGCTACACCGTCTTATCCTGATCAGTCTTACCCATCATCTCGATCCCGACCGGGTTGAGCGAAAGGAACGTCATGAGCACTCCCCACCATTCCGGTGATCACCATGGTGATCACCCCGCTCCGGAAACAGACCACACCCACCACCCAGATCATGCCAGCCACGAACACCACGCAGATCCCGACACCCACGGCCAGGCGATGCCCCACGATCACCCGCACTCCGCCCTGGACGAAGACCACCACGTGCATGGTCACGGCGAACACGCCGGACACAGCACCGCAATGTTTCGGGACCGCTTCTGGTGGTCTCTGATTCTGTCCATTCCCGTCGTTATTTTCAGCCCCATGGTCGCCCACCTGCTCGGCTACCACCTCCCGGCATTCCCCGGATCCACCTGGATCCCCCCGGTGCTAGGCACGATCATCTTCGTCTACGGCGGAACGCCTTTCCTCAAGGGCGGGTGGAAAGAACTGAAATCCCGCCAACCCGGGATGATGCTCCTGATCGCCATGGCCATCACCGTGGCGTTTGTCGCCTCCTGGGTCACCACTCTGGGGCTGGGCGGTTTTGAGCTGGACTTCTGGTGGGAGCTGGCCCTGCTGGTGACCATCATGCTGCTGGGCCACTGGCTGGAGATGTCCGCTCTCGGGGCCGCGTCCTCCGCGCTTGATGCGCTGGCTGCCCTGCTGCCGGATGAGGCCGAGAAAGTCATCGACGGGACCACCCGCACCGTGGCCATCTCCGAGCTGGTCGTCGACGACGTCGTGCTGGTGAGGGCCGGTGCCCGGGTGCCGGCCGACGGAACCATCCTCGACGGAGCCGCCGAATTCGATGAGGCGATGATCACCGGCGAATCTCGTCCCATCTTCCGCGACACCGGTGACAAGGTGGTCGCCGGTACCGTGGCCACCGACAACACCGTCCGCATCCGGGTGGAGGCTACCGGCGGGGACACCGCCTTGGCCGGGATCCAACGCATGGTTGCCGACGCCCAGGAGTCCTCCTCCCGGGCCCAGGCCCTGGCGGATCGGGCGGCGGCGTTGTTGTTCTGGTTCGCGCTGATCTCCGCTCTGATCACCGCGGTGGTGTGGACCATTATCGGCATCCCGGACGATGCCGTGGTGCGCACGGTCACGGTGCTGGTCATCGCCTGCCCGCATGCCCTGGGCCTGGCGATTCCGCTGGTCATTGCGATCTCCAGCGAGCGGGCCGCGAAATCCGGGGTGCTCATCAAGGACCGGATGGCGCTCGAGCGGATGCGCACCATCGACGTGGTGCTCTTCGACAAAACCGGCACCCTGACCGAGGGTGCGCACGCGGTCACCGGTGTCGCGGCAGCTGTCGGCGTCACCGAGGGCGAGCTGCTGGCCCTGGCCGCCGCCGCGGAGGCCGACAGCGAGCACCCCGTGGCCCGCGCCATCGTGGCGGCCGCGGCCGCCCATCCCGAGGCCTCCCGTCGGCAAATCCGTGCAACTGGTTTCAGCGCCGCCTCCGGCCGGGGGGTTCGGGCCACTGTCGATGGCGCTGAGATCCTCGTGGGCGGGCCGAACATGCTGCGCGAGTTCAACCTCACCACCCCGGCCGAGCTCACCGACACCACAAGCGCCTGGACCGAGCGTGGGGCCGGTGTGCTCCATATTGTCCGCGACGGTCAGATCATCGGTGCGGTGGCCGTCGAGGACAAGATCCGCCCCGAATCCCGCGCCGCCGTGAAAGCCCTGCAGGACCGCGGGGTGAAGGTCGCGATGATCACCGGCGACGCGCAGCAGGTGGCCCAGGCGGTTGGTCAGGACCTAGGCATTGATGAGGTCTTCGCTGAGGTCCTGCCCCAGGACAAAGACACCAAGGTCACGCAGCTGCAGGACCGGGGTTTGAGCGTGGCCATGGTCGGTGACGGTGTCAATGACGCCCCCGCTCTGACCCGCGCGGACGTCGGTATCGCCATCGGTGCCGGCACGGATGTGGCCATGGAATCTGCCGGGGTGGTCCTAGCCAGTGATGACCCACGGGCAGTGCTGTCGATGATTGAGCTGTCCCAGGCCAGCTACCGCAAGATGATCCAGAACCTGATCTGGGCCTCTGGCTACAACATCCTCGCCGTGCCGTTGGCTGCCGGAGTGCTCGCCTCGATCGGGTTCGTGCTGTCCCCGGCCGTGGGCGCGATCTTGATGTCTGCCTCGACCATCGTGGTGGCCCTGAACGCCCAGCTGCTGCGCCGCATTGATCTGGATCCGGCTCGCCTGGCTCCGACCGAGTCGAAAGAGGAACACACCACGCCTACTCCGGCATCCACCGCCGTCCACTGATCCACCACTTCTCTCCACTGCCCCCATATGACCCTGAAAGGTGTTGTTGCAAAGTTGGGGCAGTAGGAACGGCGACGTGAAATAATCACAGCCATGGGTATCTTCTCCGGTTGTCATTTCCCCGTGACATCATTCTATGGGCAGTGCGGTGGTACTGCCGCTACGGGGTGAGCTACCGCGCTCTGGAGGAAATGATGACCGAGCGGGGCGTGCCGGTCGATCACACCAGGATCTACCGCTGGGTCCAGAAATACGCGCCTGAGCTGGACCAGCAAACACGGTGGTACCGGCAGGTACCTGACTGGCAGGCCAGTTCCTGGCGGGTGGATGAGACCTATATCCGGGTCGGCGGCAGGTGGTGCTGCCTCTATCGGGCGATCACCGCCGGTGGCCAGACCCTGGACTTTTACCTCTCTTCGAAGCGAAACGTGGCCGCAGCGAAGTGTTTGCTTGCCAAGGCCGTCAGATCCAATGCGTCAGCCGGGTATCTCAGAGTGATCAACGCCGATAAAGCACCCTGCCTAGCCAGGGCAATCGCCGAGTTGAAGTCAGAGGGAATCTGCCCGCCAACAATGGAACACCGGTAGGTGAAATACCTCAACAACATCCTGGAAGGCGACCATGGTCGGCTGAAGCGGATCCTCGGGCCGAAAGGCGCGTTTAAGAACCGGACATCTGTATATCGGACGTTGAAAGGGATGGAGGCGATGCAATCATTGTGGAAAGGGCAAGGCGCGATGTTTGCCTACGGGCAACCGAACCCGGACGCGGTGATCGTCAACCAGGTCTTCGAGACGACCTAACAACGCCCACACGCAGCGGCCATCAGGGAATGAGAAACTGAGTCTTCGCTGCTCTCCGCCCAACTTTGCAACAACACCTGTTCGGAAAAGCTAATCCAGCTGCACGGGGGCGTGTTGAAATGCTTCCGCCGGCTGGAATGATGGTGGGTGCTATTTTGGCTGGGCTGTTACTGGAGTATTCCGGTTTCTTATCGGTGACAGTTACTTTTATCCTCGTGTCAGTCGTAGCAGTACTTACGCTCTTTGCCCTGGGTAAGAACTCCATTGCGATAGGCGTTAAACAGCGGTGAGCGATTATATATTCGACCTTGATGGGACTATTTAATCAGGTGAGTACGCTTATTTGTCGATGGTAAATATGGCAAGCAGCAAAGTTACTCCCGACGTGTCTACTTTCCGAGGGTCAGGCCCACAGTTTACATTGGTGTCCAAACCGTAATGCTGTTTATGACCATGATCAGCAAAGCGTTGAGAATGCTACTATCGCAATCATTCTCGGATGATGACATTGCACATCTCGACTGCTTTAACGTCGTCCGCCGTAAGTCTAGGCAGCTTCGTCGTCAACTAAAGGACAGTGGGTCATGTCAGAACTTGTACGACTAGAGCGTCTCTGTAAGTCCTATCCTAATCGAGAAAAGCCCGCAGTCGACAACGTTTCGCTAAATATCGACAGGGGTAGTGTCTACGGTTTAATTGGGCGCAACGGTTCAGGAAAGAGCAGCTTAGCTCGTATCCTCACCGGCATACTACGCCCTACTTCCGGCCACATTTGGATAAATGAAAGCAGAGATGCGTCCGCAACCACTCACTGGCAGAGGTCAAACGTCGCATATTTGTCGCAATCTCCGCTAGCCCTAAACACCATGACTGTAGAGGAATCAATGAATTTCTTTGGTCGGCTGTACGGGACGAAGTCATCGAACAAGCAGCAGAAACATCTCCTAGAAAAGCTAGGCATTCTTCGATTCCGCAATCGAGAGGTGAGATCGCTATCTGGTGGACAAAGTAAACTTGTCCAACTTGCAATCGCTATCTCCTCAAACCGCCCTTTCGTCATTCTGGATGAGCCCACGAATGAGCTGGATGCGTTAAATCGCCGTCTAGTATGGGACGAAATTGAGGCACTCTCTCATAAGGGAGTTACCGTATTGGTAATCACTCATGCAGTTTCCGAAGTTGAATCCTGCCTAACTCATCTCGGAATTATGGATAAAGGGCGGCTCATTGCCAACGGCACGGTTAACCAAGTCATGCAAAACGTTCAAAATAGACGAACCATTGCGTACCGCACTGAGTCCAATAGTGATAAAAGTTCAGAACCTTGCGAGCAGATAGTAGGTGTCGACGAAGTTCCGAGAATTGTCTCGAAACTATGTGACGAAGGAGCCGGCGATATTACTATTAGCTCACCCAATCTCGAGGATGTTTTTGTCAACCTAATCGCATCCCAAACGAATGAAGCATGAGTAACACCTTTACGTTTACACGCATACAGCTGACTAATTGGCGCTGGTCTTGGCCGTCCATGCTGCTTACTGGGATTGTCGTTCCTGTTCTAATGTCCTTAGGGCTTGGTGTGTACGCACAAAATTTAGGTGGGGCCGCCGTTGAGTACGCTGTTATTGGTGGTCTATCTTTTTCTTTGCTATTCGAGTTGCAGGGTAAAATTGCCACCAATATTTCCTTTATGAAGGCGAATGGAGCTCTAGATCAACTAGCTGCTACTGGGGCAAAGCGCCTCCAGTTTGTTGTGGGGAGCTTTATCGCCTTTAGTCTCTTAGCTACTCCTTCACTGCTCATAACTCCAGTTGCGGTAGTTAAGATTCTCGGGCTTTCTTTATCTCCTTCTTTCACTATCATTCCAGCCCTATTTTTTGCTGGTTGTGCTTTTCTTTCTGCCGGAATGATAATTGGAGCATTATGTTCCAGCCTTGAGCAGGCATCTTCCATCTCATTGTTATTGGCTATTACGCTGCTAAGTCTCGGCCCGGTTGCCGTTCCTGAAGACTTGTTGCCTTCGTGGCTTCAGATAGTGGGAGAAGCCAACCCGGCTGTCCACATAAGTGAAGCCATTAGATACGGCCTCTTTGGCGGCGATGGAATCCCCTGGGTATCCATAGCATATTTAGTAGGTGTCACTGCCATCTTGCTTATTGGTGCTGTGGTTTCTCTACCCTGGCGGCATAAACGGGAATAAAAGTTTTTCCACACACAAATAATTTGACACGCTCCGATAAAACTTACACTGCGACTGTTAAAACTAAACCGTTTAGAGAAGTATGCAAGGCTTAATAGGTAGAATTTCAGATAGCAGCAACCAGGCTAAAATTTTTGTGCTCTTTGCGCGTACGGAAGCTACGTCTGACGAAGAATTTGTCGGAATAGCTTTAACCAGAGAGCAGGAGCGTGCCATGGGCGAGCATGTTGATTCTCCAGGTATAACCTGTTGGACTGAAGAAGTTCCCCTTGACGGCTGGGACGGAAAACTAGACAAGTCTCGTTTCCCGAGACTTGTCTATCTCGTTTTTAGGGAGGGGTATGCGCAACATTCCTCCGTGCGTTTCCAAGAAATGAGCCCAGATATATTGGCTGCATTTACCACGCGTGAAGCAGCTCAAACTGAGGTCGTTTCTCGGCAGAAAAAGGAGCCTTCATTCTTACCGAGTGAGTATCATATATGGGAAGTCGAGTTCGGATTTTTGACCGAAAACTTCCGTGGCCAAGGTCCAGAAATCCCCATGTACTGAGCAATCCGTTGTGTATCCCTTAGATTATGCCGCAAAGAATACGCAAATATCTCTACCACGGTGAAAAAGCGGAATGGGCTTTATCATGGACGGTTTTCGTACGAGTGTGTTTGACGGTGCGTAGAGCTTAGTCCAAGAATGCAGTGATGCACGGTTGATTCTAAACAATGCTGACACTGAGCTCAGCGAGTTCTCCTTATTGTTCTTGTAGAGTGCTACGGCATTGCGTTTGAACTGTTCGGAGTACCTAGACATGGTGGTAGATTACCTTTGTACCCAACCTAACCGGACTGGGCATCAGGTGTCCACCTAATAGGGGTTAGATCTGAAAGTGCCTACGGGAATGTAGAACTCCTTTCTGCATTATGCGGCGAGCGTTACAATTAGCGCCGCGATGGAAAGGATAAGCATGCCCAAACAGTTAGCCCAGAATTCGGTGCCGGTGAATTTGGCTTTCAGGTGAGCGAAGGCTGCAGCAAAGAAATATGTGACGATGCCTGCTAGTGCCGCAACTCTGACTCCGGGGTAGGCAAGTCCGACTATCAGCCCGGAAATCGCGACGCATTT
This sequence comes from Corynebacterium nasorum, assembly GCF_022347325.1. Classification (NCBI taxonomy): domain Bacteria; kingdom Bacillati; phylum Actinomycetota; class Actinomycetes; order Mycobacteriales; family Corynebacteriaceae; genus Corynebacterium; species Corynebacterium nasorum. The sequence continues at coordinate 67,810 of NZ_JAKRDU010000010.1, forward strand.
GATATAGATGAGAGCCCACCACCATTGGCGTGGGAATTTTACGCCGGTGAGGCATTTTTCAATGAACTTAACGGGACGAATTGACAGTATGACGTCGCCTGAAAGAATGACGGCAAGGAGAATGGAAGGCCAGATAGGGGCTGTTTCGTCGAAAATCATAGTTGGACTCCAAATACGCTTTCTAGGCGATTGATGATTGTGCGTGCTTGGTCTTTTAGTTCTTGCGACGAATAAAGTCCGGCGGCCCAGCCGATTAGCAAACCTAGATAGGCGTGATACAAGACTCCTGCAAGATCGCGAGACTCATCCTCGGTCAATCTTGATGCCGCGAGACGTCGAAGGATTTCTTCCGTGAGAAGATGTTCCAAGCGTCTGAGCTCTTGCCCTTGATCGCCAAGTTCAATGAGAGCAGATGCGTAAGCGCGGGATAGTTCGCTGTGTCCTGCAAACATCTCCAAAAATGGATTGATGACCGAAATGAGATCTCCAGGTGGTTGAGTCCTGAGTCCGTCATGAATCTTTGCAATTTTGTGGCTGATGCTTTGAACCAGCAGTGCGCGCTTTTCGCCGACAGACATGACTGTGCCAACGCTGACACCAGCCTTTTTCGCAATTTCTCTAATGCTGGTATCGGCATATCCCGTAGTTTCGAAAAGTTCGCCTGCAGCGGTTAACACCTTTAGGCGCGTTGTGTTCTTCGAGCGCGCACGTGAGTTTTTATGAACAGGTTCAGTGAACATGTTCATATCGTAGCAGACATCTACTCTCTGTTCTTTTCCTTCGTCCGCAGCATATCCATGCTCATCACGGCGCCGATGATGGCAGCATGTTGTTGCTCGTTGAGACCTGGGGTGATGGCTAGGCAGTAGGTATTTTTACCCATGAAGTAGTTGCCTACGCCGGTCCACTCGTTGGTGACGTTGGCAAGCTGGCGGCCGTGGGAGGTGATGGAGAGGTTCCAATCCCAGAAATCGCCGCGAATTTCGACGTCAGGAAAGCCCTTCATGGTCAGCTCCAGCTTTGTTTTGAGCATGGAGAAACGCTTGGTAATGACGGCCATGGGCTGTTCGATTCCCGGCAAGTGCACCTCATAGGTATCCCGCAGAAAATTCGGCGGATCCGAAATCGTCATGACCGTCTGTAGGGGGTTGCCTTCAGCATCCGTGAGTGCGACCTCCAAGCTGCGAGAGGATTTAAACACCATATCTTTAAGACTGGTGGATTGCAGGATCGTGCCCACAGGGGTGCCGTCGATATCGGTGATCATGAACTGATCATTGAGGAAGGACTTGGTCTGGGTAATTACGAGCTCATCCAGTGTGAATAAATTTTGCGTCATGCCAGCCACTGTAGGGCAGCTGGTGGAATTATTCCTCCTCCCTAAGGGTGGTTTTCTGCTGGCGCATGAGTTCTTGGGCCTCTTCATATGCTCGGGCGCGGTGGGCGGTCATGGTTTGCGCAAAGGTCTGCACCCAATTCTTGTTCTTGGGTGCCAGCGGGCCGGAGGGCTCCGTAGCGGTCCAGGTTCCGTCTTCAAATAGCCAGATGATGTCGCGCGTATGTGGATCCATGACGTAGAAAGCACGACCATCGGTCTTCACATTGTGATGGTGCTGGCAGAGGCAGGCCAAGTTAGACGGAGTGGTCGGGCCACCGTCCGCGTGGTTGATGCGGTGATCCTTCTGACAGGCCGTGGCCGGGCGATTGCAGCCGGGATAGCGGCAGGTACCGTCAAATCCTTCCAGGTATGCAGCCATGGCCGCCGGGGTGACGTAGCCCTTTACTTCCTGGTTAGGATCCATCTCTCGGATTTTGGTGTAGGGCAGTGCATTCGAGCGCGCCGGGTCGAGCCAGCCCACGGATTCAATAAAGGCCGGGGAATTGGGTACGTCGGTGGCTTTATAGCCGTTGAGGATGATTTCGGGGGCTTGGGTGCGGCCGGTGAGGAGTGCAACGGCGGCGTCGGCAAGCGAGCAATCTAGCTCTAGCGCGGTCTGCCGGATGCACTTATCGACGCTCGCGATAACCGCCGGGTCCGCACTCAAAGTCACCGCCGAGGTGTTATCGCCCCAGTTTTCCATGGTGTAGCGCGGCTGGGTAGGGCCCTGGGTGACGGCCAATGTGTCATCGGCGAGGTTGATGAGCTCGTTGAGCTTGCGCTTGATCTGCGCCTGTGTGCGCATGATCTGGTTGGGCCGGGTAGGGGTGAGGTAAGCGGTGAGCTGCTCATCGATGCGCGCCACCACCTCTGGCGTCGGATTGCCCAAGCGGTTGAGGGACTTATTGATGGCAATAATCCGGTCGAGGTCCAAGTGATAGAGGCGGTGCTGCAGCGCTTGGAGCTCGGGTAGCTCCTCCAAGCGATGCAGCGCCATGAGGATATGGTTAATCCGGCCTTCATTGACGCCGGTGGTGCGGTAGAGGGATTGGGTGACTAATTCGAAATCAGAATCGAGATCGGGCACTTGGTTCACCCAGAACTCGTATTCCGCCTTTCGCATTTCAAAGGCTGAGCGTGTGGTGGGGTCGGTGGTGTTGGTCGTGGAAAAGTAGGGTTCTTCCATGGCGCATCGTACCTAAATTATCGTGTGAACTTGTGTACGATTCACACCTTATAACACCCCTCGGACACGAGCCTTTTCCTTCGTATTTTCGCAGCTTAACAGCTATATTCTGGATCCTTGGTGGGCAGAGTAATTTCGCTTCTTTGTGCCGCATATCTCCTATCTTGCTTGCGTATGAAACGCAGGCCCCAAATAACCAGTGTCCACGTGATGAGGGCGATAAGGAGAATGGTCACCGGCTAATCACCCGCAATGATGGTCGAGGCATTGAATAGGGTATGCAGGGCGATGGCGGCCAGCCAGAATCCGGCCACCTGCCAGTATCCGTGGCGTGCCCCCGCATAGAGCTTGCCGACGCCCCATGCCGCAACCCCCGTATACAGCGCATGGCTAAAGGCGCCAGTGAAGAATCGTCCGATACCGGTAATGATGACGCCCCAGAGGTCGCCGTCCAAGTCATCGATGGCCGCGTTGAGGATGAACGGCACATTTTCCATGGCATCAAAACCAAGGCCTACCGCCATGCCGATCGCGGCGGCTTGGTAGGGATGCTTCACGTTTCCAAAAGCCGCAATAATAATAACGACGCCGAGGAGCTTGATGGTTTCTTCCGGAAGCGGCGAGTAGAAGGCCGCGTATAGGTGGGTGAGCCCCAGCTTGTCCGAGATCCCCACCATCTGATCGTTGAGGCTCACCACCACCGGCTGGGCGAGCGCACCCCATAGGATGCCCTGCCACATCGGCCGCGGCCTAAACCACCAGAATCCCAGTCCAAGCGTCAAGCCAGCGCAGATGAGCGCACCGATGAGCCCCACCTCGGTAAAACGGCGATCAACAAAGAAAAAGCCGGAAACTACCAGGCCGAAAGCGATAGATAGCCAGTACAGATTCTTCATGCCTTTTCTACCTCCTGGGCAAGTTCTTCAGCCCGCGGTCCGTGCAAGGAGAGGAACGTGGTGGGGCCATCGCCCTCAATGCTGATGGCTACGAGGTCGCCATCGCTAAGCGTGCGCTTATCCCCGTCGCGGTCGATGTCTCCTTCCGGCATGGCCGTACCTTCCCTCATTGCCCGGAGGTACCGGCGGGTGGCTTGGTCTTTGTCCTGTACGCCGACTTCTTTAGCGCGGATCTGGGTGCCGTCACAGTCCCAGCGCGGCTCGGCAGTGGTGGAGCCATCTTCTTCCGTGCAGGATAATCCGGGGATGCGCGCCTGGCCGGCCTGCACCTCAGAGGTGGGGTTGTCGTATATATCTGGCAGGAGTGCATTGGTGCCGTAGATGGCACCAAAAATCACGCCTGCCGCGAGGATGAGTGGTGTGCTTTTCATGTACTCAACGCTAAGTATGCCCTGCTCATCGCGGTATCCTCCGCGGGGAGGATTAAGCCGGACGTAGGGAGGATTTCTCCTCCATAAGTTCTGCCAAGCCCTGTGATAGGTTGGGTGAGTGTTTGAGGAGCTAGAAGAAGCGGAAACGAAAGACGAGCCCAGCCGCGCCTGGTGGCAATGGTGGGCACCCATCGCCATGGTCGCGGTTTTCATCGTTGTTCCGCCCGCCGTCTACCACCTTGTTTCCGGCCTTATCCTGCTCATCCTCATGGCCGTGCTGACGGTGATCATTGCTCTTGTCGACGGCGCCACTTTCCGCGCCTCTTGGACCATCTTCTGTGTGGCTGGGCTGGCCTATTTTGCCGCCATGTCCCTGTATTTCAATGAGGGAACGTGGATTTACCTCCCAGTGTTTGTTTTCTTGGCATGGGCTGCGAGCAAGCTAGGTGCCGTGGTGGGCTCCAAGGCAGGGAAGAGCTAATGGAGACCTGGCGCCTAGAGCACCCCGAGGTGGGCACTATCGAGGTGCAGCGCGGATACGATGCCGAATTCGCGGAGATGGGCCAGTGGCCTAAGAAAGCGAAGGACTTCACCCCGGTTCCAGGCGATGCAACCCTGCCGGAACGCCTCCGGCTCTGGCGGAAGAACCCGAGCCCACGCCTGCAGATTGTGGTGAACGGTCAGGTACGCAGCCGCCACGATCGGCCGCGTGCGGGCCGCTATTCGCTAAAGAAGAAGATCGAAAAAGACCTCACCCTTTTTGAGAACTCCGCCCCGCGAACCAAGCCTTACCTAGATATCCAAGCCTCCCCCTTTGGCGAGCTCTTAGACGTCTACTACCGCAATGGTGAGGAGGCAGTTGCCCTCGATCCACCGGCCGACTCACTAGGAGAAAAGCGCCGCACGGCCATGGAGGAAAGCTCCTTTAAGCGGGTGTTGTATCCGCTCCTGGGCGGCTTGGGAAAGTCCGGCTGGGCCATAGGCGTGATCGTGCTTGGCCCGATAATCAGCCGCATTTTGTCTCGGTTGTTGCCGGATTGGGAGCTGCCGGATATCGACCTGCCGGATATCGCGCTCCCAGTGCCGGAGTTGCCGCAGATTGAGCTGCCCGTGCCGAATATTGACTTCAATATTGACATCGATCCGCCCGATTGGCTCGTATTCTTGATGGATTACAGCAAGGTGTGGGTGCCGATCATCATTGCCATTGTGGTGGGTATTCAGGCAGTGCGCAATGCCAAGAAGTCTGAAGAAAAGAAGCAGCAGTGGCAGCAGGGTGGCGCGTATGCTGACGGCCATGAAGATTCACGGCGCGATTGATGCGGAAGGCCGGTGCAGGCATTGGCATTCCCCGCTGGACGTGGTGGCAAATAAGTGCGCCACCTGCGGGGAGTATTTTGCTTGCGCGCTGTGCCACGCCGAGCTCACTGACCATGAGTTTGGGCCCATGCTTGCCGACGCCCCCTCAGTCCTCTGCGGCGCCTGCCGCACCGAGATGAACTACCACGCTTATGCCGCCGTGCCTGCCTGTCCCCACTGTGGGCATAAACTTAATCCCGGCTGCAGCGCGCATGCCGGGATCTATTTTCAGCTAGACCGCTAGAAAGAAGACAGTTGCTGTAGCTGCTGGATTTGCGGAATCTGCGGCAGCTGGAGCTGGGATACAGCGTTCTGGGCAATCTTGGCTGCATCCGGGATGCGGAAGGTCTGGCCCAAGAACGGGACGTCGACAGTCGGCTGGCCAGGGATGGTGCCCAGCTCGATGACCTTGGCGTTCTTGGCTGGCGCCGGGGACGGAGCCGGAGCCGGCTTTGGTGCGGGAGCATTGCCGCGCTGGCCGCCAGTGTTGACCGGCTTGCCCTGGCCAGTAGTGCCGTTTAGGCCGCAGCGGGCAATAGCCTCGTCCATGCGGCCGATGGCGTCGCGAACCTCGTTGCCGCGTGGGTGCACGGTGGCAACGGCGAGGGCCTGGGACTTCTTCTGGTTGTAGTCAGCGGAGTTGGTCCAGTATTGCTTCGCCTGGGAGCAGGAAATCTGGCCGGCAGGCATCTTGGCTAGGAGGTTATCAACGGCGTCGGCATGGGCAGCGGCAGGGGCGGCGAGGGTTACGGTCAGGGCGGTAGCTGCAGATAGCAGCGCGGACTTACGTGCAAAGCTCATGCCAGCTATCTTGCCACACTTGTTATGCCTGTGACAGGCCAAGGAAGCGATTAACCAGGCTGCGGTAAGCGCGCACGGTGAGCTTCAGATCCTCCAAGTAGAGATGCTCGTCGTGGCTGTGCAGCTGTGAATTGGCGCTGGCCATATCGCGGCCCTCGGCGTGCATGGCAAAGCCATAGGCATTGCCACCCTTGCGCCGAGCAAAGCGCAGATCCGAGCCGCCGGTGGCGTGAACTGGGACGACGTCTTTATCGGGGAAGAATTCCTTGGAGGTGGACTCAATGGCGCGCCACAGCTCGGTATCGGTGGAGGATTGCGTGGCATCTTCAGTAATGAGGTGTTCGATTTCTACCTCATCGGCCATGTCTCCAAGCGCGCTGCGCAGGAAGTCATCTAGATCCTCTTGGGTCTGGCCGGGGAAGGGGCGCACATCCATTTCCAGGTAGGCATGTGAAGGCAGCACGTTAATGGCGCCGCCGGCGCGCAGGACGGTCTCGGCGATGGTGGTATGGCTAAAGGCATGCGCGTAGGCGGCGAGGTTGCCGAACTTGGAGTAGTCACCGGTGCCGTCGATAAGCTCCTGCTCGGTCTGGGGGTCAAATTTGAAGGTGCGCACGAAGCCCTCCCAGATCTCATTGGAAGCCGTGGGCGGCTCAGCGGCGGCGATGCGGTGGGCCACCTCACCGATCTTTACGATGGCAAAGTCCTTGCCATAAGGGGTGGAGCCATGGCCGGCATCGCCATGTACGTGCAGGCGGCGCTGGCCGGCGCCCTTTTCACCCACGTTGAAACCCACCGCGCCGGGCAGGTGGCTGCCGCCGGTTTCAGATAAGCAGTTCTTCCAGGAAAAGGCATCGGGGTGGTTTTCGGACATAAAGCGCACGCCGAGACCGCCGCGGGCCTCTTCATCGGCCATGCCGACGAAGGCAAGGGTGCCGCCCGTATTGCCGGTGCGGGCGACCTCGCGCGTGACGGCGGCCATGGTGGCGGTAATAAATAGCATGTCTACGGAACCGCGGCCGTAGAGCTTGCCGTCCTCGATGAGCGCCTCGAAGGGAGGCTTGGTCCATTTAGGTTCGTCGACGGGGACGACGTCTGTATGCCCCATGAGGGTGAGCGGTTCTTTGTCCGGATCGCCGGGGACGGTCACGACGATGGAAACGCGGCCTGGGTGGGACTCGAAGCGCTCAATCTGCACGTCTTCGCCCGCGAAGAATTTTTCTAAACTATCCGCATTGCGTACCTCGTGACCGGAGTCCGGCGTGAGGTCGTTTACGCAGGCATTGCGGATAAGTTCTTGGAGGAGGGAGAGGGTGTCATCATAAAGCGTCATGCTATCGAGCCTAACGCTGGGAAAAATTTTATGTGATTTTAACCAAAGCTGAACGCTGTTCAAGTATGGTTCACACTATGAGCATTATTGACATCGCCCGCGAAAAAGCACTGGAGCAAGGCAAAGGCCTCAACCAGGAAGAACTGCTGCAAGTACTACAGGTTCCGGATTCCCAATTGGAGGAAATCGCCGATATCGCCCACCAGACCCGCCTGAAGTGGTGTGGTCCAGACGTATCGGTGGAAGGCATTATCTCCATTAAAACTGGCGGCTGCCCAGAAGATTGCCACTTCTGTTCTCAGTCCGGCCTCTTCGAGTCCCCAGTGCGCGCCGTGCGCCTCAACATCCCGGAGTTGGTGGAGGCAGCGCAGAAGACCGCCAAGACCGGTGCTACTGAGTTCTGCATCGTCGCTGCGGTGAAGTCCCCGGATGATCGCTTGCTGGACCAGGTAGGCGAGGCGATTGCAGCGATTAATGACGCCGTCGATATCGAGATTTCCTGCTCCCTGGGCACCCTGACCCGCGAGCAGGCGCAGCGCCTAAAGGACATGGGCGCGCAGCGTTATAACCACAACCTGGAGACATCCCGTTCCTTCTTCCCCAATGTGGTCACCACCCACACTTGGGAGGAGCGCAAGCAGACCCTCGACTATGTGCGCGAGGTAGGCATGGAGGTTTGCTGCGGCGGCATCATCGGCATGGGCGAGTCTTTGGAACAGCGCGCCGAGTTCGCCGCGCAGCTGGCAGAAATTGATCCCTGCGAGGTGCCGATGAACTTCCTGGATCCGCGCCCGGGCACCCCATTTGCGGATCGCCCGCTGGTTCCACTGGGTGAGGGCCTGCGCGCCGTGGCGGCATTCCGCTTGGCTATGCCGTCTACCACCTTGCGCTTTGCCGGCGGCCGCGAGCTTTCGCTTGGCGACGACGGCACGGAGCGCGGCCTGCTCGGCGGCATCAACGCCATCATTGCCGGTAACTACCTGACCACCCTGGGCCAGCAGATTGAAAAGGATGTGGACATGTTGAACCGCATCGATCTGCCGATTAAGGCCCTGTAGTGGCTGGTTTATCCGCGCCGACTTCCGAATTGGCCGCTGCCGTCCTGGCTGGGGATGAGCCGATTTTCCATCCGAATACCGGCAAGCCGATCGAGGAAGTCTTTACGCTGCACCCTGCAGCCGCAGCTGGACTCGATGTGCCGCGCTACTGCCAAATCTGTGGTCGCCGCATGGTGGCCCAGGTACGCCCCGATGGCTGGCATACCAAGTGCTCGCGCCACGGGGAGCTGGATTCGGAGTGGCTATACGTAGAGCACTTGCCCGAAAGCTAGCATCGGGAGCATGGATCCAGCCGTCTCCCTTGCGCACCAGTCCGCGCTGCGCTCGATCGCCCGAGTGGTAGAGGAATCGGCGCCGCATACGGAGCCAGGGAGGGCTTTAGGGGACGTCGTCAAGCAGCTGCGCGAGGGCCCAGTGATGGTGCTAACGGGGGCCGGGGTTTCTACGGACTCAGGGGTGCCGGATTATCGGGGGCCGCGTGGCTCGCTGAGTAGGCACCGTCCGATGACCTATCAGGAATTTCGGCATGACCCCGCCGCGAGCCATAGGTATTGGGCCCGCAGTTTTGTGGGGTGGCGAGTCATGGATGCTGCGGCGCCGAATCGTACGCATTATGCGCTGGTGGAACTGGAGCGCGCCGGGCTGATTAATGGCGTGGTTACTCAGAATGTGGACGGCCTGCATAAACAGGCCGGGACCGCGAACTTGGTGGCGCTGCATGGCGATATGGAAACCGTCGTGTGCCTGATGTGCGGATATCGGGAGGCGCGGACGCATTTCGATGCGCGTTTGGCCGCAGCAAATCCGGGGTACTTGGAGCGCCTAGTGGTGGAGGCAGACCAAGTGAATCCGGATGGTGACGTGACCCTGGATGAATCCGACGTGGCGGCGTTTCGCATGGCCGGATGCGAGCGGTGTGGATCGGAATTATTGAAACCAGACGTCGTCTACTTTGGCGAGCCCGTGCCGGCTGAGCGCCGCGATGCCGCCTTTGCCGTGTTGGGACAGGCGCGCTCGCTGCTGGTGGCTGGGTCCTCTCTTGCGGTGATGAGTGGGTATCGCTTTGTGCTGGAGGCAAAGAAGCAGGGCAAGCGCGTAGCCGTCATCAATGGCGGCCCCGGCCGGGGTGATCAGAAGGTGGATACGCTGTGGCGCACGCAGGTGGGCCCAGCCTTTGACGCGGTCCTTGATGAGCTGGAGCTCTAACTAGCGGGGGATAGTCTCTACTAATTCCAAGATGGTGCGCACGATGGCATGGACGCGCTTATCCATGGGCATATCCTCGTGCATGACCACTGCTCGGCGGTCGAAGTCTTGGACATAAATATTTCGCACGGTGCCCTCTGCGACGCCGCGGGGATCAAGGAAGCAGGTTTCGGGTGGGACCACGACGGCATCAGACCGTGTGGCAATGCAGGTATAGCTCACGCCAGATTCCAAGTCGCCATCGCGATTGGCCTCGCGTAGCGCTTCGCTGCCGACAATTTGGTCCATTCCCGCCGGCCCAAACCAGCCATCGATGACGGAGCGCATTACCGCCTCTTGGCGCGGGGTGCGAATGAGGCGGCTGACGATACCGCCGTAGGTAGTTCCGTGGTTTGGCGCGCTGATGCACATCAGGTGGAGGACATGCTCGGCGCCGCCAATCATGCGCATCCAATAGCGGGCGAGGAGCCCGCCCTGCGAGTGGCCGATGAGGATGACCTTGTTCGCGCCGGTGACCATGCGCACGGTGCGGATATAGGCATCGAGTTGCTCGGCGGATTCTGCAAGGGGTTGGGTGGCGCGGCGGCCGTAGTCAGGGGCGAAGACCGCCCAGCCGTCTTGGCGCAGCTCATTGCCGAGGATTTGCCATACGCCCTTGGTATCGCAGGTGCCGTGGATGAGGATGACCGGCCAGGGGCGTTGTGCGGTAGGACGTGCGCCCCAGTCATCTTCGAAGATCCCACGTGGCTTCATGCGTGCGCCTAGCGGGAGGGTGGCGGCCGCATCGGCGTCGAGGGCGGTATCGCCGGGGCTGGTCTTTATCTTCTGCGCTTTGATGAGTTCCGCAATCTCGGCCGCGACCTCCTCGCGCAGTGCCGTGGCTTCGGCAGGGGAGGCGACACCGCGACGCGGGGAATCGGTCAATTCCTTCTCATTGGCACGCCAGAATTTGCGGAGTTGTTCGGAAATAGTGGATTTCAACTCAGCCATGGTTCCGGATTGTACTCGTTATTGCAGGTTAACTGTGTTTTTGTCAGGAGTTAAGAAATTTATGGGCAAACCCTTGACCATCCTACGAAAGGTTTATAAACTTAGGCTTGCCTAATCACGGGCGGTGCTTGCAGGAGGGTGCGCTCCATTCCCTCCTTGGGTACCGAGAGATTAGTCATGGGGAGAAGGCCCGCCGATGCGCTGTCGGCGGGCCTTCGTTGTGGATTAAGGGCGGTTCCCGGCCTGAAGAAAAGGTGACGCACAAGGGGTGTAAAGGAAATATAAAAATTGCGAGCGGGAGGCGTAAAGATAGCGCAAAGATTGCCTAGGGCAGCGGGGGTGTGGTCCTAACGTTTGTGCGTAGCAGGTGCTGCCTTGGTACCGGCACCTGGCAGGCATACCTGTCAGGCACAGGAAAGTTTCACTCGCACAAGGGGGTTTCCCACATGTTAGACATGGCAGATTCTAGTGGTCGTGGAAACACTTCCTATGTTTCGGTTGAGTTTATCAGTGCGGCCATTTTCTCGGCTGGTGTTTGAAAGCCCAGGGTTTTGCGGGGTCGGCGGTTGAGTTGCATG
>NZ_JAKRDU010000011.1:0-65426 GCF_022347325.1 Corynebacterium nasorum
CCGACGTCCTCGAGACCGTGCTTAGCGAGCGCGGCGTTGAGCTGGAAAAGAACTGCCGCGTGGAAACCGTCAATCGCACCGAGGACGGCAATGTGCTGGTGACCACTCAAGACGGCCGCGAAATTACCGGTTCCCATGTCATCATGTCTATCGGCTCCATCCCGAATACCAAGGACTTGAAGCTGGAGAACGTTGGCGTGGAAACCGCCAAGTCTGGCCACATTCAGGTTGACCGCGTCTCCCGCACTAATATCGCGGGCATCTACGCCGCTGGCGACTGCTCTGACCTCTTCCCGTTGGCTTCCGTTGCTGCAATGCAGGGCCGCGTAGCTATGTATCACGCCCTCGGTGAGGGTGTGTCCCCTCTGCGTCTAAAGACCGTGGCTAACGCCGTCTTTACCCGCCCAGAGATTGCCGCTGTAGGCTTCACCCAGGCAGAAATCGAGGCCGGTGAGGTAGCCGCCCGCACCATCACCATGCCGCTGAATACCAACCCGCGCGCCAAGATGCGCTCGCTCCAGCACGGCTTTGTCAAGCTCTTCTGCCGCGCGACCTCCGGCCGCGTTATCGGTGGCGTCATCGTTGCACCGACCGCCTCCGAGCTCATTCTGCCCATCGCCATGGCCGTGACCAACCAGCTCACCGTAAATCAGCTGGCCGATTCCTTCGCCGTTTACCCGTCTCTGTCCGGCACCATTACCGAGGCCGCGCGACGCCTCGTGGCTCACGACGATCTGGAGTAAAGTTTCTTTCGGTTCCTTTCTTTTGCGCCCGCCTTGGTAACCAGCCTAGGGCGGGCGCTTTTGCATGCGTTGCTAGAAGGTGGAGTAGGAATGCTCGGCGGTGCGATTGAGCGAAACCTGGATGGGGCGATCTGCTTGTGGAAGGGCACGCTGGGGACAATGTTCACGCGGGCACGCGGTGCAACCAGGGCCGATAGGGGTGGCGGCGGATACATCTAGATTAAGAGCATCGGCGTAGACAATGCGGTCGGCCTCAGAGATATCGCAGCCTAAGCCCACGGCGAATTCCTTGCGTGGGGTGCCCCAGGATTTTGCGGTTCCTTGCACAAAGCGGCCTATCCACAGGTAGGCATGGCCGTCTGGCATGGCGGCTACCTGGCGAGTGATGCGGTTGGGCGTTTCAAAGGCGCGGTGGACTACCCACAGCGGGCAAGAGCCTCCTGAGCGGGCGAAGTGGAAGGCGGTGGAGGATTGGCGCTTGGAGATATTCCCAGCGCGGTCAGTGCGGATGAAGGAAAAGGGAACGCCGTTAAGGCCTGGGCGCTGGAGAGTAGCCAAGCGTTGCGCGGTGGTTTCGAAACCGGTGCCAAAGTAGTTGCACAAAAGGTCGATATCGTAGCGGGTTTCCTCAGCCATCGAGAGGAACGGTTGATTGGGCATGGTGACCGCAGCAGCGAAGTATTGCGCGAGACCTAAAGTAGCTAATTCTTGGGCTTCGCCTGCCGGAAGTTCGGAGACGAGGTTATCGCAGACATCGCGGTAGGCAAGCAGGCAATATTGGAGCGCCATTTCAAAGACTAGCTGGGCTTCGGAGAGGCCGTCGCGAAGCGCAAGCTCTCGGGTGTCAGGGTTGAAGCTGCGGCGTGGGCCCGGCCGGGAAAAGCGGACGGTAACGCCAAGGTCCTCCTGCATGCGGGAAGCTAGGCGGCCACGGCGTAGCACCCGGTCACCGAGCTGGCCGGCGAGCTCTTCTGCCAGCACATCGAGCTCGTGAATGTAGTTATGGGCGTCGTAGAAAAAATCTCGCACGAGCTCAAAGGGGGAGCGCTCGCGCGCCGGAGCGCGGGTGGCGATATCGACGAAGCGTGGCATGAGCTCCGGAAAGCGCGAGGCGAGGTCGGCCAAGGAGTCTTCGGTGGCCTCGGGGAAGATCCGGCGCAGGTCGGTAATGGTGCGTGCATCGCGGTCGTTCGCAAAATAGCCGGGGTCCAGGTTAAAACGCTGGGCTAATTGCATAAGCACGGTGACGGTAAGCGGGCGCTGGTCGTTTTCGAGCTGGTTGAGGTAGCTGGTGGACAGCCCCAACTGTTTGGCCATCGCTACCTGTGTGAGTCCCCGTTGCTTGCGCAGTGCATGGATTCGTGCCCCCGCATAATGCTTGGTCATCGGTTGCTATGCCGCCTTTCACCGCCATGAGCAGTTGAAACCACAAACTTTGCAGATTTCACTGACTCATTCCGCTAGATTACACACACCATACTTATAGCGCGCAGCACATTCAAGCATTTAGTGTGATTCACAACGCATTTACAGAGTGGAGGAGGATCCATCTAGTGAAGAACCACGAGGTAAGAACCCATAAATCCGCTGAGGATTTCCCCTATGAGGAGCACCTGGCGTACAAGGTGGCAGAAGTAGCCGCGGATCCGGTAGAGGTTCCCGCCGAGACCACCGATATGATCATCAACCGCATTATTGATAATGCGGCCGTGGGCATGGCGTCCGTAGCGCGTGGCCCGGTAACCTCTGCCCGCGTCATGGCTCAGGCACACCCAGTAACTAAGGGAGGCTCCACGGTATTTGGTGTGGATGGTACTTACTCGGCCGAATGGGCCGCGCTTGCCAATGGCACTGCAGTCCGCGAGCTGGATTACCACGACACTTTCCTGGCTGCTGAATACTCGCACCCCGGGGATAATATCCCACCGCTGCTTGCTACCGCCCAGCATAAGGGGCTGAGCGGCCGAGACCTTATCCGGGGCATCGCTACCGGCTATGAAATCCAGGTCAACCTCGTGAAAGGTATGTGCCTGCACGAGCACAAGATTGACCACGTGGCACATCTTGGCCCTTCTGTAGCCGCCGGTATCGGCACCATGCTTGGACTAGATAAGGACACCATCTACCAGGCGGTGGGCCAGGCACTGCACACCACTACCGCCACTCGGCAATCCCGTAAGGGCTTGATTTCCTCTTGGAAAGCCTACGCCCCAGCCTTCGCGGGAAAGATGGCTATTGAAGCCGTTGACCGGGCGATGCGCGGAGAAGGTGCGCCGGCGCCCATCTGGGAAGGCGAGGATGGATTCATCGCGTGGATGCTGCATTCGCCGGAGCGCACCTACACGGTCCCCTTGCCAGAACCTGGCGAGGAAAAGCGCGCCATCTTGGATACCTATACCAAGGAACACTCGGCTGAATACCAGGCCCAAGCGCCCATCGATATGGCCTTTGCGCTAAAGAAAACCTTGGCAGAAAAGGGCCTGCAGACTGCGGACATCGAGTCCATTGTTCTGCACACCTCGCACCATACGCACTATGTCATCGGTACCGGTGCCAACGATCCACAAAAGATGGATCCCTCTGCTTCTCGCGAGACGCTGGATCACTCGATCATGTACATCTTTGCCATAGCCCTCGAGGATGGCGAGTGGGACCACGAGGCTTCCTATGCCCCCGAGCGCGCCAACCGCCCGGAGACCATCGAGCTGTGGCACAAGATTTCCACTGTCGAAGACCCCGAGTGGACCCGCCGCTATCATTCCAACGACCTGTCTGAAAAGGCCTTTGGCGGCAAGGCGGTGATCACCTTCAAAGACGGCACCGTGGTAGAAGATGAGCGCGCAGTTGCTGATGCCCACCCGCTGGGCGCGCGTCCTTTTGCCCGCGAGCAGTACATAGAGAAATTCACCAAGCTTGCGGCCGGCATCGTGGACGAGGCCGAACAAGAACGTTTCCTCAATGCGGTCCAGAACTTGGAAAACCTCACTGACCTGACCGAACTTAACGTTAGGGTGACTGATGCTCATGTGGCCAGCGCGCCTAAGAAAGCGGAAGGAATCTTCTAATGGCAGGACTATTTGGCTCTTTGAAAACTGCCGCGGAAAAGCGCCAGGATTTCCGCGCTGACCTTGAATCCAGCACCATTACCCGTCTGCCGGGCGCGTTCAATCCCCTGACCGCGCGCCTAATCCAAGATATCGGTGGTTTCGGCGGCGTTTATGTCTCCGGTGCGGTGCTGGCTAATGATTTGGGTCTTCCCGATATTGGCCTGACCACCCTGAGCGAGGTGGCGCAGCGCTCCGGGCAGATTGCTCGTGCGACGGATTTGCCCGTGCTTGTCGACGCCGACACTGGCTTCGGCGAACCCATGTCCGCCGCCCGCACCATCGCCGCACTCGAGGACGCTGGTCTTGCCGGCTGCCACCTTGAGGACCAGGTCAACCCGAAGCGCTGCGGGCATCTCGACGGCAAAGAAGTGGTGGACAAAGACATCATGGTCCGCCGCATTAGCGCCGCGGTCAACGAGCGGCGCGACCCGAATTTCATTATCTGCGCCCGCACCGACGCCGCAGGAGTAAACGGCATCGATGATGCCATCGACCGTGCCAAGGCCTATGCCGATGCTGGAGCAGACCTCATCTTCACCGAGGCGCTGTACCGGCCGGAAGATTTTGAGAAATTCCGCGTCGCGGTGGATACCCCACTGCTGGCAAATATGACCGAGTTCGGCAAAACCGAGCTGCTCTCGGCGCAACAGCTAGAAGACCTCGGCTATAACGCGGTTATTTGGCCCGTTTCCTCTTTCCGCGTGGCTATGGGGGCGACCGAAGACTTCCTACGCGATGTGCAAGAAACCGGGATTCAAACCGATTGGCTCGAGCGCATGCAACACCGCTCCCGCCTTTATGAACTGGTGCGCTACGAGGAATACAACGACTTCGATAAATCCGTATTCACCTACTCCAAAGACACCTACCAGCCCACTTTTGAAAGCTAAGGAGATTTCCCACCATGTCTGATAAGAACCACACCCCCGAAATCCGCAAGGGCCTATACGGCGTCGTCGTCGATGAGACTGCCGTTTCCAAGGTCGTCCCCGAGACCAACTCATTGACTTACCGCGGTTATCCCGTCCAGGAGCTGGCTCGCTACTGCTCCTTTGAGGAAGTGGCCTACCTGCTGTGGAACGGCAAACTACCAGGCCAAGAATCGCTTATCCGATTCTCCGCCCGCGAGAAGGCCCTGCGCCACCTAGAGCGCCACGTCATCGACCTCATCATGTCCATGCCGCTATCGTGTCACCCAATGGATGTACTGCGTACCGCCATTTCCTATATCGGTTCCCAAGACCCAGAGGAATACACCAAGGATTCCGAGCATATCCGCCGCACCGCGCTGGAGCTTATGGCCAAGATTCCCACCATCATTGCGCTTGATATCCGGCGCCGCCGCGGTGAAGGCTACATCCAACCCTCCCGCAAGAAGGGCTTTGCGGAGAACTTCCTTTGGATGGTCTTCGGTGATGAGGAAGGCTCCCCAGCGACCAACCGTGCCGATATCGAGGCTTTTGATAAGTCCCTTATCCTCTATGCGGAGCACTCCTTTAACGCCTCCACCTTCGCTGCCCGCGTGGTGACCTCGACCATGTCCGATACTTATTCCGCCATCGTCGCGGCCATCGGCGCGCTCAAGGGGCCCCTGCATGGCGGCGCCAACGAGGCCGTGATGAAAAACTTCCTGGAGATTGCCGATCCTGCCAAGGCAGAAGAGTGGACCAAGAAGAAGCTGGCGAACAAGGAATTGGTCATGGGATTTGGTCACCGTGTCTACAAAAACGGCGACTCCCGCGTGCCAACAATGGAGGCAGCGTTTAAGGAGCTGGCCGAACAGCACGACCAGACCCAGTGGGTTGAGATGTATGACATCATGGCCAAGACGATGGAGGAAAACACCTCCATCAAGATCAAACCGAACCTCGACTTCCCGGCTGGACCTGCCTATCACATCCTGGGCTTTGACATTGAATTCTTCACGTCAATCTTTGTCATGGCCCGCATTACCGGCTGGACTGCGCACATCGTAGAGCAGAACGAGAATAACTCGCTTATCCGTCCGCTTTCCGCCTATAACGGCGAGGAGCAGCGTTCGGTTCCACCGAAGTCCTTCTAAAACGTGTCAGCTCCCCCAGACTCCGGCACCGTCAAGTTGGCCGGAGCGGGGGAGCCGATATTTCTGTCGTGGTTTTTCTGCAGTCGGGCTATGGCTGGATACGCCGCGCCAGGATGTGAATTGCTGCGGTGCAGATAAGGACAGCTAAACCAGCGAAGAAAAACATGCCGGGCCATGGGGCGCCGATTTCTACAGCTCCAAATGATTCAGCGAGAGTAATCACGATGCCATCCGCTAGGAATAAGCCGATGATGATGCCGGCGATTAGCAGGAGCCGAACGAATAGGGAGCTTTGGTTTGCGCTACTTACTACCACACCGATGAGTGCGCCAATGTATCCGGTTATGAGGTGACCACAGGCGAAGCTACCGAAGGTTGCCGCGTAGCAAAACGGAAGGCTGGCTTCTACTGCGCCGGGGGTGATTGCCCACGAAGAATTCGCGTACGCACCCGATTGCAGCGCGATGTAGTAAGCGGTCCAGGCGACGGCTCCAAAAATGAGCGCGGCTAGCCACAGTGTCGCGTGCATGCTGCTAAGCCATTGCCGGGGTCGCATCCCCAGGCCACGCAAGGAACGGTATTCGGTTGCGGCGAAGGCGCAGTAGAGACCCCATATAAAGACTGCGAAGATTCCCCAGCCAGTCGGATTGGCACCGATGGCAGAGGGATCGCTGGGGACGGCATACGGGAGAACCCACAGCAAAATGACGATGATGCTAATAACGATGAGCGCTTTGGTGGCGTTGAGGTTGAAGGACTTCAATAGCTTCATGACTAGGACTCCTCTTGTGAGGTGCGGGTGGATTCATGGGCGCGGGAGACAAGGGAATCAATGAGTTGACCATCGTCGAGGTAGGAAACAGTGACGTGGGCGGCGGCTGCGGTATCAGCTGGAAACGGTACTGGGGACCAGGCATGAACCTTGGCGGTGGAGCCGAGGGAGGATTGGTGGAGGGGGAGGGCGTCGGCAAGCGCGAGTGCTTGCTCAACGTTCTTTGCGCTGCCTGTGAGCACGGGGTAATGCGGCCGCTGAGATTCAAGATCTGTGGGCTTATTGACTGTGCCTTCCTGCACGGTAATGACCTGGTCAACCAAACCTACGAGGTCTTCCGCTCGGTGGGAAGAAAGTACGAGCAGCCAATCCGGGGTGGCCGCGGCATGGGCGATGATGAGCTCTCGCAGGCGCGTCCGCGTCGGTGCGTCTAGGCCATTGAAAGGCTCATCGAGGAGGGCAACCGGAGTGCGCGCTGCCAGGGCAGTGGCACAGGCAACTAGCTGGCGCTGACCGGTGCTTAAAGAACGGTTCTTGTAGCGCTTATCGACGCCCAAACTATCCAAAAGCTCCTCCGCATACCCCACGTCGAATCTTTCGCGGACGTGCTCTGCGGCCCGCAGGTGTTGGGCCACAGTAGAACCGGAAAGCAAGATATCGGCGCCGGTGCGCGCGATCGCCACCTGTGGGGTATCGATGCTGCCCTTGGTAGGCAGGAACCCCGCTACCGTGCGCAAAAGCGTGGTCTTGCCGGCGCCATTGGGCCCGATCAATCCGTACATGCCGGAGTTGAGATCGAGATGCGGCACGTGCAGGCGGTGCTTGCAGGTGACGTTCTGCAACTTAAGGTGCGTCATGATGGTCTCCTTCGGCTTCGATGAGGTCGGCGATGTCGCTGGCGCTTAATCCCAATGCGGCCCCTTCTTTCAGGAGGGGAACGATGAAGTCTTCCCTAAGTGATTCTTGGCGTTGATGGCGAACCTTCTCGCGAGCGCCTTCGCGTACAAACATGCCCAAGCCGCGGCGCTTTTCCAGCAGCCCTTCCTCGAAGAGGACGGTGAGCGCCTTGGCAGAGGTGGTCGGGTTGACGGAGTGGAATGCGGAAAGCTCGTTGGTGCTGGGGGCGCGTTCGCCCTCTGGCAGTTCGCCACTGATGATCATGTCCCTAATCCCTCCTGCCAGTTGCTGGTAAATAGGCCGGGTGTCACTCATCCTGCGGCCCCTCTGATTCGTGGCATATGATTCCCTTTCCGGTGTATGGGTTAACCATTTATGTGGGTAACCATATAACGAAAGGTGCCCGCGGTCAACGGTAGGAGTGATATGGGATGGAGCTGCGGTGTAAAAGCGGGTGTCCCCGCTGTGTAAGTTGTTGAATTAAAAATTTGCAACATTTACAGAATCGCCAACCTTGTTATTACTGGTCGACCTGTAGAAATGTCCGCAAGGTGGCTCCGTGGCTGGTAAGTGTGGCGAATTAGGCGTCGAAAAGGGCAGACATTTGAGGAGTGGCCCTCTAGACTGAGATGCGGATCACCCAACAGGAGGCGTTGCATCGCGGCGTCTTCCGAGCTGAAAGGAACACAGAAGTGGCTAATCCCGCGCTTCCATCGTTCAAAAAGATTCTGGTAGCCAACCGCGGCGAAATCGCCGTGCGTGCATTCCGCGCTGCCTTTGAAACTGGGGCAAAGACCGTAGCGGTCTACCCTCGTGAAGACCGTAACTCCTTCCATCGTGCGTTTGCGGATGAGGCCGTCCGTATTGGTACCGAGGGGCAGCCGGTAAAGGCTTATCTCGATATCGATGAAATCATTCGCGCCGCGAAGAAAGCGGAAGCGGATGCTATTTACCCCGGCTACGGTTTCCTTTCGGAGCGGGCGGATCTTGCTCGTGCCTGTGAGGACAATGGAATCAAGTTCATTGGCCCGACCCCATCCACACTGGATTTGACTGGTGATAAGGCTGCAGCGGTAAGCGCGGCGAAGGAAGCTGGGCTGCCGACGTTGCAGGACTCGGAGCCATCGACGGACGTCGATAAGCTGGTGGAATACTCCAAGGATTTCAATTTCCCCGTATTCGTTAAGGCTGTTGCCGGTGGCGGCGGGCGCGGAATGCGCTTCGTAGAATCCGAAGATCAGCTGCGCGAGAAGGCTGCCGAGGCCTCCCGCGAAGCGGAAGCCGCATTCGGCGATGGCAGCGTCTACCTTGAAACCGCAGTAATCAAGCCACAGCACATCGAGGTGCAGATTCTGGCTGATAGCCAAGGCAACGTTATTCACCTCTTTGAGCGTGACTGCTCCGTCCAGCGCCGCCACCAAAAGGTCGTGGAAATCGCCCCAGCGCCATCGATGGATCCGGAACTGCGTGACCGCATCTGCCAGGATGCGGTGAAGTTCTGCGAGCACATCAACTATGAGGGCGCGGGTACCGTGGAATTCCTCGTCGATGAGCGCGGCAACCACGTCTTTATCGAGATGAACCCGCGTGTGCAGGTGGAGCACACCGTGACCGAGGAAATCACCGGCGTCGACATCGTGAAGGCCCAGATGAATATCGCGGCCGGTGCCTCGCTGGAGGATATTCACCTCGCCCAAGACAAGATTTCCATCACCGGGTCTGCCCTTCAGTGCCGCATTACCACTGAAGATCCGAATAATGGTTTCCGCCCGGATACCGGTACGCTGACCGCGTATCGTTCGCCGGGCGGCGCTGGCGTGCGTTTGGACGGTGCAACCTCTGTGGGTGCAGAGGTATCGCCGAACTTCGACTCCTTGCTGGTAAAGATGACCTGTCGCGGCGTCAATTTCGAGCAGGCCGTGCAGCGCGCCCAGCGCGCGCTCAACGAGTTCCACGTCTCCGGTGTGGCCACCAATATCGGCTTTTTGCGCGCCCTGCTGCGCGAGCCGGACTTCACTCAGACCCGTGTGGACACCGGCTTCATCAACGCACACCCGCACCTCCTCAAGGCACCGCCCGCCGTCGATGAGTCTGGTCGAATCCTCGAGTACATTGCGGAGACCACCGTTAATAAACCCAACGGCGAGCGCCCGACGGCACTTCGTCCCTTTGACAAGCTCCCCGAGCTGGACTCTTCTGAGCCGCTACCGCGCGGTTCCCGCGACGATCTGCTCGAGTTTGGGCCACAGAAGTGGGCAGAAAAGATCCGTAAGCAGCACTCACTCATGGTTACGGATACCACCTTCCGCGATGCCCACCAGTCCCTGCTGGCCACCCGCGTGCGTAGTACTGCGCTGGTTTCCGCCGCCGAGGCTGTCGCTCGCATGACCCCGAATCTCTTCTCCGTGGAGGCTTGGGGTGGTGCGACTTATGACGTCGCCATGCGCTTCCTCCACGAGGACCCCTGGGTACGCCTAGACATGCTGCGCGAGGCTATGCCGAACCAAAATATCCAGATGCTCCTGCGCGGCCGCAATACCGTGGGCTATACCCCATACCCAGATTCGGTCTGCCGCGGCTTCGTCCAAGAAGCAGCCAAGTCGGGCGTTGATGTCTTCCGCATCTTCGACGCACTTAACGACGTCTCCCAGATGCGCCCCGCCATCGAGGCCGTTCTCGAGACCAATACCACCGTTGCTGAGGTGGCCATGGCGTACTCCGGCGACCTTGCCTCGCCGAAGGAGAACCTGTACACGCTGGATTATTACCTCAAGCTGGCCGAACAGATTGTGGAGTCCGGCGCCCATATCCTCGCCATCAAGGATATGGCGGGTCTGCTTCGCCCAGAGGCTGCTTCCAAGCTGGTCATGGCGCTGCGCAAGGAATTCGATCTGCCGGTGCACGTGCACACGCACGATACCGCCGGTGGACAGATGGCCACTTACTATGCGGCTGCGCTCTCTGGTGCCGACATTGTCGACGGCGCCTCCGCGCCGCTGGCAGGAACCACCTCGCAGCCATCGCTGTCGGCGCTTATTGCGGCCTTCTCCCAATCCAAGCGCGACACCGGCATCGACCTGCAGGCAGTTTCCGATCTCGAGCCGTACTGGGAGGCCGTGCGCCAGCTCTACGCCCCGTTCGAGAACGGCATCCCTGGCCCGACCGGTCGCGTGTACAAACACGAGATTCCAGGCGGTCAGCTCTCCAACCTGCGTGCCCAAGCCGTTGCTCTTGGCTTGGCGGATCGCTTCGAGGTCATCGAGGACACCTATGCAGCGGTCAATGAGATGCTGGGGCGTCCGACCAAGGTCACCCCATCTTCCAAGGTCGTGGGCGATCTTGCCCTGCACCTTGTTGGCGCGGGCGTAGATCCTGCAGACTTCGCCGCTAACCCGACGAAGTTTGATATTCCGGACTCGGTTAACCAGTTCCTCCGCGGACAGCTCGGTACCCCTCCTGGTGGTTGGCCGGAACTGCGCGATAAGGTGCTCGACGGTCGCGAGGCGACCGGCGCCCAAATCAGCGAAGTTCCTGCTGAGGAGCAGCCGCACCTCGAGTCCGATAATTCGGATGAACGCCGTGCCAGCTTGAACCGCCTGCTCTTTCCCAAGCAGTTCGAGGAGTTCAACGAGTTCCGCCGTAAGTACGGCAATACCGAGGCGCTGACGGATACCACCTTCTTCTACGGTCTGACTGAAGGCGAAGAAAAGGTAGTCCACTACTTCCCAGAAGGCTCCACCGATCGCGCCGATCTCAAGCAGGTCGTGGTGCGTCTCGACGCCGTGGGTGAGCCGGATGAAAAGGGCATGCGTAACGTCGTGCTCAATGTCAACGGTCAGATTCGCCCGATGAAGGTTCGCGACGAAAACGCCGAGTCCACCGTCGCCACCGTAGAAAAGGCTGACCCTTCCAACGAGGGACATGTCGCCGCACCATTCGCCGGCGTGGTCAATCCCACCGCCAAGCCTGGCGACGAGGTGAAGGCCGGCGACCAAATTGCCGTCATTGAGGCAATGAAGATGGAAGCTTCCATCTCCGCCACTAAGGATGGCGTGGTCGAACGCGTGGCCATCGGCCAGGCCACCAAGGTTGAAGGCGGCGACCTCATTGCTGTAATCAACTAGACTGCACACTCAAGCGCCCCGCTTCCCTCGATTTATCTCGAGGCAGCGGGGCGCCTTGGTGTCTAGCAGCGGTAGAAATCAACGATTTCGCCCATCCAAATGACCAGATCCGTCGACGAAATCCTTGCTTTAGATGGACGAAATCGTTGATTCGCGATGATAGCGGAGGTTTGCCTTAGCCAAGGAGGACGGGCAATGCTAACGAGCCGACCAGGATGAGTATCACGAGGCCGAAAAAGACCTTGGCCTGCCACCGGGCATAATTAAACGACATTCCCGTACCGAAGCGCTTATCTACCAGTACCGCTGGGTCATCCGGGTTGTAATACATTACGCCCCATTTATAGAGGTGGTCATTGTCCGGTGATTCTTTGTCTTCATCGGAAAAGGGAATGCCGCGCAATTGCTCGGATAACCGGGATTGCTTGTAGAGAAGAAATACAACTAGACCGATGCTGCCACCAATGGCGAGAATCAACATTGTGATGATCACGGCGCTGTGGAAGCGTTGATAGTGCGGGATAGGGCCGGTTACCTGTATGAAGGCCATCCCGGCGCTGATGAGCAGAGTAAGTACTCCCATTCCGGTGTTCGTGACAGCGAGGTTGGCTTCGTTACGCAGCCGCGCTTTAATGCTGCGCTCAGAGCGTGGGGACACCTCACTATGCGCGATAAAAGAGCAGATAATGGCAAATAGGCAGAGCTCGCCTAGAGCCACGAATGAGGAGAAAAACACGCTCCCGATTGATTTGTCGCTCCAATTGTCGGCTTCCATGGAGCCATTCCAATGCACGGGAACGGGGTCCGGAATGGCGGACCAGTGGGAAGCGACGATGATTGCACCGGCCGCGATGCACAACAGGGAAGAGAGCATGGTTACCCATGGAAAAGTCGGCGTAGGGAAGCCGTCGAAGTTGGGCGTGCCAATGGATTTGCGGGAAACACGGGCAGCGATGGTGGTTTCCACCTCGTCGAACCAGCCGCCCGCCTTTTTAGCGGCGATGATGCGGCGACGTTGGGAGATGTAGGCCCACATGCCACCGAGCGCTACCACGAGGGAAGGTAGTGCAGCTAATAACGGCAGTTTCCAGGCAAAGAGGGACATGGCCGTTGCCAAGATGCCGCAGCTCCACGTGCGTGCCTTGAATCCAGCGAGGGCAGAGGTAACTGCAGGATCGGAAAGATAAGCCTTGGGCACGCGCACTCCGAGCGGTGTGCCAGGCGAGGCCAGGGAGGGGGCTGTGGCCATGATCCAGGTGATAACGAGGGTGGTGGCGGCCATTAAAAGTGTGAAAATCATGGTGATACTTCCAGGTCATTAAGGGTGGAGCTGAGTCGAGCGTGGAGCTCATCTGGGCTAAAGCCTTGGGCGCGGGCGAGTGCGACTACGCGGCTTAATTGCTCATTCAGTTGTTTTTCTTGTGAGGCGGTGCGAGAACCAGGCCTGACGATGGATCCGGACCGGCCGGCGGTTTCTACAAGGCCCTCGGAAACCAAGAGGTCGTAAGCCTTCTTTACGGTGGCGGGGTTAATGCCTATATCTTTGGCAACGCGGCGGACGGGATCTAGCTTGTCGCCATCGGAAAGCTGTCCGTGAGCGATAGCCAAAACGATTTCATCGTGAATTTGTTGAAATACGGGGACGTCAGATTCGGGGTTAAGGGTAATGAACATCTGTCACCTCCAATCTCTTTTCTGTATTACTTACAGTAACACAATCTGTATTGCTAGTTGTAATACAAAATGAGATCCCAAAGAAACCCCAGGTATGTGTGACTTAACGCAGTGACATACCTGGGGTGTTGGGGCAGGGAGACTAGAGGAAAAGGGCTACTGCGATGGCAGCAATACCGTAGCTCCCGCGCATGAAGTAACCGAAGACCTCGGGAGAGAAGGAGGCGCCGAAGCCGCCGGTATCGATGATATTCATGGTGGTCACACGTGCGGGACGGGAGCGCTTAAAGGCGGCGTAGCTAAGCCCCAAACAACATGCTGCGAGCGTGAACAGGGACAGCTTCCACACGGTGGCGATGAAGGCGGTGCCAAGAACGGCAGCACCTGCGGTGGCAGCCAGCGGCAGTCCCCAGTCGGGCCACGCACCATCGACGATGCGGCCGAAGGAGGCGGCGCGGCTGGTAGCGGCGCTGACAATGGTCCAAGCGGCAGTGAATCCAATGAGCGCAAGGCTGCCGAGCTGTGGGGCAAGCGCCAGGGTCAGCCCCATGACGGCGACTGCACCGAGGGGGATGTACCACCGGCGATACAGGCGCCAAGCAAAAAGGAGACTGAGCGAAGCCGTGGCACGCGAGCGCGGGCGCAGGCGCGCGGATTGGGAGGCGATGGCATCGGCAGAAACCTCAGAATCCAGTAGCCCAAAGGAGGACGAGCCGATGGCACGGGTACGGCCCGCGTGAAGGAGCGAGGCGAGATCGAAGGACCGCCAGCCGATGACAAACCGCAGCAGGGGTAGGGTTATCGCCGCATAGAGTGGAAGATGCAGTGACGTGCACAGGGCGAGGCCAAGGAGGCTTATGCCGGCGAGTTGCGCAATAGACAGCTTATCGACGCCTCCCATGCGCCCCCGCGGCCTATCCGCATAGACCCAACGCCCGAGCGAAAGGCTGCGCAGCGGATAGAGCGCCTCGAGGAGAACGATGAGGGCGAGCGAGCCGAACCCGGCACCAATGATTGCGGTGGCAGGAAGGGCGGCAGCCGTGCGCTGCGCGAGCGAGGGCAGAAGCGCTGCAGCATTGTGCCAGGCGTAAACGCTGACGCTCGCGATAAGTGCCGCGATGAAGGCGTAATAGATGGCTGAGGAGGCTGTGGAGAGAAGTTTCATGATATCTCCACCACCTCGTCGCAGGCATCGAAGATGACTGGAGAATGGGAAGCGAGCACCACACAGCGGCCATCGGCTGCGAGGTGGCGTAGCTCCTCGGCCAAGAAAGCGGTCCAGGTGTGGTCGAGGTGGCGTTCGGGCTCGTCGATAAGCAGGGCTTTGGCCGGCTGATAGAGCTGGGCTGCGAGGTAGACGCGCTGGCGCTGGCCCGAAGAAAGATCGCTGACCGCAGAACTCAGGATGGCTTGGTCGAGGGCCCAGAGCTCATGGATCTCGGTAAAGTCCACGCCGGTGCGGTGGGATAGCAAACTAAAGTGCTCACCCACGGTGAGATCGGGGAGGAATACTGGGTCCCCGACGGAGATAATGGAACCGGCCGCCTCCGCGCTACCGGGTGCGGCACCGTCGATGAAAACGGTGCCATTTAGTGGGGCAATCTCGCCGCTCAACGTCTGCAGCAGCGTAGATTTACCCGCACCATTCGGGCCTTTTAGGCCGTATACGCGACCGGCATTAAAGCTGCGATTGAGGTGCCCCAAGGGGGCGGAATGTCCGTAGTCTGCATCTATTGTCAACATTGTTGCCAGGTTAGCAGACAGGCGGCTGGACCCTGGGGGCTAAAAGCGGCGGAAGAATTTACCTGGGGCAAGCTCCTCGAAACCAGGTAGGGGCGTGGCCGACGAGATACCAGGAGCGGTCTGCTCGGCCGCGAGGTCGATGGCGTTGCTAATGAGCAGGGTGCGGGCGGCTGGATCGTCGGTGGCGACGACGAGCTCGGGGATTTCCTCGGGATCGAAGGGGGTGAGCCAGGCGGCGTCGTCAAGCGGGTGGGCTAAGGGATCGCCCAAGAAAGCTGGGCCTTTGTCAGCGGCGGGGTAGTAGCGCAAAAGCGCGGCGCCGCGGGGAGCAATGGTGGGATCCTCGTTCGCGGACATGGGCAAGGCGAGGACACCGCCGTCCACGATGGGGGACCACTCAGAGATATAAGAAGGGAAGAGGACCGCGAGATAATCACGATCCTCTTCCTTGGCCAAGCGTACGCCGAGGGAAGAAGCAGTCATTCTTCCAAGGCTAGCGGGGTAGGCTACTTGATTTCCAGCAGCACGCTGCCCTTGGTGGTAGAAGCGCCTGCTTCTACTGCCAGACCGGTAACGGTGCCGGCCTTATGCGCCTTGACGGGATTTTCCATCTTCATGGCCTCGAGAACGAGGAGGACCTCACCTTCGGCGACCTCCTGGCCCTCTTCCACATTGACCTTGATGACCGTGCCCTGCATTGGGGAGGTAACCGCATCGCCGGAAACGGCGGCCTTGGCGCCGGAACCCTTGCGCTTTTTCTTTTTACGTGGGGTGCCGTTGGCACTGAAGGACGCGGGGAGGGCTACCTCGATACGTCGGCCGTCGATCTCCACGGTGTGTACCTGGGAAGGTTCTGCCTCGGCGGCTTCGGCATCAGTGGAATCATCGTGGGCGGGAAGCTGGTTATCCCATTCCTCTTCGATCCACTTGGTGTAGACGCCGAAGTTGCCATCTACTGCAGTGAAAGCTGGGTCAGCAACGATAGCCTGGTCAAACGGGATAACGGTGGGCAGGCCCTCAACCGTGTACTCGGATAGGGCGCGGGCGGAGCGACGCAGTGCGGTCTCGCGGTCTGGCCCCCAGACGATGAGCTTGGCCAGCATGGAATCGAACTGTCCACCAATGACGGACCCCTGGACGACGCCGGAATCTACGCGCACGCCCGGACCAGCTGGTTCGGAGTACTTCACGATGGTGCCGGGGGCTGGCATGAAGTTTGCGGCGGCATCCTCACCGTTGATGCGGAACTCGAAGGCATGGCCGCGCGGGGTGGGGTCTTCCTGCAGGGAGAGCTCGTGGCCCTCAGCGATACGGAACTGCTCGCGCACGAGATCGAGGCCGGTAGTTTCCTCGGATACGGGGTGCTCCACCTGCAGGCGAGTATTGACCTCCAGGAAGGAAATGAGGCCATCGGCGCCCACCAGGTACTCAACGGTGCCGGCGCCGTAGTAGCCGGCCTCGCGGCAGATGCGCTTGGCAGACTCGTGGATGGAGGTGCGTTGCTCATCGGTAAGGAAAGGCGCGGGGGCTTCCTCGACTAGCTTTTGGAAGCGGCGCTGCAGGGAGCAATCGCGCGTGCCGACGACCACTACGTTTCCGTGCTTATCTGCCAGCACCTGGGCCTCGACGTGGCGGGCCCGATCCAGGTAGCGCTCTACGAAGCACTCGCCGCGGCCGAAGGCGGAGGTTGCCTCACGGGTAGCGGATTCAAAGAGCTCGGGGATTTCCTCTGCGGAGTAGGCCACCTTCATGCCGCGGCCGCCGCCGCCAAAGGCAGCCTTGATGGCAACGGGAAGGCCGTATTCCATGGCGAAGGACTGCACCTCATCGGCGCCAGCCACCGGATCCTTAGTACCCGGGGCCATAGGGGCTTCGGCGCGCTCGGCGATGTGCCGCGCGGTGACCTTATCGCCCAAGTTGCGGATGGACTCAGGAGAGGGGCCAATCCAGGTCAATCCGGCATCAACGACGGCCTGAGCAAAGTCGGCGTTTTCGGATAGGAAACCGTAGCCCGGGTGGATGGCATCCGCGCCGGATTTTTCTGCGGCCTCCAGAATCTTGTCAAAGACGAGGTAGGACTCGGCAGAAGTGGTGCCCCCGAGTGCAAAGGCTTCGTCGGCAAGCGAGGCAAAGGGTGCCTGGGCGTCTGGCTCGGCGTAGACGGCGACGGAAGCAATGCCAGCGTCGCGGGCCGCGCGGATCACGCGAACGGCGATCTCACCGCGGTTCGCTACGAGAACCTTTGAGATCTTTTTGGTTTCTACTGCCACGGCAGCAACCTCCTGAACACATTAGGTTGAATACGCAATCTATTCTTGCACACAAAAGCATGAGTTAATTTTCACGCACGCAAGGGGGACATTTTTGAACAAAAATAAACCCACATCCAGTGTGGACATGGGCTTATACGGCTAAACCGAAAAACTAACGCTCAATCGGCATTTTCACCATATTGCCCCACTCAGACCACGAACCATCGTAGACCTGCGCCTTTGTGAATCCCAAAAGATGCGTGAGCACAAACCACGTATGCGCGGCTTGGGCGCCCACGTGGGAATAGAGGATTGTGGCAGATTCAGGCTCCAACATTCCGTAATTGACCTGAAGCTCTTCGGCCGAGCGGAAGCAGGAGTTGGGGTAGGTGGAACGATCCCACTCGAGGTTGATCGCGCTAGGGATATGGCCGTGGCGCATGGTGGTGCCGTAGGCGGAATCGCCATTGGGATCGTGTTCGGTGGCCTCGCCCGCAAACTCTTCTGGGCTGCGGGTGTCTACGAGCGTGCCTTCGGTCTCGCGCACCTGATCTACGAAGGCGCGCAGCATAGAGTCATCGCGGCTTACTTCGGGATATTCGGATGCTGGGAAGTCTGGAACCATGAAAGAGGTATCGCGTTCCTCGGCCATCCACGCATTGCGGCCGCCATCGAGCAGGCGAACGTCCTTGTGCCCGAAGAGGGTAAATACCCACAGGGCGTAGGCAGCCCACCAATTGGACTTGTCGCCGTAAAGAACAATCGTATCGTCGGCGTTAATGCCCTTCTCTCGCATTAGGGAAGTGAATTCTTCTCCGTCGATGAAATCACGGGTAAGTGGGCTAAGTAGTTCCGTGCGGAAGTTAATGCGGGTGGCAGTGGGGATATGGCCAATGTCATAGAGGAGCGAGTCTTCATCCACCTCAATAACGCGCAGGCCTTTGATGCCTAGGCGTGCGGACAGCCACGGTGCAGACACGAGGCGTTCGGGATGTGCGTATTCCTGGAATGGGGGATAGGGATCAACGTCAGCCACTGTCCGCCTGCCTTTCCTATAAGGGTTAATAATTCGCTCCCACCACTTTAACCCGATTTTTCCCGTGATGATCACTCGGGCATTAATCCTGTGGCCTGAGATACAGGTTTTAACCGGTGATTGGGGCCGCCGGCCGGCGGGGTTAAAGGGAGGGGGCAGTTGGGCGCGCGGAGGAAGAAGAGCTGGGATAAACTCGGGATATGGTGCGACAACGTGCTATGAACACCACCTATGAAGGGAACTGCAAGTGCACAAGGCAATTGTTGTATTTGAGGTAGAAGGCGGCTCGGATAAAGGCGCAGATGGCCACCGCAAGGACACCATGCCAATCGTCAATGCGATCAAGGAACAAGGCTGGGAGGCAGAGGTAATCTACTTCCATCCGGACAAGTCTGAAGAGATCTACACTCAGGTTTCTGAAAACTTTGATGCCTATATCTCCCGCGTCAACCCCGGCAATATCCCCGGAGGTGAGAAGGGCTACTTCGAATTGCTGAGCAAGCTGGCAGATGCCGGCCTGGT
This sequence comes from Corynebacterium nasorum, assembly GCF_022347325.1. Lineage (NCBI taxonomy): Bacteria > Bacillati > Actinomycetota > Actinomycetes > Mycobacteriales > Corynebacteriaceae > Corynebacterium > Corynebacterium nasorum. Next base: position 18,933 of record NZ_JAKRDU010000011.1, read on the forward strand.
AGGTATGTCCACTCCGGCGGACATGATGGCCTATGGCGCCAAGGACGCACTGGTCAAGCTCAATGACACCCCGCTAGTGCCGGACGATACTGCGGCGTACTACGAGGTGGAAGAGCTGCATAATACCTTCCCCACCTCCTTGTCCTATGGCGAGCGCGTGCTCAAGCAAAACCGCGGTTCCACGGGTGAAGGCATCTGGCGCGTGCGCCTCGCGGACCAGGATCTTGCCCAGTCCGTTGAACCGGGGACCGCACTTCCGCTCGATACCGCTTTGAAGTGCACTGAGGCAGTGGATAACCAGACCCATGACTACAAGCTGGGCGCTTTCATGGACTTCTGTGACCAGTACATTGTGGGCGATAACGGCATGCTGGTGGATATGCGCTTTATGCCGCGCATTGTAGAGGGCGAAATCCGCATCCTGCTCGTGGGCAATGAGCCGGTATTTATCGTGCACAAGAAGCCGGCGGAGGGTGGCGATAACTTCTCCGCTACGCTCTTCTCCGGTGCCAAGTACACCTACGATAAGCCGGAATCGTGGCCGGAACTGCTGGAGATGTTTGATAAGGCGCGCCCCGTTATCGCAGAGAAGCTCGGCGATACCAAGGATGTTCCGCTGATTTGGACCGCGGACTTCATGCTTGACGACGCCCCCGATGGCACCGACAACTACGTCCTCGGCGAGATCAACTGCTCCTGCGTTGGCTTCACTTCCGAGCTGGACATGGGAATCCAAGAAAAGGTTGCCGCCGAGGCGATTCGTCGCGTGCAGGACGCGAACGCCTAGCGCACGCTGTATCCTGCCAAGTAGCCCCACGGGAGACCGTGGGGCATTTTCCTACCATCCCTAAAACATTTTGAGGACCGCATAATGGCTGATAATGACTTCAATTCCGACGGTTTCCCGAAGGATTTTTCCCCGCGCGATTTTTCCGAAACTCCGCACCACCGCGCTGGGGATGCTGCGAAAAACGCTGAGGGAGCCAGCGCTGCCGAGGTGAATGAGACCAAGGAGTTTGGCTCTTTCGATGTAAATGAAACGAAGTCATTTGGTCACACTGATAAGTTTGGTGATTCTGGAAACTCGCGGGATCTTTCCTCTCAGAAGCCAGCCGAGGAGGACAGTTCGACTGCTTCTGCGGCATCTCCAAGTACCGGCAACTCCGATTTCTGGGCCATGCAGTCCTCCGCCGCAGGTCAGGGCGCTGCCTCCCGTGCGCAGAACCCATTCACGGATTCGGCATCAACGGACGCTGCTGCGAACGGCAACCAATTCGGTTCCGTCCAGTCCACGAACGAGCAACCGGCTTTTGGCGGTTACGCTCAACAGCAGAGCACGGGCCAAGGATTCGGAGAGTTCCCTTCGGTTAGCGCTGCTCCTGCCGATTCTGGCCAAGATCTGGGTAATAAGAACAGTCGCATGAGCGGTGCTCTCAAGAGCTTGGGCAAAAAGGATGGGCTCTTGGGTGGACTTTTTGAATTCGAGTTCAAGCACTTCTTGACCATCACCCACGTGAAGGAAATCTATAAGGTCGCCTTGATTCTTGGCGGGATCATGTGGATTCTGCACCTTCTCGGGGCCTTCTTATTCGCTACCGGCATGGGCATTTATGGCATCCAGGAGGATTCCGCCTCCGCCATCTTCGGAAGCATCTTCGCGTTCATCTTCCTAGCAGTCCTGTGCACCATTATCTACTACGCCTTTATGGTGGCTATCAGGCTGTTCCTGGAGGCCATGGTGGCAAACGTGCGGATTGCCCAAAACACTGGTGATATTCTCGACAAAATGGACTAATCTTTTGCGATGAGTGACTCGCTGAACAAGGCGAGTAGCACAGCAAGAAATGACACACGCCCCAGCAGATTGAGCTGGGGCGTGTGTCGTACAGCCCTAGGCCTTATGTGGGCTGGCTAAAGGCTAATCGTAGGTTCCGAGCTGGTAACTGGGAAGATCAACCCACATCTTGTTGAATTCCTCGACTTCACCAGAAATTGGTGCAATGGTGTCGCCTTGTGCCTGCAAGCGCACGGTGTGGTGCGCGGTAATGCCCTCCGCGGTAGAGCGGCTGCGCTCTCCCCAGATGAAGTCGACTTGGTCGTCGGAGACTGGGGTGACGCTTTCTACCCTGTCGAAGACGGACATGTCCTTGGCCGGGGCGCCGTTGACATAGAGGGCTAGCCCATCAGCAATCGAGGCACCGGTGCCTGTTGGGCCCTCCACATCGCCCATTGAGCCGCGGAAAATGATCCAGCTGATCGTGGCGCAGGGGTCGTAGGAGTTGTCGATATCGGCGATCCAGTAGTTGAAATCGCTGCCATCGTCAGCGGGCATGCGCCCAGGTGCGGTGCCAGAGGCATAGACCGTGCGCGGGTCGTTGGGCAGTTCTGTGCATGTGCGGTCTTTGCCTTTTTCCTGTTGCTGCGTGGTGGCCTTTTCACCTTTGTCGGTTGAGTCTGACGGGGATGACGCCTTAGTAGCAGCGGCCTCGTCTCCTGCGGATGCTTCAGTCTCGGCCGGTGCTTGGCTGGAAAAGACTGGCTGTTCGGAGGAAGAAGAATCTTCTTGGGAACTGCAGGCGCTAAGCGCTAGTGGCAGGGAGGTGGCAAGTAGTAGGGCGGCAGAGAATCGCCGTAAGCGGCGAGGAGGCACGGCAGGCATGGCGGCTCTCCAAGTCTAGTCGAGGAGGGTGGCGACGCTGTCTGGGTCGGCGTCGGAAAGCATTTGGCGAATGCGGTCGTACTCATCGTCCTCGCCGATGGCCTTAGCGGCATGGCCGAGGGCGGCGATGGCGCGCAGCACGCCCTGGTTCGGTTCGTGGGAGAAGGGGACCGGGCCCCAGCCCTTCCACCCATTCCCGCGCAGGCGGTCCAGGCTACGGTGGTAGCCCGTGCGCGCGTAGGCGTAGGCGGTGATGAAAGCGGCTGGCTCAGCGCCCTCCTGCTGCTTAAGCTCTTGCTCAGCAAGCAAGGCCCACAGCAGCGGAGAATCCGGATGGGCAACGATGCCGGCGGCGAGATCCGAGGTGGAGTCCGCACCGGGATCGGCTGGCAGCTCAATGGGTTTCGGGGCAAGCATGTCTTTCATTTCCATGCCACCCCACTGTAGCGACGCCGGCGCGCAGCTACCAGAAATCGGAGACGTTAAGGTCAAATGAATACAGCGCGCGGCGCACCACCGGCAGGGAAAGCCCAATAACGGAGGAAGGATCGCCTTCGATGCGGTCAATGAACCAGCCGCCCATTGCCTCCAAAGTAAAAGCACCGGCGCACTGGAGTGGCTCACCGGATCGGGCATACGCTGCGATATCGGCTTCGCTGGCGTGGGCAAAGTGAACCGTGGTGGTAGATGTTTCCACATGGCGCCTATCGCCAAAGAGGAGGCAGTGGCCGGTAAGCAGCTCGGCCGTGCGGCCGGCTTGCTGGTGCCAGCGTTCGATGGTGGCTTCCTCGGTGTGCGGTTTGCCTTGTAACTCGCCGCCGAGCAACAGCATAGAATCGCCGCCGATGACGGGCTCGGTGGGGTAGCGCTCGGCCACCTTTTCGGCCTTGGCTGTCGCTAGGGCCGCCACGATATCGGCCGGTGGGCGGCCGGCGAGCGAGGCTTCAAGGGAGCGTTCATCAATGTCGGCCGGTTCCAAGACAGGTTCTACGCCCGCGCCGCGCAAGATGGACGCACGCGAGGGCGATTGGGAGGCGAGGATGAGCCGCATTAGAAGTACCGCACCGTATGGAAAGCGGAGGGATTATAAATGCGCTGCGACCCAAAGCGCTCGAAGCGCTCAGCCGGGTTGCCCCATTCATTGCGCTCGCCGGTAGCACCCGAGTGCTTTGCACTCATCTGCGCCAACACCGTGCGCAGGGCCGCGAGCTCGTCTTCAGTGGGATTGCCCTTTACTACCTTGATTTCAGGCGTAGACATCTCGCCTCCTAAACAGTTCCGTGCTTCTTGGGTACCTGCGCCACGGCCTTGCGCTCTAGCAGACGCAGGCCTTCCACCAGGTAGTGGCGGGTGGCGGAAGGCTCGATGACATTATCGGCCAGCCCGCGCTCCGCAGCGGCATACGGGTGCAAGAAGAGCTCGTCCATCTCTTCTTCCTTTTCCTCAGAGCCATAGATGGCCAGGGAAGCCTGGGAGGCTTGGGTGACGGCAATTTCTGCGGTGGGCCACGCGTAGACCAGGTCCGCCCCCAGGTCTTTTGCACCCATAAATACGTAGGCCGGGCCAATAGCCTTGCGGGTAATTACAGTGAGCTTGCCGACGCTCGCTTCGGCCTGCGCATAGGCAAACTTCGACGCCCTGCGAAGCAGGCCTGCCTTTTCCTCTTCCGGGGTAGGCACAAAGCCTGGGGAGTCCACGAATTCCACGATGGGAGTATTGAAGGCATCGCACGTGCGCACGAAGCGCGCGGCTTTTTCTGCGGCGGCGGAATCCAGTGCACCGGCCAATGCTAGCGGCTGGTTGGCAACGATGCCGACGGTGCGGCCATCGATGTAGGCAAAGCCAGTGACGATATTTTGGGCCGCTTCTGCAGAGAGTTCGAAGAATGACCCCTCGTCGACTACAGCCTCAATGACATCGTTTATGTCATAGGCCTGCGCGGCGGTATCCGGGATGACGCTATTGAGATCAAAGTCCGCGACGCTACCGGCATCCACACGCGGCGCCTCTGCGCGGTTATTGGCGGGGAAGTAAGCCAAAACGTCGCGCACGAGGGACAAAGCCTGCTTGTCGTCGCTGGCCACCAGGTGAGCGGTGCCGGACTCTGCGTGGGCTGCGGCGCCGCCAAAGGTCTCTGGCTCCGCGCCGGCCACGTGGCTGGCAGCCTGGTGGAGGGCGGTGCCTTGGGTGACTATGAGGACATCAGCAAACGTCGGCGCGAACGCCGCAATGCCGCTGGTATTGCCCGCGATAACGGAGATCTGCGGAATGAGGCCCGAGGCTTGGGAGACACGCGCCATGAGGCGGGCGTATCCAGCCATGGTGACGATGCCTTCTTGTACACGCGGGCCGGTGGATTCATAAATGCCGATAACGGGAACACCGGTCTTGATGGCGAGGTCATAAATCTTGGTGAGCTTTTCGGCATAAACCTCACCCATCGTTCCATCGAAGATTTCTCCGTCCTGGCTAAAGACGCATACTCGGCGGCCATCGATGGTGCCGTAGCCGGTAACCACGCCATCTGTATAGGGGCGGTCATGCTCGCGGCCGAAGTCGGTGGAACGGTGGCGGGCCAGTGCGTCCGTTTCCACAAAGGAGCCCTCATCGAGCAGCTGCGTCACGCGGGTGCGGGCGGCCGGCTCGCCTTCTCCCAGCGGTGCGCGGGACTCGGCAAGCTTGGCGTCCAGGTCCTCGATCTTGCCGGCGGTGGTTTTCAGGTCAGTCATAGGCCCCCACACTACTAGCGCACCCCGGTCAATGCGGAATGAAAGGCAGCAAGAGCGAGGAGTGAAAATCGTTTATGTGGTACTTGCCACCGCACCGTGGACTAAGCCTTAAACCTGGGAATTCCTTGAATGGCACCCCGCTCGCTTACCCTATTGTGGGGGTGGTGACCAGTGTAAACATTTTAGGGCGCTGGGCAGGTGAGCGCTAATTGTTGCACCTCAAGGGAGGTAAAAAGATTAGAAAAGTTTTCATTCAACTATTGATGTGAGTCTTGTAATCCCTTATTATTATCTGAGTCTTCATGAATGTTTCCCCTGTTTTTTAACGATCTATTAAGGATGGTCTTCTGGTGATTAAAAAGGGACTGCGCTTGCTCGCACCGCTCGCCGTAGCGGCTCTCTTCACGCCAGTGGCGCACGCGGGAGATATTCCCCCGATGCCGCAGGCATATCCCATTTCCAACCTCTATAAGAGCTGCAGTGCCGCTGGCGACAATGTCGAGCGCGAATGGCGCTTTGCAGAAACCGGCCGCCGCTACATGAGCGATGGCACCCTGCAGTTCAAAAACACCACCAATCAAGAAGTGCCCTACACCGCCGAGGTAGAAACCGGTACCAATCACGAGATTGATGCCAATTCTAAGGCCAAGCTGCCTTCTGGTTGGGACACCACCGCCAAGTCCGATATTGGTCTGAAGATGACCAATGGTTGGCGCGATAAAGAAACTTTTGGCCCAGTGAAGCTGAAGCCGGGTGAGTCCTTCCGCGTCGAGTACGGGGTCATCGAAAAGGACTTCATCTCCATGTTCGTGGGCTGCAATGATGACCGCTTGGAAAACATCCCGGGTGCCAACGTCATCCGCGGTAAGGGCCCGGCCGAGCGTTACGCCTTTGCCTACATCATTAAGGCAGATGGCTCCGTGTCCGATCTGGCCATGGAAATTCCTTCCCGCTCTCCGGGGGCAAACTCCAAGCCGATCGAGGGTAACTACACCTCCGTATCCGGCCCGAGCCTAGAAAAGATTGCCGATCCTAAAAAGGATGAGATCATGCAGCCGGCCGCGGAACTGCAGCGCGATCCATCCTGGCCAAAGGAAGGCGATAAGTGTGAAGCTGGCGATACCTCCTGGTACCCGCTGGACATCACCGCTGTAAAGCCGACCTACCGCAAGGCCGGCTACTCCACCGACTTCCTCAACTGGTCCAAGGGCGATTATGAATTCGCCCCAGTGACTGACTTCGTCGTTGGCGCCGAGCACGCCCCGTACACCAACTGGCAGGGCAACCGCGGCGATATTCCGAAGGGCTGGCTGGAGTCCGTCGGTGCCGTAAAGCGCGCCTACATGCCGGTCGGCACCGAGCTCAAGCACGTTGACCTCAAGCCAGGCGAGCGCGTGCGCGTGGAGTATGGCACCACCATGACCCGCATCAACTACCGCGAGATTCACTGCGGCAAGAGCGGAAACTACGACCTCACCTCTAACTACAAGCAGACCTCCGCCCCGAGTGGGTTCTGGGCAGAGGCCAAGATCACCGATAAGGCCGGCAATACCCGTACTGAGGACGTCACTCCGGACGAATTCCGCGACCTGCCGGTTCCGACCCAGACCATCTACTAAACCCCACCACACCTACACAAGGAGAAAGTTCCATGTTCAAGTCCAAGATTGCTTCTACCACCGCGGCTCTCGCCGTTGCCTCCGGCCTGATCTTCGCTCCGGCCGCTAACGCCCTACCACAGCGCGACCTAGGCCCAGCTAACCCGACCACCATCGGCGAGCGCTGCTCCAACCCAGGTGACACCGGCCAGACCGTAAAGATCAAGCGCACCTATTTTGATGGCTCCGCCGGTTCCTGGACTGTGTCCAACTACAACGATGAGCCATTGCCTGTCACCCGTTCTATCAAGGAGACCAAGACAAAGACTTGGAACGTGTCTGCTGGCGTCGATTTCAAGCTGTTGGATCTCATTAATTTCACCTTCTCTTCCAGCTACACCGATAGCCAGTCCTACGAGGTAGGCGAGCAGGTTGGTCCGTACAACATTGCTCCGGGCAAGACTGCCGTGCTGCGCGCCGGTTGGGTTGTTTCTGATTTCGAAGGTCAGAAGACCGTGTGTGGCTCCGACCACAAGTGGCAGGCTAATGGCGGCACCTTCACGGCTTCTCTGCCGAAGGAACGCCACGTCGAGGTTTCCACTCGTGACAACAACGATTGGGGCTAATCGTGAGCAAGACGTCCATCGCTAGCGTCCTCGCGGCGCTGAGCCTGGTGGCCGCTCCTGTTGCCCACGCCGCTGATTTCGGTGGGGACTTCGAGCTGCCCCAGCGCTGGAACGAAGATTATAAGCCGGGCACACATTGCTCGACGCCGGGTGAAAACGGCACCTACGTCACGGCAAAGCGCCGCTGGTTCAAGCAGACCGACGCCACGAGCGTGGCTAATCGCAATGCCGAGGAAGTGCCGGTCAAGCACACCGTCACCAAGGCCCGCACCCAGACCATCGAGGTCTCCGGCTCCGTTGAGGGTACCGGTGATCTGGCCAAGGTGTTGACCAAGACCTACGGCTTCAACTACGTCAGTGAGCAGCACTGGAAGCTAAACCAGGTGGTTGGTCCGTACACCCTGCCAGCGAATTCGCAGGGCAAGCTGGTGTGGGGCTTTACCATGCTCGATACTGACGGTCAGGACGTTCGTTGCAACTCTGACCAGCAGTGGGAAGCCCAGGGCAAGCCGTACTCGGCCTCCGTGCCAGAAGCGCGCTACTCTGAGCTGCGCTTGGAAGACGCCCCTGAGTGGAACTAATACCCCATTAAGGAAGCGCCTCGCCAATCTGAAAGGACTGGCGAGGCGCTTTTCTTTCGGCTAGGCGCTTTCGGAAGCTTGAGTCGAGAGGACAGGGGTTAGGCAGGTAGCCAAGCGTAGCCATAAGGGCCGAGCTCCACTGGGCCGAGATCGATGGAGCGATCGCTGAAATTGTGCAGGCACAGCAGATCGCCGCGTTGGTAACCAAGGACGGCCTCTTCGCCGGTCTCAACCGGCTCACACGGCGCGGTACCGAGATCAGAGTGGGCATGGCGCTCGGCGATCATGGAGCGGACGGTGTTGAGCAACGAGGCGGCGTCCTCAACTTGGGCGGCCACAGACGTTCCGCCTACAACCGGCAGCCGGGATGGTGCGTTGATGCTGAAACCGGAGTGTTCGGAATCGTCCCACTGCATTGGGGTGCGCACCGCATAGCGGTCCGGCAGCGAGGTGTCATCGAGCATGCCAATCTCATCGCCGTAGTAGATAAACGGTGCGCCCGGCAGGGTCATCAATAGGGAGAACATCAGCTCCACCTTGCGGCGGTCGCCGTTCATCAGCGGCATAAGCCTGCGGGCAATACCCACGTGCGCGCGCATACTGTCTTCTGGCAGGTACGCCTGGTACATCAGATCTCGCACGGTATCGTCCACCATTTCCAAGGTGAGCTCATCGTGGTTGCGCAAGAAGGTGCCCCACTGGCAGCCTTCCGGTAGGGAAGGCAGTTCGTCGAGGATGGAGTAGACCGGGGTGGCGTCGCCAAGCGCCAAAGCCTGATACAACCGCGGCATGACCGGGAAGTTGAAGACCATGTGGAAGCGCTCGCCCTGGCCGTAGAATTGCATGGTTTCGGCCGGCGGCTGGTTGGCCTCCGCTATGAGCACGGCTTCCGGGTAGTGCGCGTCCATGAAGGAGCGAATCTTTTCCACAAACTCGATGGTCTCCGGCAGGGATTCTCCGCCTACACCATCGCGCTCAAAGAGATAAGCAATAGCATCGAGGCGCAGGCCGTCTAGGCCCTTATCCATCCAGAAGGACAAGATTTTGAATACTTCCTCCTGCACGGCCGGGTTATCGTAGTTCAAATCCGGCTGGTGGGAGTAAAAGCGGTGGAAGTAGTACTGGCCGCGCTTTTCATCCCAGGTCCAATTGGAGGTTTCCACGTCAGTGAAAATGACGCGGATTTCGGGGTAGCGCTCGGGGTCATCGCCCCAGACGTAGAAATCGCCATAGGGGCCTGTGGGATCCGTGCGGGAGGCCTGGAACCATGGGTGATCGGAGCTGGTGTGGTTGAGCGCCAAGTCCGTCATGATGCGCATGTCACGGCGGTGCAGCTCCGCAATGAGCTCTTCAAAATCCTCCATCGTGCCATAATCTGGGTGGATGGAGTAGTAGTCCGCAATATCGTAGCCATCATCGCGCAAGGGGCTGGCATAAAACGGCGACAGCCACAGGCAGTCCACGCCGAGCCATTGAAGGTAGTCCAGCTTATCGATGACCCCGCGCAGCGTTCCTACCTCCTTATCACCATCGGCCTTAAACGAGCCGACGAGGGCCTGGTAGAAGACTGCATTGTGGTACCAGCTCATGAAAGGTCCTTTCTTTTGGCCCGCCAGGTTAGGTAGGTAAGAAGGCACAGTACTCCGGCCACGAGACCGGGCCAGATGGCGGGGGAGTCGTGAAAGATGTTGATGATGGCCTGAATAACCGCGAGGATGCTGAAGAAACCAAGGAAGCCCAGCGCGGTATCCCACAGCATGGCCCTGCGCATTAGGCCTTGACACCACCTGCGGTCAGGCCAGCGACGATGCGGTGCTGGAAGATGAGCACCATGATGACCAGTGGGATGGTAACCAGCGCGCCAGCGGCCATGGTCGCGGCATAGGGGTACTCAAAGGCCGAGGGGCCGGAGAAGCGTGCAATGGCCACGGTCACCGGCTCAGTATCGGTGGTGGAGAGCTGCTTGGCCAGCATGAACTCATTCCACGTGGTGATAAAGGCGATGATCGCGGTGGTAAACAGCGCTGGCGCCGCCAGTGGCAATAGCACCAAACGGAAAGCTTGAGAACGCGAGGCTCCATCTACCCGGGCTGCTTCTTCCAGTTCCCAGGGAAGTTGGCGGAAGAAGCTCAGCAGCGTATAGACCGTGAGAGGAAGCGCAAAGGAAATATTGGGGATGATCATTGCGCGGTAGGTACCAATCCACTCCAGGTTGCCAAAGAGCTGGAAGAGCGGGGTGACCAAGGCAATCGCCGGGAACATGGAGGCGGCCAGAATAATGCCGGTCACGATTCCCTTGCCAGGAAAGTCATAACGGGAGAGCGCATAGGCGGTAAAGACACCGATGAGCACGGCCACCGCGGTGGTAATCAGTGAGATGAGAAGCGAGTTACCGAGCGCGGCAAGGAAGTCATTTCCCTTATCGGTAGCCAAGGCATCGCGGAAATTATCCAGCGTGACATGGGTAGGCCATGGCGTGGTATCAAAGGTGAATCGCTGATCCCGCAGCGCGGTTACCAGCATCCAGTAGAAGGGAGCGAGGCCCCAGAACATGATGAAAATGATGCCGGCGAAGTGTCCGAATTTACGCATTATTTAGCTGCCTTCCTGCCGGAGACATCCGCACCAAGGAAGCGAATGAGGATAAAGGCGACGACGAAGATAAGAAGGAAAATGAGGGTGGAGAGCGCGGAGGCGGAATTGAAGTTGCCTTGGCGCATATCCTCCACCACCAGCTGCGAGATGGTCGCGGTAGGGGAGTTGGAGGAGCTAGAAATCATGATGACCGGCAGGTCATACATGCGCAGTGCGTCCAGGGTGCGGAAGAGTACGGCCACCATGAGCGCCGGGCGCACCAGCGGGAGGGTGATCCGGAAGAACGTCTGGATACGATTGGCGCCGTCCACGCGGGCGGCGTCGTAGACGTCCTTAGGAATCATCTGCAGGCCCGCCAGGATAAGCAGTGCCATAAACGGGGCGGTCTTCCACACATCCGCGATGATGACGGCCAGGCGGGCGTAGAACGGGTCCGTGGTCCAGGCGATCTGTGCACCAAGCAGCGAGTTGACGACGCCATCCGGGGCAAACATGAACTGCCATAGCTTGGCCGTGACGGCCGTTGGAATGGCCCAGGGGATAAGTACCGCCGCACGAACTAGGCCACGGCCGCGGTAATCACCGTTCATGATGAGCGCCATCAGCATACCCAGGATGGTCTCCAGCAGCACGGTAACGACGGTGAAAAAGAGCGTAATCTTGACTGCGGGCCAAAAATCCGTGGCAATAACGCCCGGTGGGCAGGTGGAAATCTGGCCGGTACCGGAAACGCATCGGTTATTGATCCAGTACAGGTAATTTTCCAGTCCGGCAAAACCGCCTTCCTCAAAAAGTCCCGTCTGCGGGTTGAGGTGCCTATTGCCTTGGAAGGACAGGAAGATGGCGCGGATGATGGGGTAGCCGATGATGACGGCGAGTACGATGAGCGCCGGAGCAATCAGCCCGGCCACGCGCCCGTAATTTTTGCGCTGGGGTTTCGGCGCTCTTGCCGACGCCCCTTTCGGCGTCCCCTTGGACGCAGTCGGCGAAGCTATAGCCACGCTGGTCCGCCTTTCTGTTAAAGAAATGCTGTCTATTGGCTAGATTCTATCCCCAATAGGGGAGTGAAAACCACAAAGGGTGAGGCGGCGGTATGCCCGCCTACCTCACCCGGATTGGGAATTTAACCCTGGGAAGCCGATTCGATGGCCGCCTTCATATCGGCGGTGGCATCATCGACCGACTTGTCATCCGTCAATGCAGCGTAGGCATTGTCCTGGATGGCCTTAGAAATCGCCGAGTAGAACGGGGAAACCGGGCGCGGTGCCGCGTTCTCCAAGGACTCCTTGAGCGCCGGCAGGTATGGGAACTCCTGCTGTAGCTGCGGGTCATCGTAGATGGAGGCCAAGACCGGTGGGAAGGACTGCTCCGCGAAGGACTTCTGGTTGTCCTCGTTGATGATGAACTTCATAAAGTCGAGCGCAGTGCCCTTATTCTTGGAGTTGATATTGATACCGTTGTTGTAGCCACCCAGCGTGGAAACGCCTACGCCGTCCTTGCCCAGTGGGGCCTGGACCTCGACGTCGACGCCGGCATCAACCGCATTGGAGTACATATATGGCCAGTTCACGGCGAAGGCGGTCTTGCCTTCGGTGAAGGCCATATTGGTTTCTTCCTCGGTGGCGGCGGTGGAGTCCTTGGAGATGGTTTCCTCCTTGTACGCATCCACCATGGCCTGAAGGCCGTCTTTGGCTTCCTTGGAATCCACGGTGACATTGCCGTCCTTATCCAAGACAGAGCCGCCCCAGCCTTCCATGAAGTCAGCGGTATTGAGCGCAAGGCCTTCATACTGCTTGAGCTGGGTGGTCAGACAGTTCTTGCCGTCTTCCAGCGCCTTACATGCAGATTTGAGATCTGCGAACTTCTCGGGAGCCTTATCCGCGAGCTTGGTATTGCGGAAAAGCAGCTGACCATTGGTGTTCTGCGGCAGCGCGTAGAGGACGTCGTTATAGGTGGCGGACTCTACGGTGGCCGGCAGTAGCTCATCCGTATTGGTTTCAAAATCACCATTGAGCGGCTGGAGCCACTGGTTGGCAGCGAACTCCGCGGTCCACACGACGTCCAGCGCCATGACATCGTAGTCATCGCTGCCCGCCTGCAGGGACTGCACGAGGGTCTCGCGCTGGGCGTCAGCCTCGCCGGCCAGCTCCTTGAGCGTGACCTTCTCGTCTGGGTGCTGCTCGTTCCACTTTTCGATGATGGGGGTCACCTTGTCCGTGTCATTTTTGCCCATGGCAAAAGTGATGGGGCCGTGCGCATCCGCCCCGCCTTCGGAGGAATCGCCCGCAGCGGAATCGGAGGAGGACGAAGAGCAGCCGGCCAGAGCCAGAACTGCAGTAGTCGCAACGGTGGTGCGAAGCAGGAATCTCTTCATGGAATTCACCTTTCGGAAAACTTTCGGTTCTTTAAACCTAAAATACGGAAATCGAAAGGTGGATAATTTTGACCTATTTAACTCTAAATGGGGGTAGTAAAGGGGCGGCGGGAGGTTGGACTACGTACCTGCGGCACTGTGGCCCAGTGTCCGCCGTGGGGCTAATCCTGTGAGATACGGCGCCCCGTTTCTGGGTCAAAGCGGAGTGCTTCGCGCGGGTTGAATGTCAGTACGACATCTTCGCCGCGCTGTGGTGGGGTACCTTCGGCGCGAGCAACAAAGCGGTTTTCGCCCTCGGTGACGTAGACATAGGACTCGGCGCCCAGCTCTTCCACAATGTCCACCACGCCTTGGAAACCCACTGGACCCTTGTTGATAAACATCTTTTCTGGGCGTACACCTACGCGGCCGCCGTTGTAGTCAAAGATATTCATGGCTGGCGATCCGATGAAACCGGCGACGAATTCGTTTGCGGGGGCGTCATAAAGCTCGCGCGGCGGGGCAACTTGCTGCAGCTCGCCGTCCTTGAGCACCGCCACACGGTCACCCATGGTCATCGCCTCTACCTGGTCGTGGGTGACGTATATCGTCGTCGTACCCAGTCGCTGCTGCAGGCTGGCCAACTCGGCGCGGGTCTGGACGCGCAGCTTGGCATCCAGGTTGGATAGTGGCTCATCCATGAGGAAGGCCTTCGGCTCGCGCACAATGGCGCGGCCCATGGCCACGCGCTGGCGCTGGCCACCGGAAAGGTCCTTGGGCTTGCGCTTGAGGTAATCGGTCAGACCGAGTGTCTCCGCAGCTGCGTGTACCTTGGACTTGATGTCGGCCTTGGGCAACTTTGCCAGCTTCAAAGCAAAGCCCATGTTTTGTTCTACTGTCAGGTGTGGGTAAAGCGCATAATTCTGGAAGACCATGGCGATATCGCGATCGCCTGGCTCTAAGTTGGTCACGTCCTTGCCATCAATGGTGATGCGGCCGCTCGATGTCGGCTCTAATCCCGCCAGTGCGCGCAGCGTCGTGGATTTACCGCAGCCCGAAGGACCAACGAGCACCAGAAACTCGCCGTCCGCGATTTCGAGGTCCAAGTCCTTTACCGTGGGCGCGCTCGCGCCAGGGTAGGTGATATTGACCTTTTCAAAAGTGACCTTTGCCATGCGCAACACACTAGCACCATTGGTGGCCGGTATCCTTAAGGCTTATGACTGCACTTGATTTGGAACGCATTCGCACCGCATTGGCCGATGATTTCACCACCATCGATTTCGTGGAAAAGACCGGCTCCACCAATACCGACTTGATGCAGGCCACCAACGTTGCGGATGGCACCGTGCTGCTTGCCGACGAACAACTTTCCGGCAAGGGACGTCTTGGCCGCTCTTGGACCGCGCCGGCCGGTTCGCAAGTCATTTTCTCTGTGCTTTTGCTGCCGGAATCTCTCGATCACTTGGGCACCCTACCTCTGGCCGCGGGCTTGGCGGTCACCGATTCCATCGAGGGCACCGTGCTCAAGTGGCCGAATGATGTGCATATCGATGGCAATAAGCTGTGCGGCATCCTCGCTGAGGCTGGACCCGTGGGCCAGGCTTTCAAAGCCGCGCCAAAGACCGAGCTCACCAAGGTGGAAGTGGGCAAGGCTGAACTTAATAAGGCTGAGGTCAACAAGGCGGAAGTAAATAAAACCGAAGTCAATAAGGCGGAGCTCAATAAAGCCGTAGGCGGTGCCGCGCCCTCTGCGCGCGTCGTCGTAGGAATGGGCATCAATGTCACCTTGACCCGCGAGGACCTGCCGATTGAAAAGGCCACCTCGCTCGCGCTCGAAGGCCGCGATACCGACCGCACCGAGCTCGCCATTAACGTGCTGAAGAACCTGCGCCGTCGTATTGTGCAGTGGGAGAACCACGATCCGCAGCTCCTGCGCGATTACCGTGCGGTGTGTTCCTCACTGGGACAACAGGTGCGCCTAGAAACTCCATCCGGCGATGTTATTGGGCACGTGGATGAAATCGGCGAGGACGGCCGCATCATGGTCGCTGGTGAGTACTATTCCGCGGGCGATGTCACGCATCTGCGCCCACAGCAGTAGACCGCACAAGAGACACGGGAGGTAGCATCCATAGCTATGGGATTAATGAAGATGGGCCAAGGCGAGATCAAGCGCGCAGATGTCTCCGCGCCTTTTCGCGCATTGATTTTCCCTTTTCTCGAGCTCATCCTCATTACCGGTCTACTGTGGATTGCCATCGGTTGGTGCGATGTCCAAGCAGTAGACCCGATGCTGCGCAATGGACTGGTCGCGGTGTGGGCGCTGTTGGGAATCTGGCGCTTTGTCATCCCGCTTTATAAGGCCCGTCGCAAGCGCTTCATAGTGACCAATAGGCGCGTCATCGCGCGCGAGGGGCGCACTATCGATTCGATTCCGCTGCAGGATATTCGCGGTGCTCGAAAACGACGCGGCGGAGTGTCTCTAGCCATCCATGGTTGGGACCGCGCCATGTATTTCCCTAATGTTGCTAAGCCCAAGCGCGTGGCTGAGATTATTAATGATCGCCCTTGGTTTTAACCTCAGTGGTGTGCAGCTGGCTATCCAGGTCTTCCGGCGAGAGGTTGGCGCGGCTAAATTCCTGCGTCAGCGGCAGGCGCAGCTCTAAATCAGAGGCGGGGCAAAGCTCAACCGTTGCCTTATCTACTACGTAGTCCAAAACGTGCCCACCGGAGGTGCGGGCGGCGTCGATAAAGTGCACGTGACAGCCTGGCACCGAAATTCCTTTTTCATAAACGGGGGTGCGGAAGCCGCCGATGACTCCTTCGACGTTCTGAAAGTGCAGCTCTTTATCTCCGCCGACGGCCTCTGACATCGGTGGGTAGGGTTTTTCCTGCTTGACCACCGTGCGGGTGGTGACCTCCTTAAAAGTGCCCACGATGCGCACCGCATACATGTAGTTGGCGGAAGGCTCGAGCCTATCGATAAAGGCGGAGAGCTGATCGCGGCGCAGGCCCGCGGGGGCGTCGGCAGTAATGCGAGGAACAAAATTGGTGGCTACCGCATAGGGGGTGCGCTGATCCAAATCTGCAATCTGTGCGGAACCATCGCCCCGCAGTTGGTAGCAGGTGCCGTCCAAAATGATCATCTCACCGTCGAGGCCATCGAAGGTGCCCAAGCCGAAGTTTCCCTTACCTAGCAGCTCTGAAATGGTCATTTCGCCGTCATAAATGCCATCAAGCAAAGCGGTCATGAGTGAATTTTGGAAGATGGTATGACGAGTGAACATAGTATCCAGGCTAGTATTGGGGGACGTGAGTGACTTAAAGCCTATTGTAACTGTTTGTGGCGACGGCCAGCTGGCCCGCATGATGCAGCCGGCCGCCGCGGAGCTCGATATTCACCTGCGGATTCTAGCCAGCAAGCCGGATTCTTCCGCGGCGCAGGTCACCCCGGACGTGGTGCTGGGGGACTATACCTCCCTGGAGGAGCTGCGCGGCGTGGCCGAGGGCGCGGATGCCATTACCTTCGAGCACGAGCATGTGCCCAATGAACACTCCGCCGCGCTTATCGACGCCGGTTTTAACGTCCAACCTCAGCCCACCGCCCTCATTTACGCGCAGGACAAGTTAAAGATGCGCGAAAAGCTTGCCGCATTTGGTGCCCCCGTGCCACGCTTTGCTGCGATCGACTCGGTGGCCGATGCCCGCGCCTTCTTCGACGCCGTCGATGGCCGCGTGTGCCTCAAGGCCCGCCGCGGTGGTTACGACGGCAAGGGTGTGTGGTTCCCCACCGCTGATAATTGCTTTGAGCTGGTTTCCGAGCTGCTCGAAGCCGGAACCCCTCTCATGGCTGAGGAAAAGGTGGACCTGACCCGTGAGCTGTCCATCCTCGTTGCCCGCCGCCCCTCCGGTGAGGCCAAGGTGTGGCCGATTACCCAGTCCCGCCAGGAAAACGGCATTTGTGCCGAGGCAATTGCACCAGCCCCTGGCCTCGCACCGGAACTCGCCCAGCGCGCTTCCGAATTGGGTCTCACCATCGCCGAGTCCCTCGGCGTGACCGGCGTGCTGGCCGTCGAACTCTTTGCTTTCGACGGCCCCGAAGGCGAGGATATCTCCGTCAACGAACTGGCCATGCGCCCGCATAACACCGGCCACTGGACCCAGGATGGCAGCGTTACCTCCCAGTTTGAGCAGCACTTGCGCGCGGTGCTCGACCTCCCGTTGGGTGCAGTCGACACGCTTGCCCCCGTTACCGTGATGGCCAATGTCTTGGGAGCCGACGAAGATCCTGCCATGCCCATGCCGGAGCGCGTTCGTGAAGTAATGAAGCGTTACCCGCAGGCCAAGATTCACCTCTACGGCAAGGATCACCGTCCCGGCCGCAAGATTGGCCACGTCAACGTTACCGGTGAGGACACCGACGAGACCCTGACCATCGCCCGTCAGGCAGCGCACTTTCTCGTGCACGCCGAATGGGCATAAAACTCTGCTTGTAGAAAGGACAGCATGCAACCACACGTAGGCATCATCATGGGTTCTGATTCTGATTGGCCCACCGTTGAACCCGCCGCCCAGGTCCTCGCAGACTTTGGCATCCCCTTCGAAGTTGGCGTGGTCAGCGCTCACCGCACCCCAGAAAAGATGCTCGCATACGCAAAAGAAGCCCATACCCGCGGCCTGAAAGCGATTATCGCCTGCGCCGGTGGCGCCGCGCACTTGCCCGGCATGGTTGCAGCGGCCACGCCGCTGCCAGTCATCGGCATCCCGCGCGCTTTGAAGGATCTCGATGGTCTCGATTCCCTTCTTTCCATCGTGCAGATGCCTAGTGGCGTGCCGGTCGCCACCGTTTCCATCGGCGGTGCAAAAAACGCCGGCCTGCTTGCTGCGCGCATCCTCGGGGCAGGTGACCCCGCCATCCAGGACAAGATGATGGATTACCAAAAGCGCATGGCAGAAGAGGTCGAGCAGAAGGATAAGAACCTGCGCGACAAGCTGCTGGGAGAGTAGCTCTTAGGAAAAGAAGTAAATAAAGCAAGCACGTTTAGCCACAACCGCGGAGGTTTCGGCAAAGCGTGCTTGTCTTCTGCGCGGTGACGTCGACGAACGCTAGAAGGGCACGCCGGAGCGCAAGATGACATTGGCAAACGGCGTGGTGGAACCGGTGCGCACGACAAAGGAGGCGCGGGCAACTTCGCGTTTGAGGTCGTCATGGGAGACCTCGGTGAGGGGTACTGCGGGAAGCAAGGAACGCACCTCGGTCGGGGTGGAATCGGCGATGGTGGCGGCTTCGACTACGACTTCGTCGAGGAGGGCGGCCAGCGTATCGGCAAAGGTGGGGATGCCGAAGGTAAGCGTGAGGTCGATGACTGGAACATCGTGAGGAATGGGCAGGCCGCAATCAGCGATGACAAAGGTATCAGTGTGGCCAAGGCGCGCAACGGCACCGGCGAGCGCGGGATTAAGGAGACCGGACTTACGCATTGGTGACCTCCGGCAAAGTGGATGCGGTCGTGGGGTAGGAGGGCTGCGCGCCGTTACCGGTGGCGGCGAAGGCGCCGACGCGGGCGGCGAATGTAGCGGCATCGACAAGCGAGGCTCCAGCGAGGAGCTGGGCGCAGAAAGCACCAGCAAAGGCATCGCCGGCGCCGGTGGTATCCACGGCAGTCACGCGCGGGGTGGGGATATCCGCGCCGCCATCCGGGGTAGCAACGTAGGCGCCGTGGGCGCCAAGGGTCAGCACAACGGAACGGAAGCCTGCCTCTACCAGGCGGTGGGCGAGCTCGCGTGGGGCGCCTTCAGCTGGCAGGCCGAGCTGGTCCAAGATAAGCCCGGCTTCGTGTTCGTTGGCGAGTAGGGGATCGGCCTGCAGAAGCGAGTCGCGGTCGACCTTTACTACCGGAGCAAGGTTAACCACCACACGGCCCTGGGCCGCTTCCACGGCGGCTTGGAAACCAGAGGCTGGGATCTCGCCTTGGAGGAGCACCACGTCGGCATCGGCGATGGTGGAGGCGCGGGCGGTGACAAAGGGGGCGTCGACAAGCGCATTGGCGCCGGGGGAGATGACGATGGTGTTCTCGCCATCGGCCGAGACGGTAATGACGGCGAGGCCGGTATTGGTATCGGCCTGCTCTACAGCGCTCAGATCGATGCCGGAGGTGTGCATATAGTGCATGGCGGGCTCGGCATAAGGATCGGAGCCCACCGCGCCCACAAAGGCCACGTTGGCGCCCAGCTGCGCCGCCGCAACGGCCTGATTGGCGCCCTTGCCTCCAGCTAAAATCTCGCCGCCGGAGCCCAGCAGGGTCTCGCCGGGCTGCGGGTGGCGCTCGGCGTGGACGATGAGATCGGCATTGATGGATCCGACGACGGTTAGCTTGCTCATTGGAAATCCTCTACATTGTCGCGGGTGACGGTGATGACCTCGACGGGGACTTTCTTCTCCGCCGTGCCACCGTGCAGGAGCGCTGCGGCTTGTTCGATGGCGCGGGCACCAAGCTCTGCGGGCTGCTGGGCGATGGTAGCTTCCAGCTTGCCATCTTTGACTGCCTTGAGGCCATCAAAGGTGCCGTCAAAAGCCACGACTTTTACCTCAGTACCGGCGCGCGAGCCCAAGGCTTCGACCGCGCCGAGCGCCATTTCATCGTTCTCGGCAAAGATCGCCTTGATATTGGGGTTGGCTTGCAGCAGGTTGGTGGCGACGTTGAGGCCCTCCGTACGGTCAAAATTCGCCGATTGCTTGCCGACGACCCGAATATCCCCGTACTTCGCAATCTGCTCTGCAAAGCCTTTGCCGCGCTCGCGCGAGGCGGAGGTACCGGCGGTTCCCTGCAGGATAAGTATTTCTCCATTTTCCCCGATGGAGTGGGCGAGGGTATCCGCCGCCTGTGCGCCGCCGGCGACGTTATCGGAGGCCACCATGGAATCCAGTTCTACGCCGTTGACGTCGCGGTCCACGCCGATAACCGGCACGCCGTCATCCTTGATGCCGCGCACGGCCGGGGCGACGGCATCGGAATCGGTGGGGTTAACCACGACGACCTTTGCTCCCATCGAGGTGGCGTTTCCTAATTGATTGACCTGCTGGGCGGGGTCATCGGAGGCGTCCTGGATATCCAGCGGAACACCGAGCTCCTTGGCCTTATCTTGTGCGCCGTGGCGCAGCTCAACGAAGAAGGGGTTGGTCTGTGTCGACAGCGCTAGCGTGATGCGGTTGCGGTCTTCTTCCGAACGATTGCAGGAGGCAAGGCCAAGCGCAAGCGCAGGCACGAGAAGGGTGGCGATGAGCTTTTTCATGGTGGGTGCTCCTTAGCTGGCCGTCTTATTACGGATAACGTCGAAGCCGACGGCCAGCGCAATGACCAAACCAATGACGATCTGCTGCCAGAACGAGGAGACATTGAGCAGATTCAGACCGTTGCGGATAACGGCCAAAAGGATCGCGCCGACCAGCGTGCCGGTGGCCTTGCCCTGGCCGCCGGAGAGCGAGGCGCCGCCGATGACGACGGCCGCGATGGCATCCAATTCATAGCCGGTGCCGGCCTGAGGTTGCGCAGATTCGAGGCGGCCTGCCATGACCATGCCGGCCCAGGCGGCAAAGAAACCGGAGAGTGCGAAGACGGCGATCTGGATGCGCTTGACCGGCAGGCCCGAGAGACGGGCGGCCTCGAGGTTGCCGCCGATGGCGTACATGGAACGGCCGAGTACCGTGCGCTCTAGGATGAACCAGCACATGAGCCCGGCGATGACCATCATGATGATTGGCACTGGGAAGCCCGCGATATCGCCGCCAAAGGCGTTGACGGCTGGGGCGGTTTCAATGGGAGAGCCTTGAGAGATGACCAGGGTAAGCCCGCGGGTGATGGACATCATGGCCAGCGTTGCGATGAAGGACGGAATCTTGCCCCACGCGGTGGCCATGCCGCAGATGGCACCGGCCAGCGCGCCTACGATAAGGCCGATGAGCAACGTGAGCCAGCCAGGTAGGCCAGCGGTGGAGAACATATAGGCCGAGACCATGGCACCGAGCGCGGCGACCGAACCTACCGAAAGGTCGATGCCAGCGGTGACGATGACAAAGGTCATGCCGAAGGCCAAGATCGCCACCGTGGCGGCCTGGATGCCGATATTGAGCAGGTTCGCCACGGTAAGAAAGTACGGGGTAGCGATAAAAAGCGCGATGCACAGGGCAATGAGGCCAACGAGAGCGCCATTATTCATCGCCCAGTTAACTACTCGATTCTTGGTCAAGCTTCATCCTTGGGGTCAGTTCCGGCAGGTGCGGCAGCAGCGGCGGAAGTAGCGGAGGTCACATTGGATACGGCGAAGGCCATGACCTCGTCTTGGGTGGAGTCCTTGGGTAGTTGGCCGGCGAGTTGTCCACCGGACATGACGAGGATGCGATCGGACATGCCGAGCACCTCGGGTAAATCGGAGGAGGCCATGAGCACGGCGCCGCCGGCAGCGGTGACCTCATTGATGATGTTGTAAATCTCCACCTTGGCGCCGACGTCGACGCCGCGGGTGGGTTCATCGAGCAGGAGGACCTTGGAACCGGCCAGTACCCAGCGGCCGAAGACCGCCTTTTGTTGGTTGCCACCGGATAAGTTCCGGATGGGCTGCGAGAGATCGGCCATGCGGATGCGCAGCTTTTCCGCTACCGCACCGGCGCGGCGGCGTTGGCCGCTGCGGTCTGCAAGCCCTGTCTTGGCAGTGGGGTAGAGGGTAGCAAACCCCAGGTTATCGCCCACGGAGGCGTCAAGGACGAGCGCCTGGGACTTGCGGTCTTCCGGGATATGGCCCACGCCGGCGCGGATGGCGGCGCGTATATCGCCGCTGCGCAGCTGCGTGCCGCCAACGCGGATGGAGCCGGAATCGTAAGGATCGGCGCCTGCGATGGCGCGAATGACCTCGGTACGGCCAGCACCCACGAGTCCGGCTAGGCCGACGACTTCGCCGGCATGGACGGAGAAGGTGACGTCGTGAAAGGCGCCGTCGGAAGTCAGCTCGGAGACTTCTAGTAGGGCCTCGCCGTGTTCAGGGGGAACCTTGCGCGGGTATTGATTTTCAATCTCGCGGCCGACCATGAGCCGGACCAGCTCGTCCTCGTCCGTATCGGCAGGGACTTCGGCAATGAAAGAACCATCGCGCAGCACGCTAATGGTCTCTGCAATTCGCGCTAGTTCCTCCAAGTGATGGCTGATAAAAATCATGGCCACGCCCTTGGCCTTGAGCTCCTCAAGCACGGCAAAGAGGGCATCGACCTCCTTACCGGTGAGCGCGGCCGTGGGCTCATCCAGGATAAGAATTCGCGCATTCATGGACAGCGCCTTTGCGATTTCTACGAGCTGCTGCTTGGCGACGCCGAGCTCACCCACCGGCATATCCAGGTCCACGTCCAAGCCGATGAGATGCAGCGCGGCTTGGGCCTGTGCCTTGAGGTGTTTGTGGTTGACCAACCCGAAGCGGCGCGGGGTGCGCCCGAGCATGATGTTCTCGGCCACCGACATGGTGGGAACGAGGTTGAGCTCTTGGTGGATGGTGGCGATGCCCAGCGCCTCGGAGGCCTTGGTGTCGGGGATTTTAACCTCTGCGCCATCCACCACAATGCGGCCGGAATCTGGTTGGTGGACACCGGCAATCATCTTGATGAGCGTGGATTTTCCGGCGCCGTTTTCACCCAGCAAGGCTTGGACCTGACCCCGGCGGACGGTGAGATCCACGTCTTTAATGACTTCTACCTGGCCAAAGGATTTGGTTACGCTTTCTAAGCGCAATACGTGGTCACTCATGGCGTGGCCTCATTGAGGTGGTGGGCGGTGGACATGCGTGGGATGTAGCGGGTGTCTAGCACTTCGCCCTCTGGCTGGCGCTTTTCGTTAATAGCCGCGATGAGCTTAGCCGTGGCGGTCTCGCCCATCCGTGCAACATCCTGGTCCACTACCGAGATGGGGGAGGGCTGGAAGCGCAGGTAGATAAAATCATCGAAGCCCACGAGCGCGATCTCTTCTCCGATGCGCTTACCCGCATTATGGCAGGCCTCTAGTGCACCGGCAGTCATCATGGAATCGCCGGCAATAAGCGCGGTGACGCCCTCCTGCAGGAGCGCGATGGCTCCCTTATAACCTTCGCGGTGGCGGTAGCTGCCGTGGTGGATGTGGGTAGGCATCCCACGCGTGGCGGCCTTGAATGCTTCGAGTCGCTGCCGGCCGGTGGAGGTTTCCTGCGGGCCGGACAGGTAGCCGATATGCGTGTGCCCTTTCTCCTTGAGCTGTTCCACGGCCTGTTCGATTCCCTTGTGTGGATCTGATAGCACTGCGGGAATCTGGCTCAGGGTCCGGTCAATGAGCACGAGCGGCCGGTAGGTGCGCGCCTGCTCGAGCGCTTCTTCGGCACCTTCGAGCGGTACGGCGATAATTCCGTCCACCTGGCGTTCCATGAGGGCATCGAGGGCCTTGACTAGCCGCTGTGGTTCCTCGCCGCAACTGGTAATCATTGTGGCTAGACCATGTTTATCGGCGGCCTCTTCAACGGCTGCCGCCATCGCGGCGAAATAGGCATTATCCAGGCTGGGGATGACTAGGCCGATGGCATTCGACCGAGAGCTACGCAAGGCGCGGGCCTGGGCGTTGGGCCTATAGTTCAGCTTGACGGCCGTGTCCTTGACGCGTTGGCGCGTGGATTCAGAGATAGCAGGGTTGCCCGAGAGTGAGCGGGACGCGGTAGAAATGGATACTCCAGCAGCAGCGGCCACGTCTTTAAGGGTGGTTCCGGCCATGCTGACCTCCTTGGGTTTTAAGGCGTATGAGCCATCGTCTGGCCCTACGGGATGCAATCGATTGCATGCTCGAGTTAAACCTAAGGCCTTTTCTATCTTTCTGTCAAGGTGTGGCGAGTCTATGCTGGTATCCATGTCTGACCCGCTCCTCGTGTTGGGTTCCCGCGTAACCCACGGCTATCCCGGCGCTATGTTGCGTTCGCGTCTGGCTAAAGCGCTGGCCCTTTATCATGGCCAGCAGATTATTGTCTCTGGTCGCGGCGAGGCAGGTCCGATGGCCACTTATCTTATTGAGCGCGGCGTACCTGCTGAGCGAGTAGTGGTGGAGCCAGACGCCACGAGTACCAATGAGAACCTGGAAAATGCACACCGCTTGGCCCCGCACGCCGTTTTGCAGGTGGTGACCAATGATTTTCATGTCCTGCGCACAACGCTGTGGGCCCGGCACCTAGGTATTGCTGTGCGCGTGCATCCCGCGCGCACCCCGTGGCGGTTAATGCCGCGTAACTATCTGCGTGAAGTTCTAGCTACCCCGCACTCCGCAGCGCGAATAGCGTGGCGGCGGGTGTGTAGATAGCACTGCTGCTTAGTTGGGGGGGCTGTTGAGTCCCTTCCAGGTGTCCTCAACCCCCGAAAGAGGTTAACTGCAGGTTAACTCCATGGCGGTGAGCTGGTGAAACGGTAGATATACGCTCCTTATTATGCAAACGATTGACCGGCGCTTTGCCGTGCTCCTAGGCTAAATCCAACGAAAGTTATAGCCAGAAAGGTCTTTGTTATGACCAGTGGAGGAGCGGCTGGCTCTGACGCTGAATACCCCAGCGTCGCCATTTCTCATGGCGATTACGCGGCCGAGATTGCTCTGTTCGGCGGTGCAATCAAGGCGCTGACCTATCGCGGTGCGCCTTTGGTGGAAAGCTACGACGGTAAACCACCGCTCATGGCCGGGGTGGTGCTGGCGCCGTGGCCCAATCGCACCGAAGATGGCTGGTTTGAATGGCAGGGGAGCGCCCACCAGCTAGAAATTACGGAGCCGGAGCGCAATAACGCCATCCACGGCTTCGCGGTGGACTGGTGGCGGGTAAAAGAACGCACAGAAAGCCGAGTGATCCTCGCTTTTGACATTGAGCCGCGGCACGGTTGGCCATGGGCCATTCAGCTGGAGGCTACCTATGCTCTCGATGAGCAAGGATTGCACCACCAGCTCACCGCCCGCACCGCGGACCCCGGCGAGGTTCCTTTCGCCTATGGGCTCCACCTCTACCTCTCCCCTCAGGGAGCTGGGGCGGAGGAAGCGGTGCTGAGCGTGGACGTCGGCAAGCGCCACGTGCTAGACGCGCGCAACCTGCCCACGGGTAAGACGGAGCAGGTGCGCATTGTCAACCAAACCATCGCCGAGGTGGATTGGGACGATTGCTTCCACGGTGAAGGGCCGCTGACGGCCATATATACAGCCGGTGGAAAAGGCGTGCGGCTGGAGATGGGCGAGGGCCTGAATTGGGTGCAGATGTTTACCCCGGCCGACTTCCCGCGGGAACAAGGCCCAGGCAAGGCGCTTGCGGTAGAGCCCATGAGCGCGCCGCCGAATGCGCTGCGTAGCGGGGAAGACCTCGCGCGCTTGAGTGCTCAAAATTCGCAGACTTATACGCTGCTGCTGGCAGCAGAAAATAATAACTAGAAAGGTCAGCCATGGAGACTGCTGAATCCGTATTGAGGCTCGATGCCTCTTGGGTGGATTACTTATTGGTAGCCATCTACTTCCTCTTCGTTCTAGGTATCGGCTGGGCCGCCAAGGCCAGGGTGTCTAGTTCCATCGACTTCTTCCTCTCCGGTCGAGGATTGCCCGCCTGGGTGACCGGACTGGCCTTCGTCTCGGCCAACCTAGGCGCGGTAGAAATCATCGGTATGTCCGCCAATGGTGTGGAGTATGGCTTCCAAACCATGCACTACTTCTGGATCGGTGCCATCCCCGCCATGGTCTTTTTGGGCATTGTGATGATGCCGTTCTACTACGGCTCCAAGGTCCGCTCGGTGCCGGAATTTATGCGCAAACGTTTTGGCAATGCCGCGCACTTGGTCAACGCGATTTCCTTTGCCGTAGCCCAGCTGCTCATTGCAGGTGTGAACCTGTACCTGCTGGCCACCATCGTAGAGGCCCTATTGGGCTGGCAGATGTGGGTATCGCTCTTGGTCGCCGGGTTTATTGTGCTGTCCTATATCACCTTGGGGGGCCTTTCGGCCGCCATCTATAACGAGGTGCTGCAGTTCTTCGTTATCATCGCCGCGCTTGCCCCACTAACCATTATTGGGTTGAACCGCGTGGGCGGCTGGAGCGGGTTAAAAGACGCCGTGGCCAATGACTCTCACTTCCACACCTGGCCGGGCACGGACATCTCCGGCTTCGAAAACCCGGTGTGGTCTGTCATCGGCATCGTCCTAGGCCTAGGCTTCGTGCTCTCCTTCGGCTACTGGACCACCAACTTCGTAGAAGTCCAGCGCGCCATGGCCTCGGATTCTATTTCCGCGGCCCGCAAGACCCCGATTATCGGTGCCTTCCCCAAGATGTTCGTACCTTTCCTGGTGGTTATTCCGGGCATGGTTGCTTCCGTGTCCGTGGCTGACTTGATGGAGGAGCGCGCCGAGCCGAACGACGCCATCCTGCTGCTCATGCGCGACCTGCTACCCAATGGCCTATTGGGTGTGGCAATTGCCGGTCTCTTGGCGTCGTTCATGGCCGGCATGGCGGCAAATATCTCGGCTTTTAATACCGTCATTTCCTATGACATCTGGCAGACCTACGTGGTCAAGGACCGCGAGGATGACTACTACTTGAAGTTCGGCCGCATCGCTACGGTTATCGCCACCGCTATTGCCATCTTCACCGCGCTTTTGGCACAGAACTTTGGCAATATCATGGACTACCTGCAGACCCTGTTTGGCTTCTTTAATGCGCCGCTCTTTGCCACCTTCATCTTGGGTATGTTCTGGAAGCGCATGACCCCGCACGCTGGTTGGTCCGGACTGGTGGCCGGTACTGGTTCCGCCATCGTTTTCTGGTACGTCGCTTCTTTCACGGACATGATTAATCTTCCAGGCCAGGGCACCGCCTTCGTCGCGGCCGGCGTGGCCTTCGCCGTGGATATCGTGGTCTCCATCGTGGTTACCTTGTTTACCCAGCCCAAGCCGGATGCCGAGCTGGTCGGCTTCGTTTCCTCCGTAACCCCCAAGGACCACTTTGAGGACTACACCGAAAAGTCCTTGCCGTGGTACCAACAGACCGTCCCGCTGGGCATTATCTGCCTAGTTATGGCCGTAGCACTCAACGTCATCTTTGCCTAAGGAGCCCAACATGTCTGAGAAAAAGCGCGCGGGCGCATTCGACCTGCGCAACGTCATCGCCGCACTCCTCGGCCTCTACGGCCTCATCTTGCTCGGCTGCTATTTCTTCCTTGACCCAGGCATTAACCCAGATACCGGGCAGGCCAAAAACGTCAGCGATAACCTATGGGCAAGCCTTGCTTTGCTGGCCGTGGCCGCCGCCTTTGTGCTGTGGGCACGCCTGAAGCCCATCACCATCCCAGGAGAAGACTAATGGTTGAGATTACCTCCGCCACGCTTGCCGACGGCCGCGAAATCCTCTACTTCGACGACCAACCCCACCCTGATCGCGTGCTCGTTGATTCCCGCGATATCCCTACCGTCGCCCCTGCTTCTGAGATGCGCCGGGATCCCCTGACAGGAGACTGGGTGGCCTTTGCCGCCCACCGTATGAACCGAACCTTCCTGCCACCGGCCAATGAGAACCCGCTAGCGCCCACGCGCGAAGGCCAGCTGCCCACGGAGATCCCCAGCCCTAGCTATGACGTGGTGGTCTTTGAAAACCGCTTCCCGTCTTTTGCTACCGCGGCCGACATCGAGCACCCCGAGGAGGATAACCTGCTTGGCATGGTGCCGCGCCTTCCTGCGCGCGCCCGCTGTGAGGTGGTCTGTTTTACCGAGGATCCCGCCCTTTCTTTTAAGGATTTGCCCGAATCCCGCATTCGCACCGTTATTGAGGCTTGGGCTCACCGCACCGCCGCGTTGTCCCAGATTGACGGTGTGCAGCAGGTTTTCCCCTTCGAAAACCGTGGTGAAGAAATCGGCGTGACCCTCCAGCACCCGCACGGCCAGATTTATTCCTATCCATTCCTCTCGCCGCGCCTGCGCTCCATCGTGGATTCCGCCCGAGCCTACGACGGTGACCTTTTTCAGGATCTCCTCGATCGTGAGCGCGCCGCCGGCACCCGCATCATTGCTGAGACCGAGCACTTCACCGTCTTCGTCCCCGCCGCCGCCAAATGGCCGTTGGAAGCTATGGTCTTGCCCAATGAACACATCCCTGACTTCGCCGCGCTTAGCGACGCCCAACGTGCCGACCTCGCGCCCTTGCTTAAGAAGCTGTACTCCGCGGTGGATCGCTTCTTTGATGGCGTGGACAAGACCCCCTATATCGCCGGCTGGACCCAGGCACCGGTGGACAAGGCACTGCGCCCAGGCATCCGCATGCACCTGCAGCTCTTTTCGCTTATGCGATCGCCCGGCCGCATGAAGTACCTCGCCGGCTCCGAGTCTTCGCAGGCGGTGTGGATTAATGACACCACCCCGGAGCGCATTGCCGCCCGGTTCAAGGAGATCTGGGATGCTTAACTGGATTGAGACCCGTACCGATGAGGAGCTCGCTGCCGCTGCGCGCGCCCTCTTCGCCTCTGCCTTCCCGGATTCGCCCGAGCCCGCCGGCGTGTGGGCCGCTCCCGGCCGCGTGAACCTCATCGGCGAGCATATCGATTACGCTGGCGGCGCCTCCATTCCCTTTGCGCTGGAGCAAAATACCGCCGTTGCTGTCGCGCCTCGCAGCGATGGGCTTATCCGCATAGCTTCCGAGTTCGACGGCTCCATCGCCCATGCGGAGGTGCCGCTCGCCGATGTTCGTCCGGGCCACCCCGCCGATTGGTCCGGCTACGTTGCTGGCACCGTGTGGGCCGCTACCGCGGCGGGCACGCTGTCATGCACGGGCCTTGATATCGCCATCGTCTCCGATGTCCCCGTCGGCTCTGGCCTGTCTAGCTCTGCCGCCCTCGAGTGCTCCACGGCCGTGGCCGCGTATGAGCTCGCGCACGGGCATTCTCCCGATGACGCTGCCCGCAGCCAGCTGGCGCAAGCCTGCATTCGCGCCGAAAACGAGGTGGTCGGCGCCTCTACCGGTGGATTGGACCAAAACGCCAGTCTCTTTGGCCAGCGCGGCAAGGCCCTCTTTTTGGACTTTTCCACTGGCGCCGTCGAGCGCGTGCCTTTCAATATCGAGGCCCAAGACATGGTGCTGCTCATCGCGGACACCAATGCCCCGCACACGCTTTCCGACGGCCAATACGCCTCCCGCCGCGGCATCATCGACGCCGTCCAATCTGCCGCCGGTTGCTCCATCCGCGAGATCTCGAATGCCGTGGACTTTGCCGCCACCGTCAATCCCGCCGAAGCGGAACTCTATCGCCGCCGCGTGCACCACGTGGTGGAAGAAACCAACCGGACCCTAGATGCCGCTACCGCGCTGGCATCTTCCGATCTAGATACATTCCGGCGTCTTATGCGCGAGAGCCACATCTCTCTGCGCGACCTTTATGAGGTCACCACTCCGGAGCTCGACTCCGCTTTTACCGCGGCCGGCGAGCTGGGCGCTCGCATGACCGGTGGTGGTTTCGGCGGCGCGGTTATCGCGCTCATCCCGCACTCCTCCGTCGAGTCCACCGCCCAAGCCATTTATGATGCTGCGGTTTCGCGCGGCTTTCCGGAACCTACCTTCTTGGTTGCGCGTCCGGGTGAAGGCGCCAGGCGCTTGGTCTGACTCCGCGGCCCGGCTCGGCTTAGCCGCGACCCTCCCAGCGCGCCTCTTGTCGTTGGGTCCATACTGATCAGGCTGATCTGAAGGCCGGGCCGCCTCAGATCGGCCTTAATTCCCTCAATTCGGCTTGATCAGATCAACCCCAAAGCCCTAAGCGTTCGGGTCACAACGCCAAGAGAGCTTTCTGGATCCCCTCGCGCAGAGTCTCGCGAGACTGCTTCATCGGATGCGCAATCGCGCGCAACCCCATGTACGCAATCTGGTCGGCCGCCCGATTCAGCGGATCACCCGCATGCCCAAGTACACGGCGAATGTCGACCTCGCATTGGCCTTGGATATCGCCCCAAGCTTGCTGGAATCGGGACCGCGCACCCGAAGACACCCCTCGCCACGTGCGCCCCGGCCGCGATGCTTTAGAGCCGCGCTTATGCACAATCTGCTCGACCGCCTCCAAAGCGGCTACGGAATCGGACTCAATAACCGCCTTGCGCGCACCCACCTTGAGCAGGTATTTCAGCGCGAGCGTCAGTGCTTCGAGCTCGAGCTCATCCGTGCTCGCCTTGGTTTCTCGAGTTCGTAACCGGTAGTCGCCGTTGCCCGCAACGAAGCACATCGACCCCTTGAATACGGTATCCGAGGAAGCGTCGGTGGCTATGCGAACCACGTCGCCCTTGGACCATGAGGAGGCGCGCGAGAAGTTCGGCCACCAGTGTGCTTTCGGCGTCTCTACCTGTGTCGCTTGCTTCTTTTTCGGTGCCTCACCCATCTTGCGCGCCTTCCGTGCAGTAAGGCCGGCTTGTTTTCGGCGCACGGAGCTCGCGCTCTTCGAAGCCCTATTTTCTTCCGCAAAGCTTCCCGTCACCGTGAAACCGTCTGCCGTGAGTGCCGCTCGCAACGCATTCTGCCTGCGACCAGTGACAATCCACACCCGTCCGTCGAGTCCCTTGAGTGCGCGTTTGACCTCCCGTACGGCGATATCGACGATATCGCCCTTCTTAGTCTGGCCGCGGCGCACAAAACGCGTCTGCTTAGTATTGACCGCGATGACCCAGCCTTCGATGGTGCCGTTGGGGGCGGAATCCCAACGCTCGTCCCAGAGCGCGACCGCAACATGGATTGGTGCCGAGACCATGTCCGAGGTGATCTTGCGGGTACCGTAGGTGCGCGATTGCGTACCGGTAAGTTCTGAGAGCTCGATGGGTTCCATTATCTCTAGTAAAGCACGGTTAACCGCGCTGCTGAATTATCCCCGCACACCACCGCATTGAACTACTTCCCCTTAGGTCGAATGTGATCGAGCCGATCTGAGCACAACCCGCCCTCAACTCAGCCTCAACGCTCTCAATTCGGCCCGATTACCTTGGACCTAAAGTTCCGCCTCTCACTGAAGGTTCTCGGAAGTTCACCTTCCTGAGCCCCATAACGCGTGCTCCGCCCCTCCAGCAGTGAAGATGAAACCATGATTACAGATCACTTCATCAACCTTCGTTACGCCGGAGCCGAAAGTCCGCACCACTTAGCCCTCCAGTGCGGTGAGCTCACCCAGATAGCGCCCTGGGTCGCCGTTCCCACGGCCACCTGGAGGCAATGGGTGCGCCATAAACAACAATTCGCCAAAGTAGTCGCTGCCGGGTGGAGCACCCACCGCGCCGTCCTCATCAGTAAATCGGCCGCGCGGCTGTGGGGAATGTGGGTAATTTCCAGGAAAGGGGAGGAGGTGGAGTTAGCGGTGCCTTCGGGAAGCGTTCCCCCACGCAGGCTCACCGCGAAGGGCTATCGGTACCGCCGGGTAAAGTCCCTCCAGGAATCCACGGTGACGGTAGCAGGTGTGCGCACCACGCATCCCGCCCGCACCTGCCTCGAAATCGCCCGGCTACACGGCTTCCCAGATGGCCTGGTAGCTACCGATTCTGCTCTCAGGCAACACGGCGTCACCACCTATGACTTGCGCGAAGAACTGGCAAGAATGCAGCGCACTAGGGGACAAGCAGCCATGCGTAAGGTTATCGAGCACGCGTATGGCGGATCGGAATCGCCCTATGAGTCCTATCTGCGAGCCCTCATTATCGAGCGTTTCCCGCAGGTGAAAATTGAGCCGCAGAAACCGCTGCTCGGGAAGTATCGGGCGGATCTCTGTCTCGATGGCTGGCTGGTGGTCGAGGTCGATGGCGATGCCAAATATGACGGTACCTACGGCAAGGAGCCCGTCCACGTGGTCAAGCAGCAGATAAAAAGGCAGCGAGCGCTAGAAAACCGCGGATACGTGGTGCTGCGCTTTGGTTCCAGCGAGGTGAAAGCGTCGGACGAGGCATTGCGGATAATTGCTAGCCACTTGGGAAAACGCGGCAGGAAAGTAGCCTAGATCACCCCCGCGCCACCCCACAAAGCATAAAAGTTGTTGAACAAAAGGCATAGCAACCCTTAAGATGATGCGCATCACAAATTTAATGCGACCTGCATCACGAAAGGTAAAATCTAGTGAGTGCTGAGACATCACACGCCACTCCGGCGCGGGCGGAGGACAAGACCCCGCCAAAGGGCCTCGGCGCCATGGCCGGTGCCATGTTCCTCATGGCCACCTCCGCCATCGGTCCGGGATTTTTGACCCAGACCTCGGTCTTTACCGTGCAGATGGGGGCTTCTTTCGCGTTTGCGATTATGCTGTCCATCCTCGTTGACATTGCCATCCAGCTCAATGTGTGGCGAGTGCTGTGTGTAAGCGGCATGCGCGCAAATACCTTGGGTAATACCGTTCTCCCCGGCCTGGGCTGGGTCCTCGCCGTATTCGTTTTTATCGGCGGCGCGGTCTTCAATATTGGCAATATCGCCGGTTCGGGCCTCGGTATCAACGCGATGCTGGGCATCGATGCGCGCATCGGCGGCGTCATCGCCGCAGCTATCGCCGTCTTTATCTTCCTCTCCCGCAAAGCCGGCATGGCACTTGACCGCCTTGTTGCCGTCCTCGGTGCGGTCATGATCCTGCTCATGCTCTACGTCGCGGTGGTCAGCCAACCACCGGTGGGCGAGGCACTAAAGAATACCGTCGCGCCAGGCGAGATTGACTTCTTCGTCATTACCACCATCATCGGTGGCACCGTGGGCGGCTATATCACTTTTGCCGGCGCGCACCGACTCATTGATTCTGGCCACACCGGCGTGGAAAACGTCAAGAACATTACCTATACCTCGGTCAGCGGCATCGTGGTAACCGGCATCATGCGCATGCTCCTCTTCTTGGCGGTGCTCGGCGTGGTAGCCACTGGGGTGGCGCTTTCCGATGACAACACCGCGGCCGATGCGTTCTACCATGCCGCTGGCGAGTTCGGCCTGCGTGCCTTCGGCGTAGTCCTCTTCGCTGCCGGTTTGTCCTCCGTTATCGGTGCGGCCTATACCTCGGTGTCCTTTGTGACCTCCCAGGAGACCTCGACGCGCACCCGTAATATCCTCACCATAGTCTTCATTGTGGTGTGCACGGTGGTCTTCGTGGCCATTAACTCCGCTCCGCAGAAGCTGCTCATCTTCGCTGGTGCCATCAACGGCCTTATCCTGCCCATTGGCTTTGCCCTCGTGATGTGGGTGGCCTGGCGCCGCCGCGACCTTTTGCATGGTTATAAGTACCCCAAGTGGCTTCTGGTCATTGGCGCCTTGGCGTGGGTACTGACCATCTTTATTGGTTTCAAGGCCTTTTCCGGCATCACCGAACTATGGGCTTAATGCGGACCCCGGAGCAGGTGCGCGAGTATGCGCGCACCCATGAAATGGCCACCACCGCTGGCCATGCCCGTGGCTTTATGCAGGCTAATCTGCTGGCGGTGCCGCAGGAATACGCCTTCGATTTCTTGCTTTTTGCCCAGCGCAACCCCAAGCCGTGCCCAATTGTGGGCGTGCTAGAGGCGGGGCAGTACACCTCCGAGCTACTTCCAGGTGGAGATATCCGCACCGATATCCCCGCCTACCGCGTCTTTGAAAACGGTGAGCACAGTGCCACGCTTGGCGACGCCACCTCGTACTACACCCCAGACATGGTCAGCTTCCTTATCGGCTGCTCCTTTACCTTTGAAACTGCCCTGCAGGATAACGGCATAGAGGTCGCGCACATTGCCCAGCAGCGCAATGTGCCGATGTTCAAGACCTCGATTCCTACCACCCCGGCCGGGGTCTTTTCCGGTCCCATGGTGGTGTCCATGCGGCCTATCCCGGCCGCACAAGTCTCCGATGCCGTGCGCATTACCTCCCGCTACCCCTCGGTTCATGGCGCCCCAGTGCACGTAGGTGACCCAGCGGCCATCGGCATTGCGGATCTCTCGTGTCCAGACTTTGGCGAGCCGGTAGAAGTAACAGACGGCTGCCTACCGGTCTTTTGGGCCTGTGGTGTCACCCCACAAGCCATCGTGATGGAATCCAAGCCGCGCCTGGCTATCACGCACGCGCCGGGGCAAATGTTAGTGACAAATGCCCGCGATCAAGATTTTCTCATTCCTTAATCCTCGAGCACGGCGAGGATCTTGCCGCACGTATTCATGAGGCTGTCATACGTAAGCGTGGCAGCCTCATCCCGTTTTCCATCTGCGATGAGCGTGGCCAAGGTGATATTTCCTTGAATATGGTCCGCATGTAGTTGCGGGTAGCGCGGGATGGCCAAGAGGAAGGTAAGCCGCATGCGGGCGAGTAGATTATCCATCTGCTCATTCAGGGTGGGGGAGCCTAGCGCGGCCACCAGCGTGCGGTGGAAGCGCTGATTGATGGC
Source organism: Corynebacterium nasorum (assembly GCF_022347325.1). NCBI lineage: Bacteria > Bacillati > Actinomycetota > Actinomycetes > Mycobacteriales > Corynebacteriaceae > Corynebacterium > Corynebacterium nasorum. The sequence continues at coordinate 53,473 of NZ_JAKRDU010000011.1, forward strand.
GGAGACTTCCTGGTGCTCGCCGCGCGCCGCGTAGTCGAAGGCAGAGGAAGTGAGGGTGACGAGTGAGGGGGCGTCGGCAAAAGCGCCCCAACGCACCGCCGCCGGTTCGATGGCTGCGCGGGCGGCGAAGAGATCACGGATATAGTCTGCATCTGGCATTGCGAGGAAGACACCCCGGTTGGGGATGCGCTCGACAATGCGCTCCGCGGCGAGCCTCGTGAAGGACTCACGCAGGGTATTGCGCGAGCAGTTGAAGCGTTCGGCTGCCTTGACCTCGCTGAGGCGCTCGCCGGGCTGGAATTCGCCTGCGGAAATGGCTTCGCGCAACGCGGAGGCGACAGACTGGGAAAGCATGCTCACAACTGTACTAAAAAGTTGTGCACCTCACATTGAATATGAGGTGTACAACCCCTACACGAGCATTAATCGATGGTCGCAATAACCTTCGAGGAATCCAGACGGTCTCCCTCAGCAGCCAAGAGCTTGATGGTGCCGCCGCGCGGCGCCTTAATAGCAGATTCCATCTTCATGGCCTCTACGGTGGCGATGGCATCGCCTTCGGCTACGGTATCGCCGTCCGCGACGTTCCACGCCACAAGGTTGGCCTCGAATGGGGAGGTGACTGCGTTGTCATCGGTGGACTGCGCACCAGCCGAAGATGGTGCCGTGGATGCAGAGCCGCCGGCCGAGGCGGCGCCCGGTGCGGCAAGGAAATCTACTGGAACGCCAACGTTGACCAGCTTGCCATCGATCTCCACGGCAACATTGCGACGCTGGGTGTAGATGGCTTCGACCTTTTCCACCTGGTTGGCGGCAGATGGGCGGTAGTTGTGGTCAACCCAGTCAGTAAAGACACCAATCTCGGAAGCCCCCGCGGCAGCGGCATCCTCTGCCGGAGCAGCGGTACCGATGAGCGCGGGCTCATCCATCATGTCGCGGTGGAACGGCAGCACGGTGCGCACGCCGGTGACGGTGAATTCGCGCAGGGCAAAGCGGGCGCGGGCCAAGGCGATCTCGCGGGTCGGGCCCCATACCACCAGCTTGGCAATCAGCGAATCATAGTAGGGCGGGATGATGGAGCCAGAGCGTACCGCGGAATCAACGCGGATGCCCGGGCCGGTCGGCGGCTCGAAGGAGACAATGGTGCCAGGGCACGGAGCGAAGCCATTGAGGATGTCTTCGGCGTTGATGCGGAACTCAAAAGCATGGCCGTGGGATTGTGGATCCTCATCGAAGGACAGCGGCTCGCCGGCCGCGATGCGGAATTGCTCAGCGATGATATCGGTACCGGTGACCGCCTCGGTAACGGGGTGCTCGACCTGCACACGGGTATTGACCTCGAGGAAGGATATGGTGCCGTCTTCGGAGACGATGTACTCGACAGTGCCGGCACCGACATAGCCCACCTTGGCGCAAATGGAGCGGGCGCCTTCGATGATGCCGTTGCGTTGGGCGTCGGAAAGCGCGGGTGCTGGGGCTTCCTCAATGAGTTTTTGGAAGCGGCGCTGGGTGGAGCAATCGCGGGTGCCGAGCACGCGCACATTGCCGTGCGTATCGGCCAGCACCTGGGCCTCGACGTGGCGCGGGTGGGTGAGGAACTTTTCTACGTAGCACTCCGCGCGGCCGAAAGCCTCCATGGCCTCGCGGCCAGCGGAGTTGAACGCGCCCTCGATTTCTTCCATATTGTCTACGACCTTCAAGCCGCGTCCGCCGCCGCCATAAGCGGCCTTGATGGCAATGGGCAGACCGTGCTCTTCGGCAAAGGTGCGGGCTTCTTGCCAATCATCGATGGGATCAGAAGTACCAGGTGCCAGTGGTGCGCCGACCTCTTCGGCCACGCGGCGGGCAGCAATCTTGTCACCGAGTAACTCAATATGCTCGGGCGAAGGGCCAATCCAAATCATTCCGGCTTCAGTCACCGTGCGGGCAAAGTCGGCGTTTTCGGACAAAAAGCCATAGCCTGGGTGAATAGCATCTGCACCGGCACGCACCGCGATATCAAGCAGCGCGGGTACGTTCATGTAGGTATCGGCAGCCGTATTGCCCGGCAGCGCATAAGCTTCATCTGCTACCTGGGTATGCAAAGCACCCGCATCTGCTTCGGAGTAAATGGCGATGGACTTAATGCCTAGGTCGCGGGCGACGCGGGCGATACGCACGGCAATTTCGCCGCGGTTAGCAATGAGGACGGTTTTAATCTGCATTTTTATCTCCAGTGTTCAAGGCTTGAGGTGCTACGAGTTCAAAATTCACGCGTGCGCCGGGCGGCAGCTGCGCGGCAATATCAATATCTTCTTCCAAAACGGTGGCGATGACGGGGTAGCCACCGGTCACAGCGTGATCGCGCAGGAAGACTACGGGTTTGCCATTGGGCGGGATTTGGATGGATCCGGCGACCATGCCCTCGGACGGAAGTTCGCCGTCTTTAACGCGCTCAATCGGCTCATCGCCATCGAGGCGCAGGCCCACGCGGTTGGAATCTGAGGTGACGGTCCATTCAGCATCCAGGAAGGCGGAGACATTATCGCCAAACCAGTCATCGCGGGGACCGAGCACGCAGCGCAAGGTAGCGCGGGTCTTGCCATCGGAGCTTTCGCGTACTCGTAGTGGGTTGGAAAGCTGGGCATCGGTCATGCCGGTAGAACGCGGCAGCACACCGATGACATCGCCGGTGGTGACGGGGTCTGGGCCGAGGCCCGACAGGACGTCGGTGGCTGCGGAGCCAAGCTCGGATTCGGCGATGATGCCGCCGCGAATAGCGACGTAGTTGCGCATGCCTACCGTTGCGGGATCCACCGTGACGGTTTGCCCGGCCGTGACCAGGACAGGACGGGCGAGGTGAACCGGCATCTCACCAAGGCGGACACGGGCGGTCGCACCGGTGACGCAAATGACGGTATCGGTGAGCGCGTGGAGCTTAATGCCGCCAATATTTTCCAGCACGGTTGCTCCGCGCGGGTTGCCCACGGCCACATTGGCGGTCGCGGCGGCGGCGCGGTCCGCAGCACCCGATGGGGTCACGCCGAGGTCGCCCACGCCTGGGCGCCCCAAGTCTTGGTAGAGAGTGAGTAGGCCGGCATCGATTACCTCCATGCGCGGCAGGCGGGCAGGAGCGCGTTTAGAGCGCGCAGAGTGATCGACGAGCTCCGGTAGCTTATCCACGCTGCGGTAGCGCACGCGGTCGCCCGGCTGCACCAAGGCTGGCGGGTTGGCATTGGAATCCCACATCGGCGTATTGGTGGTGCCCAGCAGCTGCCAGCCACCTGGGGAGACGCGTGGGTAAACCGCGGAAAACTCGCCTGCAATGCCTACGGCACCGGCCGGTACTGCGGTACGGGGGCTGGAGCGGCGCGGCACGGCGCGGGCCAAGGACGGATCCGAAGGCGCGCAGTACGTAAACCCTGGGGCAAAGCCACCGAAGGCGGCAGTCCACTCGGTGGAGGTATGCCAGTTGATGAGTGCCTCGCGCGAGAGGCCAAGTAGGTCTGCAGCCTCATCGACATCTTTTCCGTCATAGAGCACATCGATTTCTACCGTGCGCGCCTCTGCGGTCGCGGCTGTGGCAGGGGAAAAGTGTTGCAAAAATTCCGCCGCATCGCGCGCCGAATCGGGTGCCTCAAAGGTCAGCAGCAGGGTAGTGGCGGCCGCAATGCAGTCCACCTGATTCTTCAAAGGCTTGGCAGACAGCGCAGCGTGCCAGTCCATGACTTGGTTTAATCCCTCCAAGTCAATGAGCAATGCGCGAGTGCCCACAAAATTAATGTGCATTAGATGAAGCTCCGAATCTCGATACCCTCAGCCCGCAAGCGCTCCACTACGCCGCGTAGCAGCTTCACCGCGCCGGGGGAATCACCGTGGGTACATACGGATTGCGCATCTACCTCGAGCTTCGTGCCATCCACGGCGGTAATCGAACCGGTTTGTGCTACCTCGAGCACTCGCTGTACCACCTCATCGGCGCTATCCAGCACCGCATTGGCTTCCTTGCGTGAGACGAGCGTGCCATCGGGGTTGTAATTGCGGTCCGCAAAAGCCTCACGGATGACGGTGAGCCCGCTTTGCTTGGCGACGTCCACTGCTACGCCCCCAGGCAGCAACATTACCGGCAAGTCACCAAAGGCCTTGATGCCCTTGATGACGCCCTCTGCCTGTGCCTTATCCTTCACGATCGCGTTATACATCGCACCGTGTGGCTTTACGTAGGAGACCTTAGTGCCATTGGCGCGAGCCAAAGCATCAAGTGCACCGATTTGATAAGTCACCTCATCGGCGAGTTCGTTCGGGTTGTAATCAATAAAGCGGCGACCGAAGCCTGCGGCGTCGTTATAACCCACGTGCGCGCCTACGGTCACGCCGGCCTCTGCGGCTGCCTTCAGTGTGCCAGCAATAGAGTGTGGGTCACCCGCATGGAACCCGGTGGCCACGTTTGCTGAGGACACCATCTCCAGCATCGCCGCGTCATCTGCGACCGGGTTGCCTGCAGTGGTCTCTCCCAAATCCGCATTGAGATCGATATGGAGCGCGGACATTCAACACCGTCCTTAAGATTGTTGAACAATTCGAATGGGCTTAAGTGTAACCCTCGACACTGACATTTGTGAAGCTGATTACGTTTGCACTACCCGCGTGTACACCCCCACCCGTATACGGGAAACCGCCCCGTCTCGGAGAAGGGATCCGAGACGGGGCGGCATAGCTCGCTAGAGTCCAAGAGTTCCTAGGCCCTAGCTTTATAAATCTTTAGCGTCCGTAGTTCTGGACGGCGTAGAGCTTGCCTTCAGAGTTGATGGCAACGCCAACGCCGATGGTCTTGGCGCGTGGGTCCAGCATGATCTTGCGGTGGCCCGGGGACTCGTACCAGAGCTTTACTAGCAGCGCATCGGAGTAGTCGCTCCATGCCTGCAGCACGTTCTCACCGCCGGCCGGGATATTGGCTGGGTAGTAGTTCCAGTGCTGCGGGCGGTGGCTGAGCTTATCGGCGCGAACCAGCTGATTGGCCCAATCCTGGGCTAGGCCATTGAGCGCACCGTTGGCGCGAACCGGGCGCAAGCCGTGTGCCTTGCGGTAGTCGTTGGTGTAGTTGATGATGTTCTGGACGCGGCTGGAAGCTGGAGCGACCGGTTTTGCAGCGGCAGCCGGAGCAACGGGAAGATTGGCGGAAGGTACCGGAAGGTTCACGCCACCGAAGCTACTCAAGGAGCTCGATGCCTCTGCAGGAGCTACGCCAACGCCGAGGGCGACGGCTGCTGCAAGTGCAGGAGCGACGAACTTCTTGGCGCAGAAGTGAACTTTGGGGGTAAACATAAGCGGTGCCTTTCTGCTGGAACCTAGCGGGTATCACAAGGGTGGAAATCGCGGGGTGTTCACGGCGAATTTCCGTTCCTCTTCACTTAAAATTTAATCAATTACCACGGGGTAAAAGCCAACTGAACAGCAATTATTAGGATTCCTAAAGATGATTTCCCGGAAAACTAATTACTTCTTAGTTATTTCTCGATTTGAGCTAGGAAACCCCTAAATTCCCTCAGTGACGGCGTTGAACGCCTCGCCCCACGGGGGTAATTTCCAATCCATATCTCAGGTTCCCGGAGAAATGAGGTTGATTTAAGGTATATGGGTCTAGTTTTAAGCCAGCCACCGGCGAAACTGGCCAGTTTCTTGCTAGAGCCTATGAAGAACCTTGTGGTTTCTGGTTGTCATAAGATTTATGAGATTCCACCATGTCGGCACATAGTCTCGCCGGAGCCTTTTAGGCGCATTGCCCCGTCCGTGGGGGGCAGCAGAATCGCGGTATCTTCGCGCTGTTTAGGCATAAAAGAGCGCTCAGCGGAGAAATCGCTGAGCGCTCGCAAAAGTAAGGCTTTTTAAGCCTGGCTGGTCGCGGCCGCCTTGTTAGTAGAGGGGGCGGGCGAAAGGGCCGAGGAAATGATGTCGGCGGCTTCCTTCCGGTTCCGTGCTCCGTGGAGTTGGGCGCGGAAGTCTTCCTTCATGATGTTGCGTGCGAGCTTGGATAATAGCTTGAGATGCTGCTTTCCGGCATCGTCGGGAACGGCGATAAGGAAGGCGAGGGTGGTTGGGTCCTCGCCCTCGGCCCACGTGACACCTTGGGGTAGGCGGGCGAAGGCAAGGGTGGGTACCTTTACCCCGGCAGACCGCGCGTGAGGAATGGCTACGCCGTGTCCCACACCGGTGGAACGGGTAGATTCGCGCTGCAATGCGGCGCTAGCGACCGCTTCCGCATCGGACATTCGCGGAGAGGTGAGCTTCACTAGGGAACGAATGACCTCTTCGCTGGAAGAGCCCAAGTCCTTATCCAGACTGATCGTGTCCACGGCTACCAGCGGTTTATCCTTGCGCTGCGTCAACCCTACTAGCAGGAGGATAAGGCCGGCACAGACCGCGATGCCGGCGAGCATGGCGATAAAGAAACCTACGACATTGTCTACGGCGCCGAGCGCCGCGACGATTGGCCCGCCGTGCATCACGTGGTCTTGCGCGCCAAATGCTCCGGCAAGTGCACCGGCTACGGCACCACCAGCAACATTGGCGGGAATAACCTGCAATGGACGTGCGGCAGCGAGCGGAATAGCGCCCTCAGTAATGCCGAAGAATCCCATGAACAATGCCGCGATGCCGGCATCATTTTCCGCTTTGTTAAACCAGCGGCGACGCAGAAGCGTCGCTACGCCCACGGCAAGAGGTGGCACAGCAATGGCGCAGGCCGCCATGCCCATCGGCGCCGCGTTGCCAGCCGCGATCATGCCGCCGCCAAAGAGGAAGGCTGTCTTATTGAAGGGGCCACCCATGTCGAAGGCAATCATGGCGCCAAGGATGAGGCCCAACACGATGACGGAGGATCCCTGCATGCCGGCGAGGTACTCAGTCATTGTTTCGAAAGCGGCCGAGACAGGTGCGCCAATGAGCAAGATAAAGATAAGGCCCACGATGAGTGTGGTGAAAATCGGGATGACAATGATGGGCCAGATCGGTGCAATGAATTTGTGCACTGGAATCTTCTTAATGGCCAGGGCCACATAACCAGACAAGATACCGGTGACAATGCCGCCCAAGAAGCCGGCGCCCGTTTCAGACCCATATAGTGATCCGGTGGTGGCGATGAGGCCGGTGATAAGGCCAGGCGCAAGGCCCGGTCGGTCCGCGATGCCCACAGCGATGTAACCGGAGAGAACTGGAACCATCAGTGAAAACGCCAGAGAGCCGAGTTCATTGACCGTGTTCCAGAAGCTATCTTCTGGAATCGCCATGCCCTCAGGCGTTGGGGTGCCACCGATAGAGAGGGCTACCGCAATGAGCAAACCGCCGGTAACCACGAACGGGATCATGTGCGAGACGCCGTTCATCAGTGCTTTGTACAAGGTCTGGCCAATACTATTTTTGCGGGGCGCTTCTTCTTCCTTGTTGTCTGCGGAGCCTTCCCAGCGCGCAGCGCTCAAGGACCTACTCAGGAGTTCCTTGGGGTGTTTGATGGCCTCGTCCACGCCGGTGGCCTCGAGGCGTTTGCCGTGGAAGCGGTCTTTGGAAATTACAGTATCGGCGCCAATGACAATGGCATCGGCGTCTTCGATATCTTGCTTGCTAAAGGCTCCTTCGACGCCGATAGAACCGTGAGTTTCAATCTTGATGCGGTAGCCCAGTTCTTGGGCTGCGGCCTCAAGGTTCTCGGCCGCCATATAGGTATGCGCGATGCCCGTCGGACACGCCGTGATGGCGAGGATGAGGGGCGATGATTCTGAAGTGCTCATGAGTCTTATTAAACGGCAAACGTTTGCGTTGGCACAATAGGGGATTGTCATCTAATGCGCCGGTACGCTGGAAGCACCCGACCGCAGAAAGGGACGCCACGCCGTGAGTAAAGCATCGCCGGATAATATCTTGCTCTACCTGCCGCAAAAGCAGGAAGACCAAGTACGCGAAATCTTTGCCGGCCTTGCCCAGCGCGGCTTTCCCGTCCAACATCAACGCCCGCACACTACTGTGACCTTTTCACCGCACATGCAGCCAGAGGTCGTGGATTTAGCGGCGCAGCTGCTGCCGCCTGTCATGCCGGCAGATTTCCGGCGGGTAGGAAACGTCATTTTCGGCACCAAGCGCAAGCAGACGGTGGCTTGGCTGCTTGAAACGACCGACGAGCTAGAAACTGCCGCGCGAAAAATCAGTGCCGCCAATCCGGACGGGCGCGGGCCGCGGTGGACCCCGCATCTGACCATGGGGTTGCGCTTGCCGCGCGAGGAGGTTCCTGGCTATATCCACGCAATGGATGAGCTCACCTCAGCGCATTTCAAGGAGCTTAGCGCCGTAGAAGCCGCCTATTGGCGGCCGCGCACGCAGGAAAAGACAGTACTGGCCGAGGCCTAGAGCAGGGCCTGCAGAGCGCGGGCAACGCGCAGCACGGTCAGGTCCTCGCCCGGCTTGCCGACGACCTGCACCGCATCACCCACGCCTTTTTTCTCTTCGCCGCGCAGCGGCACCGTAATCGCCGGCCATCCAAGCACATTGAAAGGCTCGGTCCAGCGCCGCAGGCTCGCGGCCGATTCCGCGGTATTCTCCGGGGTGATATCGGACCACTTGAGGGGGCCGGAATCGAGGGTAGGGGTGAGAATAATGGGGGCGTCGCCAAGCAGGGCAAGAGCCTTTTTGCGCAGCTCTTTCACGCCCTGTGCAGCCGCGTCATAATCTTCTTGGCTGATATTTTCTCCGCCCAGCACTCGCTGCAAAATGACATCCTGGTACCTTTCGCGCTGGTCCAGCAACGGCCGGTGGACGTCATAGACCTCTTTCAAGCGCATCGGCTCGTAGAGCTCGGCCGTGGCGGCGATGGTGTCTTCCAAGTCCACTCCCTCGGCGAGCTTAAAGTCCGAGTGCTCTAGCGCCGCCAAAAGATCTGCGAAGCGCTCTCCCTTGGCCTTGAGGGCCGTGACATCAAGAGCAGAAACATCCTGCGCCGCGGCCGGTTTCTCATCTGCGGTAGCAATAAAGGCCTGCTCAATGAGGTCAATTGAGCAGGCAAAGAATCCAATGCAATCAAAGCTCGGGGCGAAGGGGAAGACACCTTCTACCGGAATGAGGCCGAAGGTGGGTTTGAACCCCAGCACGCCCTGGCAAGCAGCAGGCACTCGCACCGAGCCGGCGCTATCAGAGCCCACCGTAAGCTGCAGCGCGCCGCAAGCCACCAAAGCGGCAGAACCAGAGCTAGAACCACCGCCGCAGATTTCGGGATCGCGTGGGTTGATAACGCGACCGTAGGCCGAGGCATCGCCCAAAATGCCATAGGAAAACTCCTGCAGGTTCGCCTTCGCTACCGGCAGCGCACCCTTCGCCGTCAAACGCTGCACTACTGGTGCATCCTTGACCGGTGCGCGCCCAACTTTGACCTTGGTGCCGCAGGTAGTAGCTACGCATGCCACGTCCACGATGTCCTTGAAGGCCACCGGCTGCCCCATGAGCGTGGGCGATTCATCCACCGCGTGCTCATCAAACGGGATGACGGTAATTACCGCGTTAAAATCCTGCTGGGCTCGGTGCAGGCGATCAGAAAGTGTAGGCATAACGGAAGCTAAGTCCTTTCAACGTCGGCGTCCTTTGCTGCTTACTAGGTATTAGAAGAACGCAGATGTTACTACCGTACATCAGGAATCGGTGAACAATTTCCCGTTTCTAGGCAAAGCACCGCTTGCGTGGTCTTACCCAGCAAAAATCCCCAGTGCATCCCACGCCAGCCAGCCTCCTTCGCGGAGGGTGAAGATGAGCTGGTTCTCTCCTTCCTTCAGGGAATCTTCGGCGAGATCAAACTCGATTGCTGCCGGGCGCAGCGGGGTCGGTTCCCCGCTGGCATCGCCTTGGCGGGAACCTTGCGTTGCGCCCTGTGGGAGCTCTATTTGTTTATGAAAGTCATTAATCGTGACGTCGAGAACACCGCCGAGTTTGGTGGTATCAATGAGCCACAATGCCAGTGCCGCCTTTGAGGCAGGCTTATCCAATTTCACCGTCCACTTCAGCGTGTAGGACTTGCTGCCGGCCCATTTATCGCCGGGGCCGGGGAGGAGATAAGGGACGTCGGCAGGCGTAGCATCCGGTCCAACGGTGATCGTCTGGTCTGGGTGCGCAGTGACGATCTTCTTGTAGTCCTTTGGCGAGTACTGGAACTCTGTGCCTTTTCGATCAAAGGAACCAATCGTGGCTAGCGCTTGGCCAGCAGTGACCGAAGGCAGGGAGGTAGACGTTGCCTTGCCAGAAGGAGCGGACTCGGTACCGGAAGCATCTACTACCTTGACGTAGTAGGACCACTTTTCACCGGCGACGTCGCGCCGGGAGTGGTGGAAAAAGGGGAAGATGGTCTTGCCCAACAGCACGTCTACACCATTGGGATCGGTGCCGATGACACGGTAGTGATCCAAGACGACGTCCCAGGAAACAGGCTCCCAAGTGACGTAATTTTCCATGAGCTGCGGTTCTGCCTGAATGTTAGCTACGGCCGGTGGAGCAGCACTCGCGGTAGGAGCTGGGGTAGAGGACCCTTGGTCAGAGGAATGTTTGCGGGAAGAACCGTGGCGAGAGGAAGAAGAGGAAAGCGAGCTAAAAAGTCCCATGATGAATTGTCCTTTCGGGGTTTAGAGGGAGCGCAGCGTGTGCTCGCCGGCATTGGTACGGAAGGAGAAAGCAGTCTCGCGCGGGGCGGTATCATCGCGCTCGATCCAGGGCACGACGACGAATTCGGAATCGAGGTGCTCGCCGGTAGCGCGCACTTTGATGTAGCCACGGCGCTTATCCATGGCCTTCACATATGGCTTTTCCAACCACTCGGTGCTCTTGGAACCGGCAAAGCCATCGCCATCGGAAGCAATGGAGGTGGCGACCAATTCCACGCCGACGGGCTGGCCGGATTCGGATTGGATCTCGGCAGCGCAGTGTTGGTGGATATCGCCGGTGAAGACAACGGGATCGCTTACCTTGGATAGGGATTCGATAAGGCGGCGGCGCGCTGTTGGGAAGCCGTCCCATTGGTCGGTGCTATCGGCGATCGGTACGACGACCACGCTATTGACCACCACGTTCCACTGTGCCGGGGAGGTAGCGAGCCTATCGTTGAGCCACTGCTCTTGTTCCGCGCCCAAGATGCTGGCATCCTCCGCGGATTCCTCGCGGTATTGGCGGGTATCGACCAGGTTGAAACGCATTAGCGTGCCCACGTCGAAGGAATCATAAATGCGGTTATTGGGGCCTTCGGGAAGCGCGGGCGGGGCCACTGGAAGATTCTCATAAAAGGCACGGTAGGCAGCTGCGCGCTGGTAGAGGAAGTGCTCGGCCTTGGTGCCAATCTCGGACCAATTGCCGGCGTAGTTGTTTTCAACCTCGTGGTCATCCCACACAATCGCCATCGCGGCGCGCGCATGCGCGGCCCGCAGGTGCTCATCAGACTTGAAGAGCGAGTAGCGCAGGCGATATTGCTCCAGAGTCTCCACCTTTGCCTTGAAAACATCGGGCACGCTTGCGCCCTGGCGCCACAAATTATTGCCTTCCACAATGCCGTATTCGTAGATATAGTCGCCCACGAAAATGGTCATATCCAGATCCGGCTCCTGCGCAATATGCTTCCACGGGGTGAAATAGCCGTGATACCACGCTTGACACGAAGCTACGGTGAAGGTGAAATCATCCACCTTCGCGCCGGGTGCGGGCAGAGTCTTAAATCGACCAACGGGGCTCACCTTGCCATCCACGCGGAAGCGATAAAAATACTCAGTTGCCGGCTCCAGTCCAGTGACCTGCGGATGTACCGAGTGTGCCAGCTCGCGTTGGGCTAAGGCCTCGCCCTGGGCAGATTCTAGTGGTCGTGGAAACACTTCCTATGTTTCGGTTGAGTTTATCAGTGCGGCCATTTTCTCGGCTGGTGTTTGAAAGCCCAGGGTTTTGCGGGGTCGGCGGTTGAGTTGCAT
>NZ_JAKRDU010000012.1:0-62386 GCF_022347325.1 Corynebacterium nasorum
ATGTCGCGTGGGTGCAAAATGAGCTCAACGAAACACCCCGACAAATCCTCGGCGGCGCAACCCCACGTGAAATACTTAACGAACTATTCAAGCGTGGCGCATCCACCGCTTGATTCCGCCCCCCCCCTCACCCGCTTATTTGCTTTCAATAAAGTCGACGACGCTATCGGCGGTAAGGGGGTACCCTCTATAATTAATTCCCCAAACTAAGATGCAAACGGAAACCAAAAGTTCCCCCTCTAAATTGAACTGATCCCCATTAGTCGGACTGAGAAATCAGTTACCTACTAGTGGGGAGCAGTTGTATGCGCGCACGGTTGTCTGCAGGACAACAGGAAGACTTAGTGGCCCTTTTGAGAAGGGTTTTGGTCACCGAGCTGCAGCTCATCATGTTGGTGTTGGTGTTGATCCAGTTCGTGCTTTGTTTCGTCAGTTCTTGTTACATGGCAAGCTGTGCCTTGTGGAAAAGCCTTCAAAGCAGCAGTACTCCTTCGAGGTCAAAAGGAAGTTGTCCAACGACATCTCACCAGCGAGTCAAAGATGATTCTTGCCCGTGAGCTTGGCCCGTCGTCGGACCAAGTGGTCGAATATTGGTTACGAAAATGGCGCAAAGGCGACGATGACGCGTTAAGGCCGAAGTCGAAGGGCAGGCCTAAAGGTTCAGCTAAGCCGAAGATGCTTACTGAAGAAGACAAACTGCGTCGCGAAAACGAACGGTTGCGGGCCGAGAATGTCTACCTAAAAAATTGCGGAACTTGAGAAATCGGGGACGCGCCTGAAAGGCCAGGCGATCGTCATCCTCAAGTCGCAACACCGCTTGGAGTATCTCCTCGCGGCAGACGGTATGCCACGGGCGACATTCTTCTCCCACCAAAAGCGACTCGGTAAGCCGGATAAGCATGCCGCGGTAAAGCAAGCAATCCTAGAAAGCTTCGAGGCCAACAAGCATCGCTACGGCTACCGGCAACTGCTGCTGGACTTGCGCAACAAGGGCTGGGTGGGTCAACCACAACCTCGTCTACAAGCTCTCTGAGCCTCTCCGAAAGGCGATATCTGCTACTCCAACGCCAAGGATAGAAAGCTTTTAAGGCAAGCCACAGAACTCATTACCAACGATTTAAATCCAGTAATCACCGAGAATAGCCCCGAAAGTCGAACCTTTTACGACGTTGCGTACTGGATTGTTCAACATATTGAACCCCAACACAACCCTAAAACATTTTGCCAACGGAGACCGAGAAGAACAAACAATAACCTTCCCAGAGCTCATAGGAAACTCATTCACAGTTCCTGATCAGAAATACGAACTCGACGAAGATTACGCCGGTAGCGTCTTCAATCAGTTTCACCAAGGAAAGATTCAAGACTAGCTTCTTCTTCCAGAACTGTTGCCCCTACGTAGAGCACTTAAAAAGCAATCTCCCAAAATAAAGGGCACCACTCCTAGACAATAGAGTACACCCTATTGTTACACGTGCCTGCGGCGGAATGTTTGCTGTAAAATAGGGCCGTTCCTAGAATTGTTTTACACATGTCTAGCAGGGTCTAGGCCTTATGTTTACAGAAAGTGGTGAGTGTGGTGTTGTCGTCTGATGGTTTCCATATTGAAAGTCATATTGACTCTGTGCCCGCGTTGGCGCGGGTGAAAGATCTGCATGGTGGACTCTCGTCGGGGCAGCAGGCGTTGGGCAGGATTGTGCAATCCTTGCTTGCTGACGCTGATGCTCTCGACGGCATTCAGCTGTACGCCCTTACGGACGCAATCGAGTCGTATCGTGATGCGGTCATCGCCCAGGAGAATGCTGCCTTTACGCCCTCGCGGGGCGAAGACTAATGGCCAAAAGCTCTGGTTCGCGTGGGCAGCGGGTGGGCTATATCCGTGTTTCGACGGTGGAGCAGAATAATCAGCGCCAGAAAGAACTACTCAATGCTTCCGGCAGGATCGATCGGTTCTTTGAAGATAAGATTTCCGGCCGCACTAAGACTGCCCGCCCTGGGCTTGTCGAGTGTATGGCGTATGTGCGCGATGGTGACGAACTCGTCGTGTCATCGATTGATCGTCTCGCTCGCTCTCTGACAGATCTGCGCGGTATTGTTGATGAACTCACCGGCAAAGGTGTGACTGTTACTTTCTTGCATGAGAATCTCGCGTTTGCGAAAGACACCACGGATCCGCGCGCGGATTTAATGCTGGGCATTTTAGGTTCGTTTGCGGAGTTTGAGCGGGCCATTATCCGCGAGCGGCAGGCGGAGGGGATTGCGTTGGCGAAAAAGGCCGGCAAGTACAAAGGCCGCAAACCCGCGCTTAGCCCGCAACAGGTAGCGGAGATTAAGCGGCGTGCATTGGCGGGGGAGTCGAAAACAGCCTTGGCGCGGGAATTCGGAGTTACCCGACCTACGGTGTATCGGGCGTTGAAAAACGCCTAGATACGGCGGGGCGTGCGGGTGAATATACTCCCCACAGTATGTGCCGTATGGCAGGACATATGTGTAGGCATATGGTAAGACATACGCTTTACCATATGTCTGTCCATATGTAGTTCTACCTGCTGCTTTCCGCTCAAACCCGACGCCGGTTCCGAGAAAGCTGGAATTGGCGATGTGATTATGGCACCACAGTTGGGACCTGGCCAATGGTTGCTTTCGCAGGCGATTATCTTCTTCCGCTCGGACACGCCACCGCGTTGTGTGACGTGAAAGTAGTGTTGATCAAAATATCGCTGCGCCAGCGGGGTGCCAGCGCAGCGATATGCAGGAATACGGACGAGGATTAGTCGTCCTTCAGGCCGCCGATAACCTTGTTGGCCTTGTCCTTGATGCCGTCGGCAGCGTCGGACAGCTTGTCCTTAGCCTCGGAGGTGACCTGGTCGGCCTTGCCCTCGTTAGCTACGTCCTCGTTGCCGGTAGCTTCGCCGTAGGCTTCCTTTGCCTTGCCTACGAGGCCGTCCTTCTTGTTTTCCAAATCGCCCATAATCACTCCTTTGATTAGACGGATAATGTATGGGCACCAGTGTACGCACTTTCAACGCAGGTCGTCGAAAAATTTTCTGAGCAACGCGGCGCACTCTTCTTCGAGAACGCCGCCGCGAACCTGCGGGGTAAAGGGCGCAGTGGGGGCACGAAGGACATCGATTAGCGAGCCGCACGCGCCGGTCTTGGGTTCAAAAGCGCCGAAGACTACCGAACCCACACGCGCCGCCTGCAAGGCTCCGGCGCACATGGCGCAAGGCTCCAAGGTGACGACAAGCTCGCAGCCGGAAAGGCGCCAACCGTCTCCATAGACGCGCACTGCTTGCCGGATGGCCTCTACCTCGGCGTGGGCTGTGGGATCGGCGCGTTGCTCGCGACGGTTTACTCCGGTGGCGAGTTCTTTTCCGGCGGCATCAAAAAGCACCGCACCCACCGGCACATCGCCTGCCGGGGTGCACTTGGCGACGTCCAGGGCGCGGCGCATGCGGGCCTCTGCGCGCAGGAGGGGCTCAGGCGTTATCAATGATGTCTTCCAGTTCATCGCCGAAGCCGAGCTCGCCGGCGATGCGCAGCAACATATCAGAAGGCCAGTCTTCGTCATTGTCGATGATGTAGCCCACCTGATCCTCGGATAGGCCGAGATCGGCGAAGATATCGAAATCGCCCTCACCATAAGGGTCGGCCTCTTCAGGGTCCACATCCGGGATTTCATGGTCGTTGATATCCATGAAATCGGCCGCAAAGTCATCATCAACGCCATAGGTGGCATCCGAAATGAGCATCTTCACCCCGCCCGGCACGGGGCGCACGGCAATGAAATAGGCATCCTCCACACACAGCAGCGCGAACGCAGCGCCCTCAGAGCGCAGGCTGCGCACCGCATTAATGGAGGTCTGCGGATCCTCGAAGTCATCGTTGAAGCTGCGCACCAGCCACTGGCCCGCAGTGCGGGCGACGGTTACCGCGAAGGAGTAATTTTCGTTGCTCATACCTCGTGAGATTAGTCGTGTTGTGCCACAATTGTCACCGTGAGTTCTCAAGATGTTCAACGCCCTATCTGCATTATTGGCCTCGGCCTCATCGGCGGCTCTCTGCTGCGCGATCTAGCCGGATATAAACACCCCGTTTTTGGATATAACCACTCCACTTCTGGCGCCCGCACTGCAGTAAAGCAGGGCTTTGACGTCACCGATGATCTTCCCGCTATTTTGACCCGCGCGGAAGCGGAAAACGCGCTCATTGTGATTGCTGTTCCCATGACCGCAGTGGGCGAGGTCCTCGTTGCCATCCAGGAGCACGCGCCTAGCTGCGGCATTACAGATGTGGTTTCCGTGAAGACCGCGGTACGCCAGCAGGTCCTCGAACGCGGCATGGAATCGCGCTATGTGGGCGGCCACCCGATGGCGGGCACCTCCAAGTCCGGTTGGGATAACTCCCAGCGGGACCTCTTCCGCCGTGCGGCGTGGGGCATTACTTATGACTATGCCGCAGAGTGCGAGGCGCGTGGGGAAAAGATTCCTAAGCAGTGGATTGAGACCTTTACCGAGGTTGTACGCATGACGCAGATGGTGCACGCGGAGGCGGTTCCTATTCGCGTAGCTAACCACGATGCTGCGGTGGCGCGCATTTCCCACCTGCCGCATGTCTTCGCCGAAATTCTCGCCGTGGTGGGCGATAACGGCGGAATCTTGGCGCAGTCCCTGTCTGCCGGTTCCTTCAAGGACGCCACGCGCGTGGCCGGTACGCACCCGGAGCTAGTGCAGCAGATGTGCGAAACCAATGCCCCGGCGTTGGTGGAGGCTTTGGACGAGGCCTTGGATTTGCTTCGCGACGCCCGCGAGAAGCTCGACTCCCCCGAGCCTTCCATCGCCGAGCTTTCCGACGCCGGTTATCGCGCCCGCACCCGTATCGATGCCCGTTCTGGCGCGCGCAAGGAATCGGTTTCCCCGATCAAGATTTCTTCCCGCCCGGTGCTGCGCCTGCACCCAGGCGGCCCGAACTGGGTGGCGCAGCTGCGCCAGTCCGAGTCCCTGGGCGGGCGCATCGAGATTTTCTAGCGCTTGCGACCCCGCAGGCCAGGAATCCGGGATACTACCGCGGCGGCAATAAGACCTAGCACTGCTATTCCGGCATAAAACCAAGCGTGGTCGGCGCTGGTCTGCGGGGTTTTCGGCGGTTCGGGAGTGGTTTCCGCGGTGAGAATCGCTTCCTTATCGCGTCCGCTCACTACTCCCTCGATCCACTCCTTGGTGCCGGCCAGCGTGGTAATAGCCGCACTAGGTGAAGGCAAGTCTGGGTCCCCGTTCGCGGTGCCCGCCGTGGCGAGTCCGGCGAGCTTACCGTCTACAAAGAAGGGGCCGCCGGAGTCACCACCCTGCATGCCGGCTCGGCCGGTGGAGTGTACGTCGAGGATGGCGCTTTCAATGAGTGGCATCGGGCCATCTGGCGCCCCACCCGGCATCGCCTCGCTGGCTGGCACGCTTTCTGTACCCTCCGGCATTTTAAGTCCCGGCATGGCCTCGGCCGCGGGAACGCTTTCTCCGCCATCGGCATCCGCACCGGCGCTCGCGGCAGCGTCCGCGCCAGCAGGTTCGGCGGGGCTACCGCCGAGGAGCTCGGCCACTTCCATTTCCGCTTGGGGCAGCTGACCGCGGCGCGCCATAGAAGAGCTACTGCTCCAGCCGTAGAGTGTGCCGCGTTTGCCTGGTTCAGGAACTTGGGTGGAAATCTCTGCGGGGTTTGTATCGGTGACAGGGGTGGTGAGGTGGAGAAGGGCGGCGTCGGAAAGCGGGGATAGCGCCCACGAATCGGCGTCGTAGGTGGTGCCATTGATGCGGGCCTGCGTGCCCTCGTTGTTGACGGACTCGAGGCAGTGGCGGGCGGTGAGCACCCACTGGGCGGCCACGAGAGTACCAGTACAATCACCGAAGCTACCCACGCGTCCTATCTTGAGTTGGGCGACAGTATGGGCCTCCGGGGAGTCCGTAGCTGGATCGCCGTGTTCGAGAGCAGTGGCCGGGGCGGCAGTCAGTGCCACGATGCTGGCGGCGAGCAGGGCAGGGAAAATTTTGTGCTGCATGATTAATCCTTCTTTCCGGCAGGAACGGCGATGGAAATAGCTTTGGCGACGGCCCATTCGGCCGGCCCCTTTCCTATCAGGCGGCGCCACAGGGTTGCGATAACGAGGAAGAGGGCAATGAAAGCGCAGGCCCAGGCGGTGTTGTGCAGGGCGATGTGGCTTTGCCAGTAGTAAGCGGTGAGCACGTGCAAGATGTAGATGCTCAGCGACATCGCACCTAGCGCAGCAAAGGGATAGACCAGCTTAGGCGCAGCTCGACCAGCAAGCAGGCAGAGGTGTAGGACGACTGCAGCGACGGCAATGGACAGCACGATCTCACCCACGACGCCGGTGTGGCCGGTAAAACGTAGCCAACCAGGAATGTCCGTAGTAAAGCGGAAGTAAAAACCGATAGCGGCAACGATGCCGGCTATAGCAGTGGAAGCCCACTGCGCAGCTGCGCGTTGCTTGCGAATATAGATTTCATAGAGCAGCATGCCGGCGAAGAAATAAGCGATATAGGCCAGCAGTGGGTAGACCTGCGGTAGGGTCAGCGGAGCGTATTTCACGGTCGCGGCTACGGTGGCCGCAGCGAAAAGGATTAGCTTCCAGGCCCAGTGCAACGGGGGAACCCAGCACAGCAACATCATGGTGATGCCAATTACTACTAGGACGACCTGAATCTCTCCTCCAAGGGGCAGTAGAGCAAGGCCGATGAGTGTAATTATGCAGCCTCGGGCGAGGATGCGCCGAAGCGCCGTCACCGTGAAATTGCGGGCAATGATCATCAATGTGATGCCCGCCAAAATGGCAAAAAGCGCGGCGGGCAGGCCGTTGAGAATGACTTTGGTATGCCACACGAGGGAGGCCATGTGCAGGACTACCATGCCAATAATGGCAAGTGAGCGGGCTATATCAAGCCCAACGATGCGCGAAGATGCGGACACCGGGCGTTCTCCTTCAAGACAGAGGGGAGCGCGTTGCCGCAGTCCCCTTATTAATAAAGACTTTCTTTTTCTACTAAGTCTGTCTGGGAGGTTACTGTGAACGTTTTATACGTGTCCTGCATTTTATAAAGGGGTTACATATGACTTATTGCGGCAGTGAAAATCCGCCTAATCGCGGAAGCTATCATCGCGATATTTGCGCGACCGAGAGGGATCAGCAGCAAGCTTGAGAAGCGGGGCGCATATTAGACTAAGCACAACTCCGCCCAGAAGGAGCCACAGGCTCCCAGAACCGAGCCATAGTGCGAGGCCAAGGACAATGCCGGCAATGAGACCCGGCAGCAATGAGGAAGACTTCATAGACGGGCACCTGCGAAATAGATTAGATACAAGAAAAGCCGCCCGAAGGCGGCTCATTTTGTGCGCCCGGAGGGATTCGAACCCCCAACCTTCTGATCCGTAGTCAGATGCTCTATCCGTTGAGCTACGGGCGCAGACCGTTGGTAAGCAGTGCGTGTGCTCTGCTGTGCAACGAGAAGTAACTATACCCACGGTCTGGGAAACTACCAAATCCCCAGTTCACTTGGTGTTTACCCACGAGAAGCAGGAAGGCTTTAGGAAGGAATGAGGGCGGCAACTTCGGCGTCGGAAAGCAGGGCGTCCCGGAAAGCTTGCAGGGTGGCCTCGTGGTCGAAGTCAATGCCGATGAGAACAATTTCAGCACCAGGGGTCACGCCATTGGCCGCCCAGAGGGACGCGGGCATGATCTGGAGGTTCGGGCCGGCTTGCTGCCAGGCGTGCGCAACGCGCAGATCGGTATCGATCCAGCAATAACCCTTGGAACGCACAAGACCGGTGCTGGCCCGCAGGGCGGCAAGTAAGCGCTCGCGATTAAAGGGCCGATCCGCACGAAAGACCACCGAGGAGATGCCATATTCCTCGGTCTCGGGAGTATGTGGGTTGGCCAGTTCTTCGGCGTAGCCGTGATAGGCGGCAGCGGTAGCTGTGTCATACAAGTGGGCATCGAGGACGAGTCGCGGGTCGATGACACCGTTGGTAACAATCACGACGCGGGCACGGGGGTTCATGGCGCGCACGGTAGCGATGACCCGTTCGGTTTCGGCAGCATCAACCAAATCAGTCTTGGTGATGAGGATAAGGTCAGCAAACTCAACTTGGTCCACTAGGAGGTCAGCCACGGTGCGGTCGTCGCCAGGCGTGGCTTCGATGTTCTGGGACGCGAGACTCTTGCCGCGGCGTAAGTGCGTCAGGAAGGTCGAGGCGTCAACGAGGGAAACCATGGTGTCGATAGACGCGGCTTCGGCAAGCGTCGTGCCATCCTCAAACTCCCACTCAAAGGTGGCCGCAACGGGCATGGGTTCGGAAATGCCAGTGGACTCGATGACAATCTGCTCGAAGCGGCCGGAGCGGGCGAGTTTGCCCACGGATTCGATGAGATCCTCGCGCAAGGTGCAGCAGATGCAGCCATTGGATAGCTCGACAAAGCGATCCTCGCCGCGCTCAAGGTGGCCCTCGCCGGCAACGAGGGCGGCGTCAATATTGACCTCGGAGAAGTCATTGACAATGACGGCCAGCTTGCGCCCCTCGCGGTTAGCAAGCAGGTGGTTTAAAAGCGTGGTTTTTCCGCTGCCCAAAAATCCGGACAGCACGGTAACGGGTGTAGCCATTCCCTAATGATAACGTTTTTCATTAGGGAATGGCTATGTCGCCTAGATTGAGAGGCCGAAGATAGGCACTGCCAGCAGATACACCGTAAGGGTAATGAGGAAGATGCCGATGATATTGAGTCCGAGACCGCCCTTGATCATCTCGCCAATCTTGACGTAGCCAGAACCATAGGCAATGGCGTTCGGCGGGGTGGCCACGGGGAGCATAAATGCACAGGTTGCCGCGAGCGCCACCGGAATGGTGAGCAGAAGAACGTTGATATCTCCCTCCGCGGTCAGGCCAATACCCACGGCAACGCCGCCCATGATTGGAATGAAAGTGGCAGCCGTTGCGGTATTAGAGGTGATCTCAGTCAGGAAGAGCACCAGTGCGGCTACGGCGCCGACGATAAGGACAACTGGGAGGACGCTCAGTCCCTTAGCCATCTCACCAATCCACAGGGACAGTCCGGAAGAATTAAAGACCGAGGACAGCGACAGGCCGCCGCCGAAGAGCAAGAGAACGTCCCACGGCATCTCATTGGCAGTCTTCCAGTCGAGCAGTCGAGTGCGACGCTGATTATCCGCCGGAAGAATAAAGAGCACGATGCCGGCAGCGATACCCACGATGGCATCGTCATAGTTCTCAAATTCCTTAAGCACCAGCGGCAGGATTACCCACGCTGCGGCGGCCAGAACAAAGATGATGCCGGTCATAATCTGAGGGCGGGTCCAAGGGCCGAGGGCCTTAATCTCATCGTCGATAAGCTCACGGCCGCCCGGAATATCCTTCATCTCTGGCTTGAAAATGGTGATAAGTAGTGCCCAAGCAATCAGCAGGAAGATCACGGCGAGCGGCACACCGACCGCCATCCATCGACCAAAGCCAAGGGTAACGCCCCAGGTATCGGCCATATACGCGTTCAGGAAGGCATTCGGCGGGGTGCCAATGAGCGTGCCCAGCGAACCAATGGACGCGGAATAGGCAATGCCCAGCATGAGGGCCGTGGCAAATTTCTTTTGCTTCTCCCAGCCACCTACGGTCTCTGCGGTCAGCGCGAGCACCGAGGTACCAATAGGCAACATGACCACGGCCGTAGCCGTATTAGAAACCCACATGGACAAAAATCCGGTGGCCAGCATAAAGCCCAAGATAAGGCGCTTGGGAGAGGTACCAATCACCTTCACCACATAAAGGGCCAAGCGGCGGTGCAGGTTCCAGCGCTGCAGGGACAGCGCGATGAGGAAGCCACCCATGAACAAGTAAATGGTGGCGGAGGCATACGGGGCGCCTACTTCCTTGATTGATCCGACGCCAGCTAGAGGGAAAATAACCAACGGAAGCAGCGCGGTGGCAGCGAGCGGAATAGCTTCAGTCATCCACCACACGCCCATAAGGATCGTCACCGCTGCAACAGCGCGGATGGCACCAAGCGTGTACTCGGCTTCCGGATCTGCGCCAGAGGAGCCTTGGACTGTCTCAATGGCATTGGAGGGGAAAATAAAGAAGACAAGTACCGCCAATGCCAAGCCCGCGAAGAGGCCAATAAACTGCCGGCGCCATTCGCCGCGTGGGACTTTAGGGGCTTCGTCACCTTCGGTGTGGGCGGTGGATTCGTGAGTATGCGGGGTGGTCATACCGCGCGCTCCTTCACTAAGAGAGGACTGTGCTGAGGGATATGCTCCGTACTTCCCAGGTTATTAGCTGGCCTAGACAGCAAATAGAAAGTTATCTAATTCACTGCGAAGCATGCACTGACCATACAAAACATGTGACGCAGAAACCATATCCCGTCACAATAAACCACCCCCGCACCCCCGAATAGCACACACCACACCTGCCTAAAACCAGAAATGGTTCCACCACTCCTCCACCCCCGATCGATGAAGGATGGGTTAAATGCCCAGGACGGTCTTAGCAATGAGGAAGTAAATAATGAGGCCCGTAGCATCACAGAAGGTAGAGATAAACGGGTTAGAAAAGACCGCCGGATCGGCACCGATGGTCTTAGCCACGATGGGCATCAGCCCGCCTACGGTCGCAGAAATCGAGCAAATCAAAAACAGCGTCGAACCGATGACCAGGCCGATGCTCATGCCATAAACCAGCGTAGCCAGGCCCAGTCCCGCCAAGCCGAGCACGGCGCCTAACAACATGCCGACGCGTAGCTCGCGCCACAAAACGGCAACGAGGTCGCGGGTGCGGACATCGCCCAGCGCCAAAGCACGAGTCACAGTGGTGGCAGCCTGATTGCCGGTATTGCCACCGGTGCCGGTCAGCAGCGGGATAAATAGTGAGAGAACCACGGCCTTGGCCAGCGTGCCTTCAAAGGAGTCCAATACTTGCACAGTCAACAGCGCAGAAACTGCCAGCACGAGCAGCCATACGATGCGCGAGCGCACCAGCTTGAGCAAAGGCGTGGATAGGTACGGCTGTTGAAGGGCCTCGGTACCGCCAGCACGAGCGGAGTCCTCGCTATCTTCTTCCTCCACAATGTCCGTAGCATCGTCCCACGTCAGCAGACCAACCAAGCGGTGCGAATCATCCACGATTGGCAGCGCAAGAATGTCCAATGGGAGGAACCAACGCGCGGTTTCTTCCGCATCAGCACTAGCACGGGCAAAAATGGGGTCGTGCATAATATCGGCCATGGTCAGCGCGGCATCAGCGGTGAAGATTTCGCGCAGGCTCACCACCCCCACAAGACGCCTATCCTCGCGGGTAATGGGCACGGTGTAGATAGTTTCCAGCTCATGTGCGGTCTCCCGCAGTTTAAACAGCGCGTCCCTAACGCTCATGTCCGGGTGGATTCCAGGCACCTCGGGTGACATTCGGCGCCCCACCGAACCCTTGACATAGCCCAACACCACGCCCGTGACATCGCGCTTGGATTGAGTCAGTGAGCGCAGCAGCCGGTCCGCAATCTCCGCGGGCAGCTCATCCAGCAAAGCCACGCGGTCTTCCGGGTCAAGCTCGTCGAAGAACTCATAGACATCAGCATTGCCCAGCTCATCGATGATATCGGCCTGATGCTTTGCATCGAGGGCATCAAAGACGACGATTGATTTCTGGCGCGGCAGCAAGCGCAGGGCCAAGGCCGACCGGACGGCATTTTGCCGCTCGACGACGGCGATGAGTTCCTGCAGGGGCACCCTCTCCAGGAGTTCCTGGAGGCGCGGGGCCTTGGTGGGGTCAATGGCGTCTTCTTGTTTGAGCCATGCCTCGACAATATCGCTAGCCCGCTCGGTGGTCTCCGCCATGGCCTACCCGCCTTTCCAGCCCCAGGTTATTGACTTCAGCCTTCTTAGACTACGTCATTTGCCCAGAAAATCCGCCAGAGATCCTCCCTGGCCGCATGACGACGCCCAGAAGCCACCTCAATGACGACACCGGGATGACTACAGGAATAGACCCCACAGGGCGAAGGCTGCCAGCAAAGACACCAGACCGGCGGTACTGGCCAAAATGATTGCATGCGGAAGGGGAGCCTGGGAAGACAGGGCGACGTCGACAAGCGAGGCACGTTGCCACACCGCCAAGACCAGCGCCAGCACCCCGGCGGCAAGGAGGACGAGCGGCAAGAAGACGCGCACACTCACCGCCCGCATCACGCCTAGCAACACTAAGGAAAGCGCCAAAAGGGTGCGCTGCCAAGACAGGCGCGTGCGCTCTGGTTGCAGACCAGGATCAAAGGGCTGGTTAGACAAGGAACTCGCCTACCAAAAGCGCACCAGCCACCACCACGATTACAGCAACAAGGACCGGAAGGCCGAAACTAAACGGTAGCGATCGATTCTCTCGCATTGCGCGCTCTGATTGCTTCCAATGCCCCCACGCCACCACGGGCAAGATTATGGCGACTATCAGCATGAAGACCGATACCGCGGCACGCAGGGTGCCTGGCAGCGGAACGTCAAAGGCCTCAAGTGCTACTCCGCCAGCAATCAACGCCAGGGAAGTGCGAATCCACGCCAGGAACGTGCGCTCATTAGCGAGCGTGAAACGCGGATCAGGGTCGGTGCCAACTGCAAACACCGAACGGGGAAACCTCGAGTCACTCATGGGCACCACTTTATATTCATTTGTCTCTTGCGTCGCGACAAGCCCACGCAACGCTTCGCCTTTCCGTAGCCTCATAGGCACAGGCCAGCCCCCTGAGCAAAGGAGCACCCATCCCCTATGAACCTGCGCTTATGCAACTACGCGCCATCCTCCCCGAACGAGGACGAGTTTTTCAGCAAAGAGAACATCAAGCGCGTCAGCACCCCAAATACCCGCCCCGATGCCACCGGCTTGCGCGAGACCGTTTTTAACAACGGCCCGTGCCCCTCCAAGAACCATACGAAATTCGACTTCCTCTTCCGGCTCTTCCATATGGGTAGCATCGTAATTCTGGGGCTCTTCCCCTTTGCTCTTACCGGACTCGATTTCCGCATCGCTTTGCTCATCAGCCCGCCTATCATCGCATTCGGCATTTCCAAGCCCGTTCGCTGGCTGACCTCGACCCACAATGAGCGCACTCTGCTCCGCACAGCGTGGGCCAATAACTGGCTCGAGTTTTATCCGGTACTGGTGGGAAACTTCTACCACTTTGACACCAAGGAAGAAAAGAACCTTATAGGCGATGACCACTATTACTTCCACCAGGCGCGCATCATGGTGTTCTTTCCTGATGGCTCCACGGAAGTACTACCAGAGCTCGCAACCGTGAAAGCTGTCGACTATCCGCCTGAATTGATGAGGTCAGATGGCACTGCCATTGCGGAAAACCCCGACGCTCTGCGTGTGAGCCCCACCGTTAATAATGGCTGGGCACTACTGGCCGTGCTCGCCGGTGACCCGGTATCCGCCGGTACTCCCGACATCGGCTTGAAAGAGCAACAAATAGAAGCAGCGCTTGCCCAAGTGGAGCGCGAGTGGGCACCCGGCATTCTGAATTAAACCGCCGCAGCGAGTTATAGTCGGGCCCATGATTGAAGTTGCCGCCGTAGTTTTCCGTAATTCCTTTGGCCATATCCTCACCGTGCGCAAAGATTCTTCCACCAAGTTCCAGTTACCTGGCGGCAAACTTGAGGCTGGCGAAACCCCTGCACAGGCCGCAGCCCGCGAGGTCGCAGAGGAAATCGGTGTGGAGGTCCGCCTCCCGGAGCTTTCCCTGCTCGGCACCTTCGACGCGCCGGCCGCCAACGAACCCGGCGAAACCGTGCGCGGCCACATTTTTACCTATCCGCGCCCAGTCCTTGCCCGCGCAGCCGCAGAGATTGCCGAACTCGCATGGGTAGACCCCACCAACCCAAAGCGGGAGCTCGCCCACCTGCTGTGCGACGAGGTCTTTCCTGCCCTAGAATCCTAAGGCCCTGCTTGATCCCTTAAGAATTTCCTATTGCAGCTCCTGGGAGGGCAACCTAGAGTTATTTTCATCAGAATTGAGTGATGAAAGGACTGACCTCCATGCCGCAGCAGTCCACACCGGGACCTATCGTGACGATTACTTTCCTCGTCCTAGGAGTCATTAGCTCTGTTATCGCCATTCTCATGGTGCCTGCCCTCTTCCACGAGGTCACTTCCCTGCGCGCTGCGGCTTTTACCGGAAGCTTCATCTTCGGCGTTGGCATGCTCACGCTCTTCCGCCGCTGCGCCAAGTACCAGCGCAAATAGCAGATTTCTCCGCTTTACGGAGCCGACGAGAATAGAAAACGCGAATTAAAAAATCCCGAGCGTGCGCGCTCGGGATTAGATGGCGGAGATGAGAGGATTCGAACCTCCGGACCCCAGAAGGGTCAACTCCTTAGCAGGGAGCCCCATTCGGCCGCTCTGGCACATCTCCACGGTTCACAAGGAACCTCGTTTGAGAATACCTGCCTGCCCCGCCGCTGCCAAACTAGCCCCCTGCTTTCGCTCCCGCAACAAAGGCGCAGGCCCTACAGTGGTAGGCATGATTCGCCCCGATCTGAAAGCCATCCCTGCCTATGTCGCTGGTGCGCGCAACGATGACGCACTCAAGCTCTCCTCTAACGAGGCGGCTCACCCGCCCCTGCCAGAAGCGGCCGCGGCCATGGCGGAGGCAGCCGCACAGGCTAATCGCTACCCGGATATTGCGGCCACCGCACTGCGCGAGGACCTAGCCGCGCACCTGGGCGTGGATCAGCAGCAGGTAGCGGTGGGCACCGGCTCCTCCGCATTGTGCCAACAGCTGGTAGAAATTGCCGCCACCCCTGGCGAAGAAATCCTCTTCCCATGGCGCTCCTTCGAGGCCTACCCCATCTTCGCCCAAGTCGTGGGTGCCCACCCTATCCCGGTTCCGCTCAGTACAGATCAGCGCGTGGATCTTCCTGCCATGGCGAAGAAAATCACGGATAAAACCAGGCTCATCTTCGTGTGCAATCCCAATAACCCATCGGGCACCACGATTACCAAGGCCGAGTTCGCCGCATTCATGGATGCCGTGCCTGCCGACGTACTCGTAGCCCTCGACGAGGCCTATATCGAATACAACCGCGCCACCGACACCCCGCTGGGCACGGAGCTGGTGGGTACCTATCCCAACCTGGTGTGCCTGCGCACCTTCTCTAAGGCTTATGGCCTGGCCGGGGTCCGCATCGGTTATGCCTTCGGCCCGGAAAATATCATTGAAGCCCTCAATAAGGTGGCTATCCCCTTCTCCGCCAGCACCGTGGCACAGGTTGGCGCCCGCGCGGCACTGGCGGCGCAGGATTCGCTGCGGGAGCGTACCGAGGAGACCGTCGTCCAGCGCGAGCGCCTAGAAGCAGCCCTGAAGGACTGGGGCGTGCCGCATTCCGAGGCGAATCACGTGTGGCTGCCGGCTAAGAATCTTGCCAGTCTGGGCACTCCACAGGAGATAGCCGCCCACCTAGCTGAACGCGGCGTGCTCGTTCGTGCCTTTAGCGAGGGCATTCGTATTACCGTTACCACCAGGGAAGAAACCGACGCCTTACTGCAGGCGTGGAACGCAACCATAGGAGGCTAAATGCGATCGCTCATTAACTTCGCCCTGAATGTCTTTGCCATCGCGGTGGCGCTGTGGGCCGTGGTCACTGTCATTCCCGGAATCTCCATCACTCCGGCTGAAACCGGAAATTTCATCGCCATTGCCATCGTCTTCATCATCATTAATGCCGTAGTCACGCCGGTGCTGCGCATCCTCGGCGCACCGCTGACGTGCCTGACACTCGGGCTTTTCTCCCTCGTCATAAACGGCGCAGCGCTCATCATCGTGGAGTGGGCGCTCAATACGCTTGACCTCGGAATTGGCCACCTTGTCATCGACTCTTGGGGCGCCGCGATTATCGGCGCCATCGTGCTTTCCATTGTCAGCAGCGTCATCAATTTCTTTACCAGTCCGCTGCGCCAGCGCGATTAGCCGCCCGCAAAAGGCGGCAGGACGTCCACGCGGGTCACGCCGGCCAGGGGGGAATCCATGACGGTGTTCCCAGCGCCGTCGATAAGAAAGCTACAGCGCCCCAGCACTTCTTTCAGGCTCATGCCGGCCGCAGTGGTGCCGGTATGGTCCTTGCCCAGCTGCACTACCAAATCACCCAAGGTAGCGGGAGCGTCTACCTGCTCAGAAGCCACCCCCGCGGCGGCGCGTGCGGCAGCGAAATAGTGAACGGTCAACATGCCTTCTACTATGCCTACGCACCCCTGCCGTGTCGAGACCGTGGGTAAACTAACCGTCATGCGCACACCTGAAACCCACGCGCGCGAGGTCGCCGCGGCCCTGCCCGTACGTCACGTGACCACCGTGGCCCTCAATCAGGCACAGGATATGGTCTTAGCTGCGGATATCCGCGCTGATTTCCCTTCCCCGCGCTTTGATAATTCACAAATGGATGGCTACGCCCTTCCCCAGTGTGCGGCCGGGACTTACCAGGTAGGCCCCACCATCGCCGCCGGCACAGAGCCCGCCCAAGTGCTCCACGGCTCACTCAACGCGGCCTGCCCCATCATGACCGGCGCCAAAGTTCCGGAAGCAACTGCAGCCATCGTGCCTATTGAGCACTGCGAACCACAAGAATTCCTCGCCCCGGGTGACCGTGTCACCGTGCCGGAGACCTCACCTGGGCAATTCATCCGCCGCGCCGGCTCGGACTTAGAAGAAGGCGCCCTCCTGGCAGCCCAAGGCGATAAGCTCACACCGGTCCGCTTGGCCGCCCTTGCTTCCCAAGGCATCGCCGAGGTGGAGGTCTACCGCCCCGCCCGGATCCTCATCTGCACCGGCGGAGCAGAGATTGGCAGTGGTAGCGCGGCCATTCCTGACGCCAATGCGCCGCTATTGACGGCATTGGCCCACCGCGCCGGCATCGACGTCGCGGGCTTTATCACCACCGATGATGACCCGCAGGCCTTAACCCACGCTTTGACAGAAGCCATTGCGCAGCATCACCCAGACGCCATCATTACCTCGGGCGGAATCTCTGCTGGGAAGTTTGAAGTAGTACGCCAAGTGCTCGATGGCTGGTTTGGTCATGTGGATCAGCAGCCTGGCGGGCCACAGGGTATCGCTGCTTTCCACGGCACGCCGGTGATCTGTCTGCCGGGAAATCCCATTTCCACGTTGGTATGTTTCCGCCTCTTCGTGGCCCCGGCACTGGGCTGGGCTCCGGAGCCATTCCGCGTTCCGCTCGCGGCAGGCATTGAAGGCCTCCCATGCAAGGACCAATTTCGCCGCGGGCGCGTCGATTCCCACGCCCATATCCTCGGTGGCGCTAGCTCCCATCTGCTCGCCCAAGCGGCCGATGCCACCCATCTCATCCGCATCCCTGCCGGCCAACGCCTTGCGGAAGGCCAAGAAGTCGAGGTTTACCCACTATGAGTCCGCAACGCACCGCCATCGTCATCGTCGCCTCTACTCGCGCCGCCGCGGGTATCTACGAGGACCGATCCGGCCCCATCGCGGTAGATTTCCTGCGACGCAAGGGCTTTGACTGCCCCGCTGCACGCATCGTCCCCGATGCCGATATTGCCGCCACCGTTGCTGCCGCCTTCGCCGAAGAACCCTCGGTCATCTTGACCTCTGGTGGCACCGGTCTGACCCAAGATGACAAGACGGTAGAGGCTGTCGCGCCGCATATCACCCGCGAGCTGCCTGGCATCGCAGTGGCCTTCTGGCAGAAAGGCTTGGAAAGCGTGCCCACCGCGGTGGCTTCCCGCGCGATTGCCGGTGTTAATGACTCCACCTTTGCTATGACGCTGCCTGGTTCCACCGGCGGGGTAAAAGACGGCTGTGCGGTTTTGGATAAATTAATTGTTCCGATCGTCGATATGTTAGAAGGAGTACATGAGCACTGATCCCTCCTATGTGGCCGAACAGACCGGCTGCACCATTGGCACGCTTTTGAGCGATCAGCCCCTTGAATCCCACCTTGCCGCTGCCAAGGAAGAAACCGCCACGGCCGCCATGGGTGCCGTTGTCACCTTTGAAGGCGTCGTCCGCGATCATGATGGCGGCCGGCCGAATGTCACCCTTCTTTCCTATAGCGCCCACCCTTCCGCGCCAGAGAAGCTGCAGGACATCACCGACGCCGTCTCCTCCAGCCATCCGGTGCGCCTCTGGGCCGCTCACCGCACGGGGGATCTTCAGGTCGGCGACATGGCCTTTGCCGTAGTTGCGGCCGCCGCGCACCGCGGCGATGCCTTCCGCGCGGCCGAAGAATGCGCCGATCGCGTCAAGGCAGAAGTGCCTATCTGGAAGGAACAAAGCCACGGCGATGGCTCCACTAACTGGGTGGGTCTGGAATGAGCATCCGCTATGCCCGCCAAGAAGCGCTCTGGGGCGAGGAGGGACAGCGCAAGCTCGCTCAAGCCCACGTAGCGGTTATCGGGGCCGGCGGCTTGGGTTCCCCCGCCCTGCTTTACCTAGCTGGCGCGGGCGTAGGCCGCATTTCGCTTTTCGACGACGACGTGGTCTCCCCCTCCAACCTGCACCGGCAGGTCATCCACAGCACCCCGACCATTGGCACCGCGAAGACCGAGTCGGCCGCGGCTGCCCTCCACGCGCTCAATCCTGAGGTAGAAATCAGCTGCCACGGCCGCCTCGAAACGGCCACCGCCCTCGAGCAATTGCGCGGCTGCGACGTGCTCCTCGATGGCACGGATAATTTCGACGCCCGCTACCTGTGCTCTTGGGCCGCCCGTAGCTTGGGCATTCCGCACATTTGGGCCTCTATCTTGGGATTCGATGCGCAAATGAGCGTCTTTTGGTCGGGCAAGGGCCCCGTGTACGAGGATGTCTTTCCCACTGCCCCTGCCCCAGGCGAGGTTCCTTCGTGCTCCCAGGCCGGCGTTCTGGGGCCGATCGTCGGCGTGGTGGGATCCGCGATGGCCTTGGAAGCCTTAAAAATCATTACCGGCGTCGGCACCCCGCTTATGGGCACGCTCGGCTACTACGAGGCCCTTTCTGGGACGTGGGAGTATATCCCCATCCGTTCCACCGGGGCGGAGCCTACCCAGCCGGACGATGCCCCCGAGGTCCGCGAGATCCCTGCTCACGCCATGCTTATCGATGTCCGCACCGACCCCGAGCGCGCCCGGTCCACCATTCCTAATTCAGCGCATCTGCCCCTCAACCGCATCCTCGCCGGTGAAAACCCCGATATCGCACCGGGCGAGGTAGCCGTTATATATTGCGCCAGCGGCATCCGCTCCGCCCAAGCCGTCCACGCTCTGCGCGAGCGCGGATACTCACAGGTGGTTTCCCTGCGTGGCGGCATTAACGCGTGGTTGGAACAACAAGGAGCGTGTTAACGCGCCCCCACTGCGAGCCGTCTAGACCCTTCTATTCTTGTCTTCTTTTCCGCGAACAAAGAGGAACCAGATCAGCGGTCCTAAGAAGGGCAGTGTGAAGGTAGCGACGATAAAGAGCACCTTCGCCGCAAGCGTGTACCCAGAAAAAATGATAGAAATTAAGGCCGCTATCCAGAACGCGACGAGCAAAAGGATGGGAAGGAACCCGAGGAACCACCACGTATCGTTAGGGTTAGTAGATTCCGCTGCTGCTAGGTAAAACTCCGAAGTGCTCATGGTGTCCTTTCGACGAGTAATTTTTATCTTCGCTACAGAGCTTGATCACAATCACATCTCACTTGCCCTGTACATTTCCAAGATTAAGTCTGCGCCGCACCAGGCGCGTCATCCCCCGGTATGAAACGCCGCAGCACCACAATAAGCAGGTTTTTACCCCAAGCCGTTTTCCGGTGCCCCGCCATGACCAAGTTCGGGTTAACACCATCCAGGGTGAGGCCTCCCGGGATAGCCGCACATAAGTAAAACGAGAAAACGGTAACTCCTAGCGTGAGCCAGAAGCTACCGAGGTATCGCCGAGCCATAAATTATGACGTTGGCGGAGACGGCGGGATTTGAACCCGCGGAGGAATAAACCTCGCCGGTTTTCAAGACCGGTGCATTCGGCCGCTCTGCCACGTCTCCATGGTGTTCTTCGAAAACACTCATCGTGTCTACGAAGCAACTTGGTCAGTGTACTAAATAGATAGCCCGGTTTCCCAAAAAGCCACCTGCAACACTGAATGTCGCAGTAGGTTACTCCGAATTTCATGGCACAGGACACACAAGGTTCGTTAGATTGGATCCATGACTACAACACACATGAAGGCCATCGTTCAGACCGATCCGCAGGATCGCCGGTCCTTAGAGCTCCGCGAAGTCGAGGTCCCTAAGCTGCGCTCGGGAGAAGTACTCGTCAAAGTGCAGGCAGCCGGCGTTAACCGCGGCGATATCCTGCAGACGATGGGTGCCTATCCGCCGCCACCGGGGGCATCGGAAATCTTGGGCTTAGAAGCAGCAGGCACCATCGCCGATGCCGGGGATACGAACTGGGAGGTAGGCACCGAGGTGGGCTGCCTGCTCGCGGGTGGTGGCTACGCCGAATACGTCGCGGTTCCGCAGGGCCAGCTGCTTCCCGTGCCCGAGGGGTTCAGCGTTGAGGAAACTGCAGCGGTGGTTGAGGTCGCGTGCACCGTGTGGTCCAACCTAGGCATTGAGGCGGGCCTTCACGAGGGCCAACGCGTCCTCATACATGGCGGAGGCGGCGGCGTTGGCACTTTTGCCATCCAGGTAGCCAAGGCGTTGGGCGCAGAGGTAGCGGTGACGGCCGGGTCACAGGAGAAGTTGGATCGTTGCCGCGAGCTGGGCGCCGATATTCTCATCAACTATAAGGAGCACGACTTCGTAGAAGAGTTGAAGGGAAGCTGCGACGTCATTTTGGACATCATCGGCGCGAAATATCTGGAAAAGAATATGAAATGCCTGGCTAAGGACGGCAAGCTCATCATCATTGGCATGCAGGGCGGTACTAAGGCGGAAATCAACTTGGGCGCCATGCTGCCCAAGCGCCTGACCATCCAGGGTACGACGGTGCGCGCCCGCGACTTAGAAGACAAGGCACGGATTGTGGCGGGCACGGTAGAAAATGTGTGGCCCATGCTGGAAGACGGCCGCGTAAAGCACGCGCTGCACGCTACTTACCCGCTTGCCGACGCCGCCCAAGCCCACACTGCCCTAGACAGCGGCGAGGTCACCGGCACCTTGGTGCTTGCCGTTTAAGCCAGCGAGGCTACGACGCGGATGAGATGCTCGACGTCGTGATAAGTGTTGAAGGGGCCAAGCGCAACGGTAACGGCGCCGCCGATTTCCTCCACGCCCATCTCCGTTAGCAACGGGGTCTGCGGGGCAAGCGTGGTGACCAGACCATTATCAAAGAGACGCTTGTACACGGTCTCCGCTGGAACACCCCTCACGGCAAAGGTAAGGCGCGGCAGGCGATCATCGGATGCGCCTGCGGCCGCCTCTCCCGTCACTCCGAGGATGTGTACGGCAGGCAGGGTGCTCAAGAAGGAATAAAGGTCCCCGCGCAGGTCCTCGAGGTAGGCGCTAAGCGCATCCATAGAGGTGCGCAGGCGCTTGCGACGGGAGCCATTCTCCCCACCGGCGAGGGCGGCAAGATGGTCCACGAGTGGTCCGACACCGCCGGCCAGGCCAGAGGAAATTGGCGTTTCCAGCTTGCGAGCGCCCTTGCTGGCATGCACCGGATCGAGGGCATCGAGGCGGCGGAACATACGGGTATCGCGGAATACCAAGGCCGCTAGCTGCGGGCCGCCCAGCAGACCAAGGTCGAGACCCAAGATATCGGCACCGAGCTCATCGAAGTTGATGGGGCGGTAGGGGGCGATCGCAGAGACGTCGAGAAGCGTCCAGGCGCGAGAGCGTTCATGCACGGTGTCTATGATCTCAGCCGTCGGGGAGACCGTACCCAAAAGCTCGTGGGCGGCAGAGAAAGCGACAAGTCGCGTGGAGCCGTCGACAAGCTCGGCGAATTGGAACCCCGGCAACTCACCCGTGCCTAAGTCCGGCTGGGCCCAGCGGGTTTCTGCTTTGACCTCAGAAAATGCTGAATACAGGGAAGGCGGGTCCAGCTTTGAGAGCACTAGTGAGGAATTGCTGCCGAGCAGCGGGCGCGCCGCATGCGCCAAGGACTGGTAAAGAACCGGCAGGGAGGGGCCGAGCACCACGCGGTCTGCTTTGGAACCGGTCAGATCCGCTACGGCCATGCGCGCAGCGGTGTAATTCCCATCTCCTTCCAAGCGCCCCGGCGCGGGTGTGGCAGAGTGGGCGCCGCCCGGCCCTTCCTGGGGCGCCACCGCAGTAGACATACGGAAAGAGCGGGCCACGCCGGAGGCTACTCGCTCAGAAATCTGGGGAACCGCGTGCGCGTTAAGGTAGGTCCAACCATCAGATAGCCCGGTGTATAAACCGCGCACACTGAATACGTCATAGTGCGCCGAAGCTCCTGCTGGCATTTCGGTCCCTTCTTTTTCGCGCTAGGCATCGCCACTCAGTGGCGGTCGATTCCCTACTGTATACGCGTTTGGCCCAAGTTTCCCAAATCTGGATTTTCGCTGAATACGGCCGTTTTCGCAGGCTAGCGGCGTGTAGTTCCCGTTTGCCCAGCCCGCGCGCTAGGGTGTTGAGCGTGCAAGATAACAATCAACTGCGCGCTGATATCGCCCGCATGACCTCCCAGCCAGACGGCGAGGCCACCCCAGCGTCCCAGTCCGAGACCCTCAAGGCCGCCTTCGCGGACCTTGCGCAGGGTGCACAGCAGCGCGAGCTGTGGTTCAAACTGGGTATTCAAGATATTAAGCAGCGCTACCGCCGCTCTGTCCTGGGCCCGTTTTGGATCACCATCGCCACCGGCGTGATGGCCCTCGCCTTGGGCCTTTTGTACTCCATGCTCTTCCAGATTCCCGTCGCGGAGTTCCTCCCCCACGTCACCGTGGGCCTTATTATGTGGACCTTCATTTCGGGCTGTATCAAGGAAGGCTCCACCGTCTTCATTGATAATGAGGGCTTGATTAAACAGCTTCCCGCCCCTCTTTCGGTGCACGTCTACCGCCTGGTGTGGCGCCAAACATTATTTTTGGGCCATAACCTCATCATCTGGCTGTTGCTTATCCTCATCTTCCCGCGCAGCCTGGGTTGGGAGTTCTTCCTCTTTATCCCAGGCTTGGCGTTGTTGTTGGTCAACGGCGTGTGGGTCACGATGTTCTTTGGCATCATTGCCACCCGCTTCCGTGACGTAGCCCCGCTGCTGGAGGCTTTAACCC
Organism: Corynebacterium nasorum; assembly: GCF_022347325.1. Taxonomy (NCBI): domain Bacteria; kingdom Bacillati; phylum Actinomycetota; class Actinomycetes; order Mycobacteriales; family Corynebacteriaceae; genus Corynebacterium; species Corynebacterium nasorum. Next base: position 23,283 of record NZ_JAKRDU010000012.1, read on the forward strand.
AGCTCTTGTTCTACGTCACCCCGATTGTGTGGATGACTAATACCCTGAAGGATCAGGGCGGTGCTGTGGCCGGGCGAGCCCGCATCGCGGAGATCAACCCGCTCTATCACTACCTAGAAATCGTCCGCGCACCCATGATCGGTGAGCCGGTAGCCGCCTACCACTGGTGGATCGTTATCGGCTGCACCGTGCTCGGCCTGCTCATCGCCGGCTTGGTCATGCGCAAGTGGCGCTTCCGCGTCAGCTACTGGGTCTAAGCCCACGCCCTGTACTTGTGGAGATTCCTCGAAAGGATACTGACTGATGGTCTCGATTGATACGTATAACGCGTGCGTGGACTTTCCCATCTTTGATGCCAAATCTCGCTCACTGAAGAAGGCCATGCTCTCTTCTGCCGGTGGCGCCATTGGCAAAAATGCCCAAAACACCGTCGTGGTGGAAGCCCTGAAGGACGTTAACCTGCACCTGCGCGAGGGCGATCGCGTGGGTTTGGTGGGCCATAACGGCGCCGGCAAATCCACCTTGCTGCGCCTCTTGTCTGGGATTTATGAGCCCACCCGCGGTTCTGCCGATGTGCGCGGCCGGGTGGCCCCCGTTTTTGATTTGGGCGTAGGCATGGACCCGGAAGTTTCTGGCTACGACAACATCATTATCCGCGGCCTGTTTTTGGGCCAGTCCATCAAGCAGATGAAAAAGAAGATGGATGAGATTGCGGAGTTTTCTGAGCTCGGCGATTATCTCTCCATGCCGCTGCGCACCTATTCCACCGGTATGCGAGTGCGCTTGGCACTCGGCGTGGTGACCTCCATTGAGCCGGAAATCCTGTTGTTGGATGAGGGCATTGGTGCGGTCGACGCCGCCTTCATGGCCAAGGCACGCGTACGCCTGCAGGAGCTGGTGAAGCGCTCCGGCATCCTGGTCTTTGCCTCCCACTCCAATGACTTTTTGGCCCAGCTATGCAATACCGCCTTGTGGATCGACCACGGTGAGATCCGCTCGGTAGGCGAGGTTTCCGAGGTCGTCGGTGAGTACGAAGGACCTGAGGTGGGCGACTACGTCCGCGACCTGCGCGAGCGTTTTGAAAATGAGGACACCAGCGGCAACTAGCTGAGCATATGCAGCAGCGGGTCCCCCACACCCGTCACGTCCACCTGCACCCCTTCCGGCCGGTGATAGTCCGCAGCGCTTAGGCGCGCGCTGACCACCGGCCGGTTAATTTTTCCTGGGCCCGCAGGCTCTTCCTTTTCCTCGGTGCTAACGCGGTAGCCCAACTTTTCACTCACCCGGGCTGAGGCGCGGTTGGGTTTTATCCAACTGGTGCACAGCGAACCCGCATCGAGGTGCAAGAAGGAAAACGCCGCCATAGCCTGACGGATAAGCGTGCCATAGCCTTGGCCTTGAAAGCGGTGCAGCACCCATGATGCAGTTTCTATTTCCCGTGCGGCCGCAAAATTTTCTGCCGACAGGTCCACCACGCCTACTAATTCTTGGGTTTCTACCTGGCGAGCGATGAAATCCAAGGTCCACTTCTGGGGACACAGCTTCGCTCGGTGCTCCCATCGGTGCTGGGCCATGGCGGCGGGGGTATTCGTCTTCTCATCAAAAAGCCAGGGAAATGCATGTTCTGGAATGTCGTCGCCATAGATATCTTCCGCACACACCTGCGCTACCTGTGCGATGTCCTCATCGCGCATGACACGCAGGTCAACCCCGCGGCCCGTATCATCGCAGGCCCGAATGGTCACCGCAAAAGGCGGCCAGAAGTTTTCCATAGGCTTCACAGTATCCGCAAAGCTGCGCCTATATCCACTTTTCGCTCCACCAATGCGGAGTGTTTCTGCGCTGGTCCCCCACCCCGGTGGCAAGATGGAACCCATGACTGCCACCCTGACTTCTACCGGTTCTACCGCCGCCGTCATTGTTACCCATCAGCGCGCCGAACTGCTGCGGGCATCGCTCGAACAGGTGGTACACCAAACCCACCCCGTGCAGTGGGTGATCGTGGTGGATAATGGTGCGGAAAATGCAGTGCGTGAACTTGTCGAGTCCATGGCGGGAGACCGCGGCGTCTACGTGCCTTCGGAGACCAACCTGGGCGGAGCTGGTGGCTTTGCGCTGGGCTTTCTCACCGCCCTTTCTTTGGGGGCGGATGCCGTGTGGTGTGCCGATGACGATGGCCGCCCCGCCGATAACACTGTCCTTGCAGAGCTGTATCGGGTGGCCGAGGCCAACCGTTTGCATGAGGTCTCGCCAGCGGTATGCAATATCAACGATCCCGACCAGCTCGCCTTCCCCCTGCGCCAAGGCCTAGTGTGGCGCCGACGAATGGATGAGCTGGAGGGCGATTTCCTGCCTGGCATCGCATCGCTATTTAACGGCGCGCTGATTTCCGCAGCGGCCATGGAAATCATTGGTGTACCGGACTATCGGCTCTTCATCCGCGGCGATGAGGTGGAATACCACCGCCGGCTGGTTAATTCCGGGCTTTCTTTCGGCACGGCGCTGACCACAAGCTACCTGCACCCAGATGGATCGGATGAGTTTAAGCCCATTTTGGGCGGCAAGATGCACACCCAGTTTCCAGAGGGTGAGTTCAAGCGGTTTTTCACTTACCGCAATCGCGGCTACCTGCTGTGGCAACGCGGCATGCGCAAGCTACTGCCACAGGAATTCGCCCGCTTTGGCTGGTTCTTCCTGATCCAGCGCCACGATCCGGCCGGCTTTATCGAATGGCTCAAGCTTCACAACCGCGGGCGCAGGGAAAATTTCCGACGCCCTAGCTAGGCCGAAGCCGAACTGCAGGGGCTGGGCAAGGGGGCATCGATAAGCGCGGCACATACCCGCCACCACCGAGAGCTTGACACCCCGCGCGCAGATTGGTCGGGCTCGATTCCCGTGGTGAGGTTATTTTTCTTTAAAAATGAAGGCCCTCTGAATGGCAAAATTGGTCACTGTGGCCACGCCCTGGGCGATGACAAAGGCGATGGTGTCTTTAAGCACGCCTTCTAAGCCAAGGGATAAAAGCGGCTCATTGAGCACCCAGTATAGGAAGTTTTGAACCGCGAAAGTGGAGGCGTACAAGATCCCGACGGTGACGGCCGTACGGCCGGAGACCTTGGCCCCAAAGGTCCACCGTGCATTAGCCAGGTAGGCGGCAATGGTGCCAAAGACCCAACCGATGGCCTTGGCGGCGGAACGGTGCAGTCCCAAGTACGTCAATAAAAGCGTCAGGCCATAGTCAATGGCGGCGGCACCTACACCCACGGAAATAAATCGCACCAGTTGGGTGTGCAGCGAGGTGGACGAAGGTTTTACTTCTACGGCGTCATCAGCGGAGTTAGTCACGAGTGAGTAGCCTACCCGCGCAAGAGCGCTCGGTACATGTCCAACCGATCCACCGGCGCGGCGGATTCGGCACCATAGGCGCCTATCCCCGCCAATTGCTGCAACGATGCCGCACATAACTCCCGCACTTCAGCCCCGGTCAGCGCCGAGCCATCGTCATTGACCCAGCCGAGGGCATCCATGGTGGTCTCCACGACGGAATCGGTCAGCTCCGCGCCCCCCATGCACGATAGGGCTAGCGCCATGGACCAAAAGGCGTCTTTGCCTTCATGGGTAACCTCGCGCGGCAGGCTGGCGAGCACGCGGGCAGTTTGCGGTGACAATTCGGTACCCCTGCTCAGGTCCATCGCCTGCAGCAGCGGAACAAAGTCATAGAGCTTGGTGCGCTCAATCAAATCACGCACAGGGGACGCTACCGCGGAAAGGACCTCGTCGGTGACTTCTTGCCCGGTCAATTCCCGGTTGACGCTGGTTAATTCAAAGGGTGCAAAGAGCGAGCCCGAACCGCCTACGCATAGCGCTTCCGGGGTGCCATTATCGCGCGGATAAATTTCAGCTACCACCAGCTCGAAGTCCCATAGCCCCCAGGCGAAGTCGATTTGATCGCCTTCGCGCCAGAGGAATTCGGAGGCCTGACGTTCCGGATCGATGCGCGGGCCACGCGCCTCGGTGTGTTCATAAAAGTGCCAGGGGGATTCCTCCTCCGGCAGGCCAAAGCAAATGCGCAGCACACGGTGCAACTCGGTGAAGGTCAGGGCATCGCTAAAGCCAATCTGGCGGTGCACCTCGCCATCGGCGCGGATATTCGCAGCTTGGCAAATGATTGTTAGGGGCTCGCGTTTGAGGGATACCACGCTATTGGCGCGTTTGGCCCGCGCCTGTGCGATATCGGTGACCCCTGCGTTCATGAGCCCCACCATACGCAAGTTTTAGGCTGCTAGTTTTGCGATATCGCGCGCTTCCAACTCACTAATTAGGAACGTCAGTGCCGCACCAACGGCGCCCAACAGGGTCCAGGGCCGCTTGGCACCGCGCTTGCGCAGGAACTTTACCATTCGGCGCGAAAATGCAACGTTCATCCAGCCGCCTAGGATGAGCAGCAGCACCACTGCGGCAAAAATGGCCCAAGGTTTGAGGCCCTGATCGGATGCATCCTGCGGGGAGCGCGGCTCATCACCATCCTGTTCCGCGTGCGCGTTGGTATAGGCCACCAGGGCACCAAAACCAAAGAAAGACAAGGTATAGGCAGTAATCAAACCGCCTTTGGATGTGATCCAATCCGGATAAGAGGTCGCGATACCCACGGCAGCGGCTTGGGTAATGCGGCCCGCCAGGGTGTCATCGAGGGCGTAGTTGTCTTGGCGCTGATCTTGCGTCTCGTGGTTGTTGGTCATAGCGACCACTTTAAGCGGCGGTAAGCTAATGCGCATGTACTCGGATAAGACAGAGCACATGACGCCAGCGCAGCAGGCGGCTCAGGATGTGCGTGCGGAAGACGATAAGCGCAACGGCCACTTCGAGGCCACGGAACACACCGATGTGCCGTTGAGTCCTTTCATGACTCGCCTGATGGCAGAGGAATTGCCCATGCTGGATTCCTCCTCGCGCGCTCGTGTCTATGACCTTTTGCGGGAGTACGATGGCCCGATTATTGAATCTCAGGAAGAACTGCCGGAGGAAATCCGCGCGCTTATGGATCTATAAACGGACACATTCGGGCAGTACAAGCGTCCGTTTTGTTCTGAATATCACTCGCGTCACTCCGTCTACCCTCGTGTGAGCTAGGTAGGCTAGGGAGGCGACACAAATCCGTCGAGCAAAGAGTAAGAGATGGAATTACATACCACTGAAAAGTCCCTGCACGGCTGGGGCCGCACCGCCCCGACGACCGCCCATGTTCTCGCCACCGAAGACGTGGACGTGATCAAGAAGGCCGTGGCCCAGGTTGCAGAAGATAACTCGGATAAGCCCGCCCACCTGCGCCGTGGCGTCATTGCCCGCGGTATGGGCCGCTCCTACGGTGACCCCGCCCAAAATGGCGGCGGCCTGGTCATCGACATGCAAAAGCTCAATAAGATCCACTCCATCGACCCGGAGTCCGCTCTGGTGGACGTCGATGGTGGTGTCACCCTAGACCAGCTGATGAAGGCTGCCCTGCCTTATGGCCTGTGGGTTCCAGTTCTGCCGGGTACCCGCCAGGTCACCATCGGTGGCGCAATCGGCCCGGATATTCACGGCAAGAACCACCACTCCACCGGCTCCTTTGGTAACCACGTGGTCTCCATGGAGCTGCTCGTGGCCGATGGCCGCGTGCTGCACCTGACCCCGGAGGGCTCCGAGGACGACCCGAACGGCGACCTCTTCTGGGCCACCGTTGGCGGCATGGGTCTGACCGGCATCATTCTGCGCGCCACCATCCGCATGACCAAGACGGAAACCGCTTATTTCATCGCAGATACGGACCGCACCGATAACTTGGATGAAACCATCGCTTTCCACTCCGATGGTTCCGAGCACAACTACACTTATTCTTCCGCCTGGTTCGATGTCATTTCGCCAGAACCAAAGCTGGGTCGCTCCACCATTTCCCGCGGTTCGCTGGCCACCTTGGCACAGCTGGAAGAGTTAGCCCCGAAGCTGGCTAAGGATCCGTTGAAGTTCAATGCGCCGCAGCTGATGACGGTGCCGGATATCTTCCCGTCCTGGACCATGAATAAGCTTTCCCTCTCCGCTGTGGGTTTGGCCTACTACACCATGGGTGCACCGGCCAAGAACCAGGTCAAGAACCTGACGCAGTTCTACCAGCCGTTGGATCTCATCGGTGAGTGGAACCGCGGCTACGGTTCCAAGGGCTTCTTGCAGTACCAGTTCGTGGTACCGACCGAGGCCGTGGAGCCGTTCAAGGAGATCATCCGCGATATGCAACGCTCCGGCCACTACTCGGCCCTCAACGTGTTCAAGCTCTTCGGTGAAGGCAACCGCGCGCCGCTGTCCTATCCAATGCCGGGTTGGAACGTCTGCGTGGACTTCCCCATCCGTCCGGGCCTGGGCAAGTTCTTGGATGACTTGGACCGCCGCGTGATGGAATTCGGCGGCCGCCTCTACTTGGCCAAGGAGTCCCGCACTTCCGCGGAGAACTTCCACAAGATGTACCCGGGCATGGAGGGCTGGCTGAAGACCCGCAATGAAATCGACCCGACCGGCGTCTTCGCCTCCGATATGTCCCGCCGCCTCGAGCTGCACTAATCACTGGAAATAACACCTTTAAGGAGATTTACTGACCATGCTTAATGCAGTAGGCCAAGCACAACACATCCTGCTTCTGGGCGGCACCTCTGAGATCGGCCTCGGCGTCGTCTCCGAATTCCTGCAGCGCGGCCCCGCCAAGGTCACCCTGGCTGCCCGCCCGGAGTCCCCGCGCATCGCCCAGGCCAAGGCAGACCTGGAATCTCGCGGCGCTGACGTAGAGGTTCTAGACTTCGACGCCACTGACTTTGACTCCCACCCAGAGGTAATCAATAAAGCCTGGGCACGTGGCGACGTAGACGTGGCCATCGTTGCCTTCGGCACCCTGGGTGACCAGGAGGAGCTGTGGCAAAACCACGACAAGGCCGTCGCCTCCGCGCAGACCAACTACACCGCCCCGGTTTCCGTGGGCGTGCTTCTGGGCGAGAAGGTCAAGCACCAGGGCCACGGCACCATCGTCGCCATGTCCTCCGTGGCTGGCATGCGCGTGCGCCGTTCCAACTTTGTCTACGGTGCTTCCAAGGCAGGCGTGGACGGCTTCTACATCAACCTGGGTGAGGCCCTGCGCGGCACCGGCGCCAACGTGCTGGTTGTCCGCCCGGGCCAGGTTCGCACCAAGATGTCCGCCGAGGCTGGCGACGCCCCGTTGACCGTCAACGTCTCCGATGTTGCCGAAGCCACCGTGAAGGCCGTGCTCGATGGCAAGCAGTCCATCTTCGTGCACCCGCTGTTTGAATACGTTTCTTTGGCATTCAAGTTCATTCCGCAGGCCATTTTCCGCAAGCTGCCGTTCTAAATCACCGCGGTTTCTGCACTGGCGCCTGCCAGCCGCCTCGCCCCCGCCCCTCCCCGCCGCGCGCCCGCGGCGGGGAGGGGCGGGGGCGGTGGTGTATAAGGGGGCGTCGGAAAGCAAGTGTTTTCCTGCCCGCGCCAAATCTGGGTTGTAGCGCTTGGGTATGCGAAACTAATGGGCATGACAAGCACAGCTATACCCACCCAGTCAACGCCCGTGAGCGAAAATCCGCGCACCGAGGCCTACCGCGCCGATGCGCTGACTCATCGGGCGACCCTGCTGGGTATTGTGTTGACCGCCCTAGCCAGTGGTGTGCTCACGCTGCTGGGCTGGTTTGCCTTCAAGACGGTATCTCTGCCTTCTTTTAATACCTCCATGGTCACCCGCGCGCTGAGCACAGTGGGTGTGGTGGTCACGCTGGCTCTAGCCGGCGGGCTGTGCGTGTGGTGGCTTTATGACCACTACAAGGATTCCTTTACACGGCCGCGCTGGCGGGTCTGGCTGACCTACGCGGTCACCTATCTCTCCCCCGCGCTATTGACCTTGGCTGCCGTGGGCCTGCCGTTGTCCGCCTCCCGTTTGTGGCTCGACGGCGTGCAGGTGGACCAGGCTTTCCGCACCCAGTTCCTCACCCGCTCGGTGGATGAGATGGGCTATGCGGATATGAACTACCAGGATATGCCATCCTTTTACCCCATTGGCTGGTTCTGGTTGGGCGGCCGCTTGGGAGCACTATTGGGCATTCCGGGATGGGAGGTCTACCAGCCCTGGGCGCTTATCTCCATCGCTGTAGCCGGCTGCATTTTGGTGCCCCTCTGGCAGCGCCTCACCAGCTCCCTACCGGTCGCCACCGCCATCGCCCTAGTCACCACCGCGATTACGCTCACCATCGCGGCCGAGGAGCCCTACTCCGCAGTCATCGCCATGGGCTTGCCCACCGTCGCGGTGCTCAGCGCCCGCGCCTTCCGCGGCTCTTGGCTCTCCACCCTGGGTGTAACACTCTACCTGGGCATTTCCGCCACCTTCTACACGCTTTTCACCGGTGCGGCCGCGCTCACCGTGGTCAGCCTCATCGCGCTCTTTACCGCGCTATATGAGCATACGTGGCGACCCATCGTGCGACTGGCGGTAATGGCGGCAGGCTCCATTGCCATCGCGCTCATCGCCTGGGGACCCTATGTATGGGCGGTCATGCACTCGCCAGTACCGCTGCAGACCACCGCGCAGCACTACCTGCCGGAGGAAGGCACCCAGATTCCAGTGCCATTTTTGTCCTTTAGCATTGTGGGCTTCCTCTGCCTCATGGGACTTATCTACATGGTCATTCGTCTCAATGACCAAGAGGTGCGCGCGCTGGGAATCTCCCTCATCGGCAGCTATCTATGGATCGTTGTGTCTATGGTGGCAACGCTGGCCGGCACCACGCTGCTGAGCTTCCGCCTCGAAATCATCGTGGTACTCCTTTTTGCTACCGCCGGTGTCCTAGCCTTAGCCGAGGTTCGCCTCTTGGGCGTACACCGCCTCTACCCGGCGCGCTTCTCCCACACCACCAATAAGCAAATCACCGCGGTCTTGGGCATTATCCTCGCCCTGGCCGGCGTCTTCTATGCGCAGCAGATTCCGGAGGCCAACGAGGACGCCATCGACCACGCCTATAGCGATACCGATGGCTATGGCGAGCGCGCCGACCGCTTCACTAGCGATTCTGCTCATTACTACCTGGATATCCACAACTTCATCCAGGACCAGGGCTATACGCCGGATGGCACGGTGGTGCTTACTGATGAAAAGATCTTCATGTCTTACTACCCTTATTGGGGTTTCAACGCCTTTACCAGCCACTATGCCAATCCACTGGGTGAGTTCAGCACCCGCAATGAGCAGATTGAAACCTGGGCCAACGATTCCTGGGACATGAAGCCGGATGAGTTCCGCAAGGCCCTGGATTCCGCTGCGTGGCGCAGCCCGGATGTCATGATCTTCCGCGGTGATTTGGAAAATAAGGACGATGGTTTCAAGCTGCATTTGGCAGAAGATATCTACCCCAATCAGCCGAATATTCGCTATCGCGCGGTCTTCTTCAACGCCGATGTCTTTGACAAGGGCTGGAAGCTAAAGCAGACCGGCCCCTTCGTAACAGCCGTTCGTACCAAGTAAGTTCACCCACACTTCCCGCCCGTGGCAGGGTGTGCCCGCGGGCGGAGAGGGGTATCTGACGTAGACTAATCGCCGTGTCAGATAGCCTCACTACGAATACCACCCAAGCGCGACCTGCTAGCTCCCGCTTCGCCGCCGCCCCCGCGGGCCTGCGGTGGACCGCGATCATTGCCGGACTGATTGGTTTCCTGTGTTTTGTAGCCACCCCGCTACTGCCGGTGACCCAAACTCAGTCCTCTTATGACTGGCCGCAGCATGATTCCGTGCAGTCCATCAACGCGCCACTCATTTCCGTGGCGCCAGAGGATCTTCAGGCCACCATCCCTATCTCCGCAGTCGATGAGCTGCGTGAGGGACAGTCCATGGTCTACGGCACCGTCCCTCCGGAGTCCAAGAAAGCCTCCAACCGCGGCCTTTTTGTCCGCGCGAATGAGGAGGGCCTTTCCGTTGTCTCCTTGGATGAGGTTCTGCTTACCCTCAACTCCAAAGAGGTAGCCAAGCTCCCCAAGGACGCCAAGATTGAGATTTCTGCTACGGGCGATGGCACCAGCGTGCGCGTGGGGGATCATGAAAAGACCACCGAGGAGGATCTGCGCCCGCAGGTCACCGGTGTCTATACCGAAATCGACGATAAAGCGGACGTACAGGCCCTGCTTGACGACGGCCTCAATGTGCACGTCGATATCAACTCCCGCTTCACCTCCTCCCCGACGGTGCTCAAGACCATCGCCATGTGGCTGGGCAGCGCCATGGTGGTCGTATCCCTGTTCTGCCTATGGCGCATCGACCGCCTCGATGGCCGCCGCTTTGGCTTCATGCCTAAGACGTGGAAGAAGGTGCGCCCGCTCGATGGCGTGGTGGCCGCCGTCTTGGGATTTTGGTATATCTTCGGCGCCAATACCTCCGATGATGGCTTCATCTTCTCCATGAGCCGCGTCTTCGATCACGCGACCTACATGGCCAACTACTACCGCTGGTACGGCGTGCCAGAGGCGCCCTTCGGCGCCCCCTATTATGACCTGGTTGCCGTTCTCTCCCAGATTTCTACCGCCTCGGTCTTCGTGCGCTTGCCCGGCCTGATTTCTGGGCTCATCATCTGGTTTATCCTCTCCCGCGAGATACTCCCGCGCTTTGGCCAGCTTGTCGACGGCCGCCGGGTCGCTCACTGGACCGCGGCGCTTATGTTCTTGGCCTTCTGGCTGCCCTATAACAACGGCACCCGCCCCGAGCCCATCGTGGCGCTTGGCGTGATGTTTACTTGGGCCTCCTTTGAGCGTGCCATTTCCACCCACCGCCTGCTTCCGGCGGCCGTGGGCACCATCGCCGCAACCATCACCCTGGCCGCCGGCCCCACCGGCCTCTTTGCCGTGGGCGTTTTCCTGGTCAGCCTGCCGCACCTCTTCCGCGCCATGGCCGAGCGCGTGCCGTCCATGGGCGGTGGCACCTTGGGCTGGCTCGCGCTCATTGCGCCATTCCTTAGCGCTGGCACCGCCATCATGGTTGCCGCCTTTGGTGACCAGACGCTATCGACCGTGCTGGAGTCCACCCGCGTGCGCTCCGAGGTTGGCCCCTCCCTGCCGTGGTACGCGGAGTACGCGCGCTACTCCACCCTCTTCCAGGAATCGGTGGATGGCTCGCTCACCCGCCGCTTCGCGGTCTTCACCATGCTCTTCTGCCTAGTGCTCATCGTGGCGGCCTTCATCAAGGACCGCCGTGTCGTCGGTGCTGCCGTTGGCCCGACCCAGCGCCTGCTCATTATCGTGGCGCTGTCCATGTTCTTCCTCATGTTCACCCCCACCAAGTGGACCCATCACTTTGGCATTTACGCCGGCGTGGCCGGTGTCATCGCGGCGCTCGGTGCCGTGGTGCTCTCCCAATTCGCACTGCGTTCGCCGCGTGCTCGCACCTTCGCTATCGCCGCGGTGGTTTTCTTGCTGGCCATTTCCTTCGCCGGCTGGAACGCCTGGTGGTACGTTTCCTCCTTTGGCATCCCGTGGTGGGATCGTACGGTGCAATTCAAGGCCATCGAGGCCAATAAGGTGCTCCTCACCATCGCGCTGGTCATCTTCGCCATCGGCATAGTGCAGTCCCTGCGCCATAGCTACCGCAAGTCCCAAGCAGAAGAAGCCGGCACCCTGGCGGAATTTGAGAAAAATGCCGCCGCTAAGGTTTCGCGCTCCGCCGGTATCATGTCCGCGCCCATCGCCTTGGCCTGTGCCATCGTGGTAGCGCTATCGTGTGCTTCCTTTGCCAAGGCCACCGTCTCGCAGGCGGATTCCTACTCCGTGGGCAAGGGCAACGTGGCCTCCCTGCGCGGCAATACCTGCGCTCTGGCGGATCAGACCATGGTGGAGACCAACACCAATGATTCCTTCCTGACCCCGGTTGAAGGCGACTTGGGCGATTCCCTGGTGGACCAGGACGAGACCCACAAGGGCTTCGATCCAAACTTCATCCCTGAATCCATCGAGCCGGAAAACCAGAATTCCGCCTCAGTAGGTGCCATCGCGGATGGCTCCAGCGACTCCTCCTCCGATAGCGCGGAGACCACTACCTCGGGTGCGGATACCGAATCCGGCGGTAACAGCGATTCCGCTGATTCCCAGGAGACAAAGAATAAGCAAGACAAAAAGGACAAAAAGTCCAAGGAAACTACCAATACCTCGGAGGGTGGAGTACGCGGCACTGAGGGTGTCAATGGCTCTACCATGCACCTGCCGTTCAACCTGGATTACACCAAGGTCCCAGTGCTCGGCTCCTATTCCGAGGAGCAAGACTCCACCTCTGAGGTGACCACCAAGTGGTACAACCTGCCAGAGGCCAAGGACAATACTCCCGTGCTCGCCGTATCTGCAGCCGGCAATATCTACCACCACGACGTCAACGGGGTAGAGCAGGAAGGCATGAAGCTTAGCCTCGAGTACGGCACCATCGATGACTCCGGAAAGGTCACCAATACTGGCGAGGAAGAACTCTCCGCCGTCGGTGCCACGCCAAAGTGGCGCAACCTGCGCCTGCCGCTGGATAAGTTGCCAAAGGATGCCAACGTGGTGCGCCTGGTAGCAACGGATGACTCCACCGATGAGGATGACTGGCTGGCCTTTACTCCGCCGCGCGTCCCAGAGCTGGACACCATCAATAACCAGTTCTCCAAGGACACCCCGGCGCTATTGGACTGGGCCGTAGCCCTACAGTTCCCGTGCCAGCGCACCTTTGACCACTTCGCTGGCGTTACCGAAATTCCGCAGTACCGCATCCTGCCGGACTCCTCGGCACAGACCTCGCTGACGGATTTCCAGTCCTTCTCCGGCGGTGGCGCCATGTCCACCGCGGAGGCGGTCAACTACTCCTATGAGATCCCAAGCTACCTCAATAATGACTGGGCCCGCGACTGGGGTGCCATCGAAAAGTACGAACTGCGTACCGATTCACAGGGCAATGCCCCAGTCCCAGCCGAGATTGATTATGAGGACATTACCCGTTCCGGACTGTGGAAAGACTCCGAGATGAAGATTCGCCCCGAGGGCGAGGAGTAACCTCCCCAGCGGCCGCGCCCCGTTCCTGCTTCGGGGCGCGCAGGCGCCGCACGATCCAATCACCTACGAAAAAGAGCAATAGCGAAGCGCCAAAGAGCGGCGCGATGATTGAGTAGGCCACCACCCCCGCCAGCACGGCGGGGGTAATTTTTAGCTCGGGCAGGCTGCGGCGCGGTTTCTTCCACCACATCCACAGGCCCGCAATGCTCACCACGAGCAGGCCGAGGGCGAGTACCGCCAATGCAACCTGGCTATAGATTCCAAAAAGCGTCCCCATGTGCAGCTGGATGAGCCACGAGGTTAGCTGTGCCGCAAGCGGCCAATCGGCCGAATTGATGCGGTCGATGACCTCCCCGTTCGGAGTAACCGCCACGGCGTCGCTGCGTAACTTGAAGGCCGCACGAGCCTCCCGCACGCCCCACGCATCGCCGGGCTTTTCCGGCGGAGTCATTTCCAGCACCCCGGTCAAACCCTGGCTACGGGCGGTCGATTCTGCAGTTTGGGCTCCGGCGAGTTCTGCAGCATCGTGGTGTCCCGTATGCCCGGCGTGACCCGCGTGCCCGGCGTGGTTGGCATGCTCCCCTGTCCCAGTGCTAGCCCCCGCTTCTGCAACGGAGGTGGCCACGGACGGTTCCTTCCAATTAAGTTCCTCACGCACCTTGCCAATACTTGTGCCCGCTACCAGTGACCATGTCAGGCCGGTAACCGTAAGAAAGAGGAAGCCCGGCAACAACCAGGCACCCACGCGGGCGTGCAGCGCCAGTACTTTAGAGGGCTGCTTCTTATTCCTTTGTTTACGCTTGAGCCACAGGTAGAGACCGAGGATGCTCAGCGCGCCGAGCCACGAGGCCGCAAGTTCGGCATAGAGGCGGCCAGGCTCGCCCAACCATAGGGTGCGGTGGCCATTAGAGGCCCACGTACGGAAGGGCAGCGCCCGCGAGCCGCCATATTGTTGTAGTTCGCCAGTGATGTGCAGGTCCACCGGGTCTACAAAGACAGCGTGAGTATAGCTGGAACTGGGGGCGGTGGGGTCGTCGAAAAGCACGCGGGTGGTCTCCTGCGGGTCTTCGGAAGGCTCGACTCGAACCACGGTCCCATCCGGGTGCTGGCGCTGGGCGGCTGCAATCTGTTCATCGAGGCTGCGCGGGCTGCCTTGCGCGGTGGCTGTCACCTCATCGTGGTAAATCCACGGTTCAAAGGTGGGCGCCAAGGCGTAGAGAAACCCGCTTAACGCTGCGACGATGAGAAAGGGCGCAATGATTACGCCGGCGAATTTATGCAGGCGCGATAGCGCGCCATGAGTGGATATGGTCATGCGGAACTAGTCGCGAGCCTATTGAAACTAGTTCCCTTTTAGCATGGAACCGCCAGGGAATTGTTATTTTTCCAACTCTCCTGCCAGGAACGCGGCCGCATCCCGCACGCGCTGACGGGCAACTGCCGGGGTAGACACGCGGTGGGTGGAAACATAATCGCGCGCCACGGCGCCGGGCACAGAAACACGCGCAGCAATCTCATCCTCGGTCGCGGTCTGGACGAAAGTCACCGGGCAGAGATTAGAAAGGTCCGCCGGGATTGCATAGCCGGCACGGAGGTCCTCAGGCAGATTCGCCAAGGCACCGAAATCGGGGAAGCTGAGCAGGAGGGCGTCGGCAGGCGCAAGCGCCGCCAGAGCGCCGCCGGAGGAATATCCCCAGGTGGTGACGTTGGAAGCACCCTGCTTGCGGGCATAGTCGATGGCGTTCTGTACGGCATTAACCATCTCCGCCACGGTGTGCGCGGGTGCAAGCGGATAGTCCACATCGATGATGGTGGTGCCAGATAGTTGCGCGGCGGCGGCTACCTCAGGGCGCCATTGCATCTCTAGTGCCTGGCCAGCACCGCGCCACCAGCCGCCCGAGTGGAGCGACACCGCCCAGCGGCCGGTGGGCTTTGTGGGCCGAAAAATGGTTCCCACCTCGGATTCTTCCACGCTGATGCCCTCCGTATAGGCGGTGCCCGGCAACGCATGATCCGCCGCAGTGCCGAGCACCATCATTGCCGCGTGTGTAATCCGGTCCGGCAAGAGCGCGCAATATTGATCCGCCTCAGGAGAGCCGCCCCCAGCCCACGGCGGGCGGAAATCCGGGGTGTCATAGTGGGCATCGATATAGGCAACGAGCTGCTCAAGCTGCTCCTTGTCGTCCATCTGACGGTCCTGGCCGCCGATGTGCCACTCCTGTCCCGGCTCCAGCGGGCGGTGCGGATCCTGGTTAGCATCTGCGTTAGTCATGCCACCGAGCCTACGCGCACCGCCTACCGGCGGAAAGGGCTACCAAATGGTGACGCGATCCTCCGGCGCAATGTACATGGCGGAATCCTCTGCCACGTCAAAGGCCTGGTAGAACTCCGCAATATTGGCCGCAATGAGGTTGCAGCGGAACTCCGCCGGCGAGTGCGGGTCAATGGCTAGGTACTGCGTGGCCATCTCCGGACGGATGGCGGTGCGCCATACGCGGGCCCAGGACAGGAAGAAGCGCTGCAGACCATTGTAGGTGTGCTCAGCCAGCTCTGGCTCGGCACCGTCTACCTCGAACTTTTCCTCCTTGCCCTGCAGGTCGATGCCCTTATCGGCACAGTAGTTCTTAAAAGCCACCACGGCGATACCCAAGCCACCCAGGTCACCGATATTCTCGCCCAGGGTAAAGCTGCCGTTCACCCCAGTAGATTCGATGCCGGCCTCCTTGAGCACCGTCGGTACCTGGCCATTGAACTGCTCCACCAGCTTGGCGGTGAGCTTTTCAAAGGCGGCGCGATCCTCATCGGACCACCAGGAGTTCAGGTTGCCCTGACCATCAAACTGCGAACCCTGGTCATCGAAGCCGTGGCCGATCTCGTGGCCAATGACGGCACCGATGGCGCCGAAGTTTTCTGCGGCATCGGCCTCCGGGTTATAGAACGGCGGGCGCAGGATTGCCGCCGGGAAGGTGATGTCATTGACCACTGGGTTATAAAAGGCGTTGACCGTTTGCGGGGTAGTCACCCATTCATCGCGATCGGCCGGCTTGCCAATCTTGGCCAGCTCGAAGTCGTGAGAAAAGGCAGAGCCGGCACGCGTATTAGCCAACAGGTCCGCGCCCTTGCCGGAGACCTCGAGGCCGGAATAATCGCGCCAGGAATCCGGGAAGCCAATCTTGGCCTTGAACTGGGAAAGTTTCTCCAAGGCACGCTCGCGGGTGGTCGGGGTCATCCACTCCAGCTGAGAGATGCGCTCGCGGTAGGCAGCAATGAGGTAGGCCACCAGCTCATCCATCTCGCGCTTGGAGGAAGCCGGGAAGTGCTTATCCACGAATACCTGGCCAATCTCTTCGCCCACGAGGGACTCAGCCAGGCCTACCGCGCGCTTCCACCGGTCGCGCTGCTGGGTGGCGCCGGAGAGCTTGGTGCCGTAGAACTCAAAGTTCTTCGCGCCGACTTCCTCCGGAAGCATGGCCGCGCGGGAGCGCAGGATGTGCCAGGTAGCCCATAGCTGCCAATCGGCCATGCGCTCGGAGGTAAAAAGGTCCTCGAAGTGCTCGAGGTAGGACGGCATCATATTGACTACGCGGTGCTCCGGCAGGTTGCCTCCGGAGAGCACGGCGCGAGCCATGGTGGGCAGCTCACCAAACTCACACGGGTTATAGGTTTTCACCGCATCGCGAGTGGAGACCACATCCCAATGGCCAGCGGCAAGTTCCTTTTCCAGGCCCACGATGCGCTGGGCGGCTACCTCGGCACCTAGGCCGAAAAGGCGGGCTGGGTCGAGGAACTCCAGCATCTCTGCCACATGCTTTTCATAGGCGGCCAGCGTTTCGGCGTGAGCTTCCTCGCGGTAATAGGCTTCATCCGGCAGGCCCAAGCCGGATTGAATGACATAGGCAATGGCGTCCTCGGAACCAGAGTCCTTGGATACCCAAAAGGTCACCGGGGAGCCGACACCGGTGCGCTCGAGTTCACCCAGGCGTTGCGCTAATTCCTCTGGGTCGGCCGCACTCAGGCGGTCCAGATCCGCATCCAATGGAGCCATGCCGGCCGCATTAACCCCTTCGGTATCCATAAAGGAGGCATAGAGCTTGCCCGGTCGGCCGGTGTCCTTTTCCACGATTTCGTGGACGAGTTCTTCGGCTTCGTCGCGCAGCGCGTGGAAGGTGCCATCCACGCCGCGATCATCGGGAATGACGTGGCTTTCCAGCCAGGGTCCATTGACTAGTTGATAAAGATCTTTCATGCCTGCCACTCTAGGGCAAAGCGGCAAGATAAGGTGTGGTCCATGAAATTTTATCGCTTTCCTCCAGCGCATCCGCAGCGCCTTTTCTGCGCCGTCATTGCGTTCGTGGCGGTGGTTCTTGCCCTCCCCATGCTCGTGCAGGCGGCGCTGGGGGATTCTTCCGCAGACGTCGAGCAGGTCACCCTAGCCGAGCCCAGCCAGGACTGGGAGATTGACGTTCCCGATCTTTATTGCGAGCGCGACTATGAATCCCTCGCCAGCATCGGCTGGAACTGCGGCGATGTCAGCGTACAAGCCACCCTTACCGAGGATGCCAAAGACGATGCCACCACCTTGCGCCGCATGGTCCGCGCCCTAGCCATGGCGCCTTTGCCGGCCGATGCCCCTACCTTCGACGGCACCAACGGAGCGCTCCTGCTTGCCGACGCCCCCTCCTCCACCGCCGCCCTCTCCCTCGACGGCACCGGCGAGGACGAAAACAAGGATTGGGTGGTCACCGTGACCGGCAAGGGTGAGCAGGCCCGCGCCACCGCCTCTCGCATTTGGCATGCCTTCGGCCAAAAGGATCTACCCGCCGATGCCGATTCAGAATTCGCTGATTTCTCCGGGGAGTTGATGTTCTAGATGTCTAAGCTCTTTCGCACCACGCTGTGGATCTTATCCGGCATTGGACTCATCGCCTTCTTTTTCCAGACGCTAAGCACATTTTTGATTTCTCCCCTGATGGGCCTGCTCAGCCTGCTCATCGCCGCCATACTCGTGGCGCTGGTCATCTACCTGCTGCAACGCAGCCCCATGTGGGCCCGCCCGGCGCGCCTATGGGCCACGCTGGCTTTCCTTTGGGGCGGCGGAGTAGCCGTTGCCTTGGCGCTTATCAGCGCTGGGCCGGTCATGCAGCTCGCCATTGGCTCCGGCTGGGTCGACGCCATGATGTCGTGGAGCGGTGCCTATCCGGAAGAAATTTCTAAGGCCACTGGCGTAATCTTCGTGCTCATGTCCTTCCGCCAGCTCAACCGCCCATGGCATGGCTGGATGGTGGGCGCAGTGGTGGGCCTTGGCTTCGAGGCCTGCGAAAATATCCTCTACGGCGCCATGGGCGCCACCATGCATCCTGATAGCGATATCCAGGGGCTTTTTGAAATGTGGGGCCTGCGCCTTATCGCCGGTCCTGGCCTACACGTATTGCTCACCGCGCTGGCCGGCTGGGGCATCGGCTGGGCGCTCTATGCCGCCGCCAAACCCGGGTGGTGGCGCATCGGAGTCTTCCTCGGCGCCCTAGCCGCCTCCTTTACACTGCACTTTTGCTGGAATTACCTGCACGATTCCGAGGTGGCCTCGATCATCCAAGCCGTTGTCGTGGCGCTTATTCTTTACCCGCTGAGCATCTGGCTGGTGCTGCGCGGTAATAAGCTCGCCAAAACCGACGAGAGCTATAGCCACAGCGCCGCCGAAGATGCCCTCGCCTTCATCCGCTAAAGCCGCCTGCGCCATCCAACCCCAGCACGCTTTGTAGTTCTGTCGAGCTCTGCAAGTCCTAGTTGCACACACGCATCGGCGTTACCTGCGCCAATGCCTGGTTCGCGCTCGCGCAGGCTTGACGCTCATAGCTCGCTGCCGTGCGGGTGGCATCGCGGACGGCCTGTCGCGCGGGGCCTTGTAGATTCAAATCGCGTTCGATGCGCGCGCCAATAGCTTGGCTAGAACCGCCCGCTGCGGGTAGTGCGCCTGGGGCATTATGTACGGCCCGGGTGACATCTGCGGTATGAGTGCCCGCGTCACCGTAGGTATTGGCGGCGACGGTAAAACCAGGGGCGGTGGATACCGAGGCATGGATGCGGCGATTATCGGACCAGCCAAACTTGGTACCGATAACGCCCGGAATTCGTGAGGTACCAAAATCTTGGCGGTAGCCATCGGCAGCCACAGGGGCGGCGTTAGCCATGCCGGTCATGATGGGTGCGGCAATGGGATCGTGCTGGATACGCGAGGTGAACCGCGCTACATCTTCAGTAGAGGTTGTGGTCGTTCCCCAATACCCTGTGTAGTGCGTTTCGCGCAGGCCAAACTCGTGGATGGTGCTGGGGATGGCTTGCGGGTAGCGGGGATCCAAGTCGGTAGCCACGTTGTCATCGCTCACGCGGATCATGTGCTCCACGCGGGCTTTGTCGGCCGGCGCACCGTATTTTAGGACCCAATAGCCCAAGTAGAGCTTGCTCAATGACAGCGCGGGACGAGACTCATGGGCATTAGCGGTGGACACAGTCGCGCCAGAATCATGCCGGACGGTGATCTGGGTGCGCGCGGGCACAGCGTGCGGATCGAGAGTGACAGCCTGGGCGGCAGGGGCGATTGCGAGGGAGAGTGCGGTAACCAGGGAACCTACCGCCAACTTTTTCATCATGAAAATATAGTAGCGCCCCAGCAGGTGCTACGCACCAGCTTCTACCAGCAGCACTCCCCCGACAATCAGAACCACACCGAGGGATTTTAGCCAGGTAAACGGCTCCTTAAACAGGAGATACGAGGCGATGGCGGTAAGCGCAACGCCGGTAGCCGCCCAGATGCCATAAGCCACGCCCAAATCCATGCCGGCCTTGAGCACGAGCGCCAAGAAACCATAGGCGCTGACATAACACAGGGCGACGAGCACAACCCAGAAGCGACGACCGGTCACCGCGGACATGCGCAGGCACAGCGTGCCGGTGACCTCAATGGCGGTAGCGAGGAAAAGCAGAAACCAGATCATTGCGGTGCCACCTCCACCGTGCGGTCTTCATCCTCGTCTGGTTTAGCGCCCACTTCCACGCAGAATACGCCGGCCATAATGAGCGCGATGCCAGCGAGTTTTACTGCTCCGAGCGGCTCGCCAAAGAGCGCGGCGGAAAGCAGCGCGGTGGAAATGACTCCACCGGATGCCCAGAGACCGTAGGCCACGCCCACGTTGACGCCTTCTTGCATGACGCGGTGCAGGAGCACGAAGGCGAGGATGAAACAAAGAGCGGCCACACCGTAGATCCAGAAATGGTCCACGGCGTATTTCAGCGCGATGGTACCCACGACTTCGCTCGCAATCGCGAGAAAAAGGATGACCCAGGCCCTCACTCCATCAACTCCTGTAATTCGCGGGCGTCGATTCCATGCTCGTGCATCTTAACGCGGCCGCCAGCGTGGGCGATTGCCTCCCGGTCCCAGTAGTCCTCCGCACGGACGGGATCATGAGAGGTGCCATCGGCGCGGACCACGCGCCACCAGGCAGTATCGGCACCGTGGCGCTTTAACACGGTACCGACATTGCGCGCACCGCAACCGGCCACCTTAGCCACCTCACCATAGGAGGTGACGTTGCCGGGTGGAATCACGGCCACGACCGCCAATACGCGCTTGACCAGTGGCGACTCACTCATCGCGATTACTGCGGGTCGAGCCCCAGCACGTCATCCGCTTCGGTTGGCTCCTCTTCAGGGGCGTCGTCGACCTCGGTGAGGGTGATGGTCGCACCGGTGGAATCGGCCAAAAGGCACATGCGGCCAAAGGGCGAATCCCATGGTTCGCGGATGACCTCGCCGCCTAGTTCCACGGCCTTCTTCGCAGCGGCGTCGATATCGCGCACGCCCAAGTAGGTCTGCCAGAAGCTCGGCACCTGGGGCGGGAACTGGCCCTCGGCGTTCCACAGGCCAGCAAAGGGCGCACCGTCTTCTTCCGCGGTGGCGTAAATGAAGTTCTCATCCTCGGACTGCATGGCGCGAATTTCCCAATTGAAAAGCTCGCCATAAAAGTCCATTGCGCGCTGGAAACCCGAGGTTGCGGTGAGCTCGTGCCATACCGGGGTGCCGGGCTCGCCGGCGGCGACGAAGTGTTCCGGGCCGGCGGGTTGAATGAGGCCGAACATGCCGCCGGCGGCGTCGGCAAGCAAGGCCATATGACCTAGCTGTACTTGCTGCGGCTCCACCAGGATGCGCCCGCCCAGGCTCTCGGCGCGCTGGCAATCACCAGCGATGTCCTTGGAGAGGAAGTAGGTCACCCAAGTATCCGGCATGGGTGCTTCTTCCGGTTGCGGGATAAGTCCGGCGATGGGCAGGCCCTGTAAGCGCGCCATCTGATAAGGCTTTTCCTCCGCGGACTCGGCGGAAATTTCCCAGCCCAGCACCTGCTCGTAGAAGTGCGCGGACTTGCGCGGATCCGAGGTAGTCAGGTCAATCCAGTAGGGCATGCCCACTTCAGCTTCGAATGCTGGCATCTACATATTCCTCCACTTTTCCGGATCAAAGTCATCATCGGCCGTGGCCTCGTCAAAGTAATCATCGTCATCGTCCGGCTCGCCCACCCGCGCGCAGGCATCCTCGATGCACACTTCGTCACCCGGGTGGAGCGTTGCACCCCGGCGCGTCTCGGGCTCGCCATTGACCGTAACCACGCCTTCCGCGATGAGTTCCTTGGCCTCGCCGCCGGTAGCCACCAAGCTGGCCAGCTTGATGAACTGCCCCAATTTGATGGAGTCGCCGTTGATAGGAATGTCTAGCATGCCGCCCAGCTTACCCAGCCCGCGCGCTGCGCTGACTACGGGTGGGCAATATGGAAGAAATCCAGCACCGTATCGGTGGTCCATTCTGCCTTAACTAAGCCGGAATGGTCCGTGGCCCCACCGTTCCACGTGTGCGTGCCGCCGTGGATGGTGTACTGCTCGGTGCGCGCATCACATACCCGCCAGCTAAAGTGCTCCACCGCTTCTTTCCGACGCCTCTTTGGAAACGGATTGCACCCATTCTCCTTCGCTATCCCGCGTAGCGATTGTTTGACCGAGTGGTAGTGCGCACCGTGCTGGCGCCCACCGCCATACTTCATCAGCGCGTCCTTAGTGCCGTGGATATCCAGGTAATCGGTGGGCTCGGTGGCGCAGTCTTTTTCCACGCGGTCATATTTTGCCGCCGAGACCGTGGCCACCGCATCGAATAGACCCGGCCGCTTGCAGGTCACCGCGCGGGCGAATCCGCCGCCATTGGAAAAGCCCACGCCATAGGTGGTGTCCGTGGCGGGATAGTGGCGGCGGACGAAATCAATCGTGTCATCCACGTATTTGAGATCTTCTTCCAAGCTAGTCACCGCATAGGGTGCCGGTGCCCACGCCTTGCCCGCACCTTGGACAAAGACGGTAATGGCATCGCCTTGGGAAAGGTCAGTGCCTTTGAACATATTGCCGGCGTCCATCTCATAGCCGTGCATGGCCATGACCACGGGCAGGCGGTGGTGCTTATCCGCATTGAACGGCACGTGGACTACAAAACTGCGATGATTTTGTAGGTTAATGATCTGGTAGCGGCCATTGGCCGTTGTGCCCTGGTCCGGCAGCGTGGTGATATAGCCATCGGGCGCGCCTTGCGATTCATTTGGCACGCTGCCCGGCTGCGGCGGTTCTTCCTCGCACCCCGCCATGAGTCCGGCGGCCGCGCATAACCCAGCGCACAGGGCCAGTGTTTTCTTGCCGATTTTAATCACGAGCGCGCAGCTTCACCGCCGTGCCGGTGGCCGTGACCATCAGCATGTCATTCGATGTTCCCATGGGCGAATAATCGAAGGCGATGCCCACCACACCATCGGCCCCGAGCTCCTGCCCGCGCCGCCACAATTCATCGAGCGCCGCCTCGCGCGCCTTGATGGCCTCGCTTTCGTACCCGGCGGAGCGCCCACCGGTGATATTGCGGATGGATGCCCCGAAATCCTTCAGCATATTAATACCGATGACGGTTTCCCCGGCGATGATGCGAATATAGTCCGTAATCTCATAGCCATCAACGGTATTAGTAGTGGTAAAAATCATGGCCCCAGATTACATGGCTATAAGACCACGCACTCCCTCAAAAAGGATGATGACACCCAGCAGAAGGAAGACCGCACCGCTGACAATATCCACCCAGGCGGAGTTCTTAGCCATCCACTTCGAAACCGCGCGGGTGCTTAAAGCCACGCCTACAAACAGCACGAGGCTTTCCAGAATCAATACGGCACCCACCATGAGATTGGCGCCGATGCCCATGCCGGGATCAATGAAATTGGCAAAGATGGCGCCAAAGAAGATGACCACCTTGGGGTTCGAGAGATCGCAGATGAACCCCATGCGATAGGCGGTACCCGCCTTAATGATGCCGTCCGGCGTAAACCCGCGCGGCTGCGGGGCGCGGGTTTCGGTGCCCACTACGGTTGCGGGCGCGCGACGCTCCTTGATGCCACCGGTAATGGCAGTATAGGCCATCCACAGCAGGTAACAGCCACCGAGAACCTGCAGCGCCACGAGGATGCCAGGGTGCGCGGAAATCAGCGCGGACAGTCCCGCCAAGGAGGCCACAGTCCAAATGGTAAGGCCGGTGGTACTACCAAGCGCCGCCCATACGGCTGCGCGCGTAGAACGCGCACCTAAGCGAATGATTTGCACTACGTCTGGCCCCGGCGAGGCCATCGCCGCGAACCACACGCCCATCAGAGTCACGAGGGCGCTAATAGCCACCTAACACCTCCATACTCGCATGCTATTGGATTAACGCATGCCACTATAAGGGCCCTCTCACCTGCAGCGAAACAGGTAAGTTCTGTGATTTAGGTAGCTCCTATATCAGTTCTTTTATGGAAATCCGCCACCTGCACTAACCGAAGAGCTCGATAGCGCCCTCGACGGCCATAACGAGTCCCAGCACCGCAAAGATAAGACCGGAAACGATATCGATGGCCGTGGAGTGATGCGCAATCCAGCGCGATGCCGCGCGCACAATGAATGTAAAAGTAGAAAACCAGGTCACCGACATCGCCACGAGGATTACCGCCACCGCAACGGTCCACGTGGGCGACATATCGAGGCGAATAAACTGCGCGAAAACCGCACCGAAGAAAACGAGCGCTTTCGGATTGGATAGGGTCGTGACCACCCCGAGCTTATAGGCGCGTCACCCAGTCATGTCATTAATACCGCCGGCCGCGATGGCCTGTTCGGTGTAATCCTCGGTACCCACCACCACGGTGGGTGCGCGGCGGGAAGCAAAACCGGAGCGGACCGAAGATACACCCATATAAATAAGGAATAGCCCGCCAATGAGTTGCAGAGCGCCCAACACGCTCGGCCGCGCGGCAATCACCGCCGAAAGGCCAGCCAATGAAGCAGTCACCCAAAACACGGTGCCGCTGCATACCCCCAACGCACACATCAACCCGGCGCCGGTCGACCGCGGGGCCACGCGGATGACTTGAACCAAGTCGAGTTCAAGTTCAACGTGTAGCTAGGCCCCGGGGTCACCCACGCAGAACTCGTTGCCTTCCGGGTCCTGCATGACGGTCCACACCAATCCCGGCGCTTCGTGGGTGGTGAGTTCGGTGGCGCCTAGGTCTTTGAGGCGTTCTACTAAAGTTTCGCGCTCCGCCCCGCCAACGTCGACGTGCATGCGGTTTTTCCCAGGTGTCGGCTCCTCAACGCGCTGAAATCCCAGCGCCGGGGTGGAATCAACCATCACGAAATCGCCGTAATCCGCGGCGATTTCGCAGGCGGTTGCGGCAGACCAAAACTTGGCGAGCTTTGAGGGATCGTGGCAGTCGAAGGTGATCTGGCGGATCGTGAAGTTGGGATCGCTCATGGTTTCCATGATGGGCGCGCGTCAGCGCGCCTGCAACAATGCGGGGTGTTTCTGGTGGGGGTATCAGACCAGTTCTCTCCGGCCATGTCAGCCCCATACGTCATAATGGAGGCATGGCCGAGCTGGACCCCGAGTGGGCGATCAATGAGATAGACGCGTTCCTGCAAGTCACAGCGAAGGTAGTCCCCGACATGGGCCCGGGCATCGCCTACCTTGGAACCGTTATGAGTGGATCGCCGACTGAGGCTGCGGCACGCGCCCATGTCGTTGAAATGATCCTTGACCGAGTGCTTCCCGGGTGGAAACAAGGACTCCCAGTCCAGGACAAGGAGTATAGCTGGCTGAGGGGTCAAGCGGCCCGGGCCAAGACAGCGCTTGAACGTCGGTCTGAACTCGCTGAAAAGCTCGGAGAGAACACGCCAGACTTAGATGCAGCCAATCTGCATCCGTGGGCGTGGGAAAATGGCAAGGGTTACTGGAATCACGGACACTACCATCAAGCCGTGATGCAGGCTGCCATCCGCGTCAATGCAGAGACCCAAGCGAAACTGAACCGCCTAGACGTATCTGAAACAGCACTTTTCAACGAGGCGTTTTCACTCCATGATCCGAAGCGTAATGCGCCGCGCCTTCGGCTTATGGAAAATGATGGCAGTAAGACGTTTGAGAACCTGCATCGGGGCGCCCGCGCCTTTGCAGAGGGCTTGTACGCGGCTATCCGCAATCCCGGGATGCATGTTCCACACGACGGTGGTGAGGAGCAAGTCGCGTTGGAGCAGCTCGCGGCTTTCAGTCTATTGGCTCGCTGGGTTGATAAGGCTACCGTCCTGGAAGGGTGACAACATCGGTTTACGGGATAGCAGTCCGCTTGAGCGAAGGATGTGGGGAGCACGAACGCCTGTAATGGAGGTGCCGGGTGCTCAGTCAGCAAGGCCGTCTAGGACCATCGCCGTAGTTTTGTGCAAGGTTAACGCCAGCGACTGGGCTGGGTCCAAGAATGAATCTCGCACACGTTAAGCTGCGCCGACACTCTGTGGAGTTCAAATTAAACGTGTAACGCGGGGCGTTGATGGCGCTTCGCGTTATTGGGGGGGTAGGTTGAAGCGCGGGCTGTTCGTTCGCCGACGCGGCCGCCGCCAGATGCTCGGCGGCGATTCCGGCCCGAACCTCGGGGACATCCCCCCATCTTCGATAGCTTTAGTGAGCACGACCACGACCATCTGATCTGGTGCGCTGGTTTTCGTTCGGCTCTCGGTCTATTCCGCCACCTCATGCGCGGCCGCGAAACCGCGGTGAAGAATCTGCATCTAGTCGGTTACGGCAACTGGAACGGCGAGGGCTCGTCAATGCTGATGAGGGTGGGGTCCTTTGTCAAACACACTGCCCAGGTAGTCACGGGCTGTGTAGATGAGACTCGGCAGCACTCCGAATGGATGTCCGCGGTATCAAGGCCGCTGAACTATTCAAGTTGCGGGACGAAAAGAGTCTCGCAGTGACGCCTGGTCCCTGAGCAAGTTCGATCCTTCCACGATCTGCGCTGGAGACGCCGAGCGCTCGGGGCCCTTGACCGGCTGGGGCACGTGCCGGGTGGTGGCTCGCCCACAGCCCCCATGCCCACACGCACCGAGAAGGGACAGGTCACCGAGTACGGTCCCGATTCCACGGAGACGGACCGTGAACTCGAATGACGTGCCTGGCCCAAGGTGTGTCCGCTCGGCGTGTGGTTTAACCCTTATGAGACTTGCCGGTCACAGCCTCAGCGCTTCGCTTGCGCAGCCCGCAGGCCGTTCAAGATCACGATCACTTCGGCGACCTCGTGAACCAACACGACGGCAGCCAGGCCCAGCACGCCGCTGATCGCCAGTGGCATCAACACGATGATGATGGCCAGAGACAGCACGATGTTCTGGTTGATGATCCTGCTTCCTCGACGGGCGTGCTGCAGCGCCTTCGGGATTAGCCGAAGGTCGTGGCCGGTGAAAGCGACGTCAGCGGACTCGATCGCGGCGTCAGAGCCGGTCGCTCCCATCGCTATGCCCACCGTCGCGCCCGCCAGTGCCGGCGCGTCATTGATGCCGTCGCCGATCATCGCCGTCGGCGTCTTGGAGGAGAAATCGGCGACGATGCTTGCCTTGTCCTCAGGGCGCAGCTCGGCGCGCACGTCGTCGATTCCGGCGATTCCAGCCAGCGCCCGGGCGGTGCGAGTGTTGTCGCCGGTGAGCATGCTTACTTCCACGTCGTTGGCGTGCAGGGCATGCACGGCTTCGGGCACCTCGGTCCGCAACTCGTCACGGACCCCGATCGCCCCGGCGAGAGCGTCATCGACGGTGACCAGGACGCAGGTCTGGCCCTCGGACTCCATGCGCTCAACGTCTGCTTTCAGTGGTCCGGCGTCGATCCATCGGGGGCTGCCCACCAGCACCCGTCGGCCTTCGACGGTGCCGCCGATGCCATGCCCAGCTTCCTCGCTGATGTCCGAGACGGTGGGCGCTTCGGGCCCCGCTGCCGCGATCGCCGCAGCGAGGGGGTGTGTCGATTGCTGTTCAACTGCCGCCGCGAAGGAAAGCACCTGCGCCCGATCGAATCCGTCTGCCGGGACCACTCCGGTAACCTCAGGCTGGTTGCGGGTAAGGGTTCCGGTTTTGTCCACTGCCAGGTGACGGATGCCGCCGAGTCGCTCGAACGCCGCGCCGGACTTGATGACCACTCCGAACTGGCTGGCCGCGCCGATCGCGGCCACGACCGTCAGCGGCACGGAGATTGCCAGCGCGCACGGCGACGCTGCGACCAGGACTACCAGCGCACGGGTGATCCACGTCTCAGGGTCGCCCAGCAGCGAGCCGATCACGCCGACCAGCACCGCCAGGATCATCACCCCGGGCACTAGGGGTTGGGCAATCCGGTCGGCGATCCGGGCGCGGTCGCCCTTTTCCGCCTGCGCTTGCTCGACTAGGTCCACGAGTGTGGTCAGCGAGTTGTCCGTTCCAGCTGCGGTCGTCTCGACCTCCAGCACCCCGGCGGAGTTGATCGCTCCCGCAGGCACTTCGTCGCCGGGCGCAACCTCCTCCGGAATGGATTCTCCGGTGATCGCTGAGGTGTCAAGGCTGGAGCGCCCGGATCGAATGATGCCGTCCGTGGCGATCCGCTCCCCGGGGCGCACGAGCATTAGCTCGCCAACCTCGAGGTCCTTCGCTTCGACCTCGGCCGCTGTGCCGTCGCGCAGCACCGTCGCGGTCTGCGGTACCAGCTTCAACAGCGCCCGCAGTCCGCCTTGGGCCCGGTCCATCGCCTTGTCTTCCAGTGCCTCGGCGATCGAATACAGGAACGCTAGCGCCGCGGCCTCTCCGACGAATCCGAGGATCACCGCACCGACCGCGCTGATCGTCATTAGCAAGCCAATGCCGAGCTTGCGCTTCGTGACAAGGTTCCGGATCGCTCCAGGCGCGAACGTGTAAGCGCCCAACAGCAGCCCAACCCAATACAGTACCGTCGCGAGCGTCTCCAAGTCGGACCAGTCCAGCGCCAATCCTGTTATGAGGGCTACGCCGGAGAAGATCGGCAGCAGTAGCTCAGGGTCCTTCCACCATGGCCGATCGAGCTCGTCGATCTCCGTGGCGGGTTCGTGTTCGCATCCACATGCTGAACTCATACGTCCGCTCCTTTCTCGCCGCAGCCGGGCACCGAGCACTCAGTGTCGATGCAGGGGGCATTCTCGTCGACGGCCAGTGTCGCGTTGACTAGCGCTTCGAGCGCTGCCGCGAGGTGGGGATCGGCGATTTCGTAGCGGGTCTTGCGGCCCTCCGGCTCAGCGACGACAATGCCACAATCGCGCAGGCAAGACAGGTGGTTCGAAACGTTCGAGCGGGTCAGATCCAAGCTTTGCGAGAGCACAGCCGGGTAGCTCGGACCGTCTAGTAGGGTTAGCAGGATTCGGGAGCGCGTCGGATCAGCCATGGCCCGGCCGAGCCGGTTCATGACGTCGAGGCGCGAAGCAATAGTCAGCATGTGCTGAACTATACAGTGTGCGATGAACTATTTAAAATGGGCTGAACTAACAGTCACGCGAAGGTCCTGCGACCTGCAAGAATTAGTCGATGGGATAGCCGATGACTAGTCCTTCACGGTTCGGCTGCCAACCCAACGAGGGGCGACGTGGGCGGCGAAATTCTCCAGAATCTTCACGTGGATGTCCACACCCACCCCTGTGGGGATGGTGATGAACAGGGTGTCGGCGGACATGACGGCGGCGTAGGTGCGGCCAGCGACACTGACACCAGGTTCTCCATCAAGAGCTAGACACTCACGGACATTGCGTACGGGTCAAACCACACGTAGCGAAGCTTTCTAATAGCCAAATGACTATCTCTTTTCGCTGGTATCCAGGAATGATACTTCCTTGAAGTCGGCAGTGTTGGCTACCCCGCGTACGAAGTACTGGAACTGCTGCTTGGAAACCACTTTGCTCCATGAAGCCATAGCCCTTCAAGCTACATCGCAGGAAAATTCCATTTCACGGTCGGTATGGGCCTTTTGCAGTTGGTTAATTCGAAATTTGTTCACCGTCTCCTTAGCCACCCGCACGATTAACGCGCTGTTTCGCCATCTTCGCGCGAGGAGAGCAGCTCCTTCAGGTGCGTATCGATGTCATCGAGCTTTTTAATAACGGCAACGGCGAAAACGATACTAATGACTAAAGCGATAATGCTGAGCATCAATGCCTTCCTTTACTCTGGCGCCCCAATACAGTGGACCTGGTTCCTTGCGAGGCGATTAAATCATGGTTCTGGTCAGGCGGAGGGGCGCGCGGTGGGAAGGGGGGACGTCGGCAAGCAAAAGCGCCGCGCCCCAAGAATGGGAAACGCGGCGCTAGAGCAATCCGGCGGGAGGGTGCTTAGTGGTCAGCGCCCTGGATGGAGTGCTTGTGATCGCGGACTGCTTCGCCCTCAGCGTAGAGCGGCATATCCTGCTTAGCCTTGTACCACTCGGCGTGGTTTGGCTCCAGCGGGGTGCGGCCGGCGATGAGGTCGGCAGCCTTCTCGCCCACCATCATGGTTGGGGAGTAGATATTGCCGTTGGTCACGGATGGGAAGACGGAGGCATCCGCAATGTAGAGGCCCTCAACGCCCCATACGCCCATGGTGTCCGGATTAACGACGGCCATCGGGTCAGACTCCGCGCCCATCTTGGCGGTACAGGATGGGTGCAGCGCGGTCTCGCCATCGTTGCGGACCCACTCCAGGATCTCCTCGTCGGTCTGGACATCCGGGCCCGGGCTGAACTCGCGGGCGCCTACCTCTTCCATGGCCTTGGTATCCAGCAGGGAGCGGGCAACGCGTACGGCCTCCACCCACTCGCGGCGGTCCTGGTCGGTCTTCAGGTAGTTGAAGAGGATGGACGGCTTGTCGTGGATATCGGCGCTCTTGATGTGAACGTGGCCCTTGGTATCGGAGAACATCGGGCCAACGTGCCACTGGAAGCCGTGCTTGACGTCCGCCTTCTGGCCGTCATAACGCACGGCCATCGGCAGGAAGTGGAACATGAGGTTCGGGTAGTCCTCATTCTCATTGGAGCGCACAAAGCCGCCGCCTTCAAAGTGGGAGGTAGCAACCGGGCCCTTGTGGGTCAGCAGCCATTGCAGACCCATGAATGGCCAGCGCCACTTATCCAGGTAAGGCTGGGAGGAAGCGGTGGACTTGGTGGTCTCGTACTGGATGTAGACCTCGAGGTGGTCCTGCAGGTTCTCGCCCACACCTGGCAGGTGCTTGACGACGTCGATGCCATGCTTCTCCAGAATCTCGCGGTCACCAATGCCGGAGATCTCCAGCAGCTGCGGGGTGTTAATGGCACCGGCGGACAGCACGATCTTCTCGGCATAGACGCGGTGAACGCCGCCCTGCCACTCATACTCGACGCCGACGGCCTTCTGGCCCTCGAAGAGGATCTTGGTGGTGAAAGCGCGGGTGCGGATCTCGAGGTTCTCGCGATCCATGTTGGGGTACAGGTAGGCGCGGGCAGCGGACCAACGCTTGCCGTTCTTAATATTGCGATCGAACGGAGCGAAGCCTTCCTGGCGGTAACCATTGACGTCATTGGTCAGGTTGTAGCCGGCTTCCTGCACAGACTTGAACAGGGCCTGGAAGAGCTCGGAGGTAGCCGGACCGCGGGAGAGGTACAGCGGGCCATCGTGGCCACGGCGCGGATCGTTTGGCTCAGCCGCAGCGGCGGTTTCCATGCGGTTGAAGTACGGCAGGCAGTGGGCGAAGTCCCAGTTCTCCATGCCCGGGTTCTGGCCCCACTTCTCGTAGTCCATCGGGTTACCGCGCTGGTAGATCATGCCGTTGATGGAGGAAGATCCGCCAAGGACCTTGCCGCGAGCATGGTAGACACGGCGGCCGTTCATCTCTGGCTCTGGATCGGACTCATACATCCAGTCATAGTTCTTTGCGCCGATTGGGAAAGAGAAGCCGGATGGCATGTGAATGAACAGATCCCACAAGGAATCTGGGCGGCCAGCCTCAAGGACCAGCACGCGGGTGTTCTTGTCTTCGGTCAGGCGTGCGGCGATGACGGAGCCTGCGGAGCCACCGCCAACGACGACTACGTCGCTTACTTCATCGGTGACCTTTTTAGCGGAACGCTTCTTGGTCAGCTTGTCCATAAAACCCATAAATCCCCTTCTTTCTGTGAAATATTTCACACGTCAAGATTGCCCCACCGGAAGTGAAAATATTGTAATTTATACAAAAGTCTGTAATTATTCACATCGCCTTATGTGCGGGCACTGCCTCCAGAGTACACATCCCGCTAGAAGTTTGCCCATCTTAATGTATATTTACCTTGTCCGGATGGATTTCTCTGGAGATGAAATCCGCAGTCTTTGCGCATAGTTCGCCCGAATATGATTCATTTCACTCACCTATCTCTCCCTGCGATCTTGTGAGCATTTTGGGGCACTCGTGCGAAAGATTCGGCCCAAAACAACCAGCAATAGGAGAAGTAGATGGCTAACTTTGATCCTCACAATCCTGAGGAGTCTCTCACTTCA
This sequence comes from Corynebacterium nasorum, assembly GCF_022347325.1. Classification (NCBI taxonomy): domain Bacteria; kingdom Bacillati; phylum Actinomycetota; class Actinomycetes; order Mycobacteriales; family Corynebacteriaceae; genus Corynebacterium; species Corynebacterium nasorum. Next base: position 55,264 of record NZ_JAKRDU010000012.1, read on the forward strand.
CATAAAGACCCCCAAGAAGGGGGTAAAAACACCTCTCTCGCAACCCCCTCTGGAGAGCCCAAGAAGCGCAGCCCGCGCTACCAAGTCCGCGCCCTCGTCGGCAGCTACAAGGCCGAAACCGGCGATGCCGTAGGCGCGGATCAGGTCCCTGCTCCCAAGACAAACTGGCCGGTATTTATCATCTCTGGCGTCCTCATTATTGCCATGGCGCTCTATGCCGGGCTCGGCCGCGATTCCGCGGCAGAAACCCTCGCCAGTGTGACCGGCTGGATCGGCCACAACCTTGGCTGGTTCTACGTTCTCACCGCCACCATCGCCGTGGTCTTCGTGCTCTATATTGCCTTTTCCAATGCCGGCAATATCCGCCTCGGACCGGACCACTCGCGGCCGAAATTTAATACCTTCTCCTGGGCGTCCATGCTCTTTGCCGCTGGCATCGGCGTGGACCTCATGTTCTTCGCCGTGGCCGAGCCAGTCACCATGTACATGCAGCCACCGGTCGGTGACGGCGAAACCATGGAGGCCGCCAAGGAAGCCGTGGTCTATGCCATGTTCCACTATGGCCTCACCGGCTGGGCGCTTTATGCACTTATGGGCATGGCCTTTGGCTACTTTGCCTACCGCCTGAACATGCCGCTGGCTATCCGCTCCGCGCTCTACCCGCTCATCGGCAAGCGCGTGCACGGCCCTATCGGCTCCGCGGTGGACATCGCCGCCATGCTGGGCACCGTCTTCGGTGTGACCGCTTCCCTGGGCATCGGCGTGGTGCAGCTGTCCTATGGCTTCCACCTCATCTTCGGCATCGAGCAGGGCCTTGGACTGCAGTCCGCCCTCATTATTATTGCGGTGGCCATTGCCACGCTGTCGGCTGTATCCGGCGTCGATAAGGGCATTCGCTTCCTCTCCGAGCTCAACGTCTATTTGGCCATCGCACTGATGGTCTACGTCGTGGTCTTTGGCAAGACCGCCTACCTCTTCGATGCCATCGTGACCAATATCGGTGACTACGTCGCAAAATTCCCATCTTGGACCATGGAGACCTTCGCCTTCGCCGAAGACCAAGCCAACGTAGATACCTGGATGCAGTCCTGGACCCTCTTCTTCTGGGCATGGTGGATCGCCTGGGCGACCTTCGTCGGCCTCTTCCTGGCCCGCATCTCCCGCGGCCGCACCCTGCGCCAGTTCATTTTCGGCACCCTGACCTTCCCGTTCCTATTCATCCTGATGTGGATGTCCTTCTTTGGTAACACTGCCTTGGACATGGTTCGCTCCGGCGACTACCCAGAATTCGCCGAAAACGCGATTAACGTGCCAGAACAAGGCTTCTACGACATGCTGCACGAGTTCCCAGGCTCTGGCATCGTCATCTTCTTGACCACCTTCATTGGCCTACTGCTCTACATCACCTCGGCCGACTCCGGCGCGCTGGTGATGTCCAACTTCACCTCTCGCATCACCGATAGTCGCCAGGATGGCGCACGCTGGATGCGCATCTTCTGGTCCGTGACCGTGGGTGCGCTGACCCTGGCACTGCTGCAGATCGATGGCATCGCCACCGTGCAGTCCGCGACCGTCGTGATGGGCCTGCCCTTCGCCTTCGTGGTCTACCTCATCATGTTCTCCCTGTGGAAGTCCCTGCGCCTAGAAAACGTGCAACGCGAGGCCCGCACCACCGCTATGCATGGCGTGATTTCCTCCCGTACTGAGCGCGATCCTTCGGATTCCAACCTGTGGAAGAACCGCCTCGACCGCGCCAACACCTTCCCTTCCAAGAAGGAGATGGATACCTACCTGCGCGATACCGCCACCTACGCCTTGGAGCAGGTTGCTACCCACATGCGTACCCGCGGCTACGACGCCATCTTGCTCACCAGCGAGCTTCCCGACGTCGAATTGCCCCAGCTCGACCTAGAAGTAAGGCTGCACAATGAGCGCATGTTCCGCTACCAGCTCTTCCCAGTCGCGGCCGAGCGCCCCGATTTCAGCGCGGGCGAGGGCGACGAGTACTACCGCCTCGAGGTCTACGATATGACCGGTTCGCTGGGCTATGACGTCTACGGTTATTCCGAGAATCAGATCATCAATAACGTGCTGGATCTTTATGAGCGCCACTTGGCCTTCCTCTACATGCAGCAGACCCAGCCGGGAGACTCCGATGTCTCCGATGGCGCCGAGCCCGAGCGCACCTGGCGCGAAGATAGCTAAGCTGGCCACTACAACTACCTCTATAAGAGAAAGGTTGCTTTTCACTTGAGCACCCAGAACACTTTGTTCGACCCCACCCAGACCGAGCTGTTGAAGGGCGTGCATGCCGATGGCGCCCCGAAGTCCCTGTTCATCAACGGTAAGTGGGAAGCCGCCCAAAGCGGCGAAACCCGCACCATCATCTGCCCGGCCGATGGTTCTACCGTCGGTTTAGTCTCCGAAGCCTCCGACGCAGACACCGAACGCGCCATCAAGGTTGCCCGTGAAACCTTCGACAACGGCGAGTGGGCCAATACCCCGTCCGCCGAGCGCGGCAAGCTGGTTATCCGCGTGGCCGATTTCATCCGTGAGCACAAGAAGCTTTTCGCGCAGGCCGAGTCCGCTGATACCGGCAAGCGCTATGAGGAATCTTTGGGCGATATGGATGACATCGCCAACGCCTTCGAGTACTTCGGCACCCTGGCCCAGCACCAGGCCGGTCGCGTAGTCGACCCGCAGGATCCCAACCTGCGCTCCCGCATCGATGCCGAGCCCGTCGGCGTCTGTGGCCTGATTACCCCATGGAACTACCCGCTGCTGCAGGTCTCCTGGAAGGTCGGCCCGGCCCTGGCCGCCGGCAATACCTTCGTCCTCAAGCAGGCGGAGCTCACCCCACACACCGCGATGCTGCTCATGGCCGCCCTCAAGGAGTGCGGCCTGCCGGACGGCGTAGGCAACCTCATCACCGGCGCCGGCGCTAACTGCGGCAACCCGCTCTCCCAGCACCCAGATGTAGACATGGTCTCCTTTACCGGTGGCCTGGTCACCGGCAAGATCATCGCCAAGAATGCGGCTGAGACCGTCAAGCGCACCGCGCTCGAGCTCGGTGGCAAGAACCCGAACGTCATCTTCGCCGATGCCGATTTCGACGTCGCCGTGGACAACGCCCTCAACGGCGCCTTCTTCCACTCCGGCCAGGTCTGCTCCGCAGGCTCCCGCATCGTCGTGGAAGAGTCCCTGCACGATAAGTTCGTCGATGCCCTGGTAGAGCGCGCCAATAAGATCAAGATCGGCGGCCCGACCGATGATAAGGCCGAGACCGGCCCGCTCATCTCCGCCGAGCACCGTGAGAAGGTCGCTGCCTACGTGGACAAGGCCCGCGAGCAGGGCGCCAAGATTCTCACCGGCGGCCGCGCCGCTACCAGCGAGGACACCAATGGCCAGCACGGCACGGGCACCACCGACTTGGGCGCTGGTGTCTACTACCTGCCGACCATCATCGATGGAGCTACCCGCGAGATGGACTGCGTCCACGACGAGGCCTTCGGCCCGACCGTGACTATCGAGACCTTCACCACCGAGGAGGAGGCCATCGAGATCGCCAACGACACCGAGTACGGCCTGGCTGGCGCCGTCTACACTTCCGACGCCGGCCGCGCCGAGCGTGTTGCCCGCGCCCTGCGCCACGGCACTATCTGGATCAACGACTTCCACCCGTACCTGCCGCAGGCAGAGTGGGGCGGCTTCAAGCAGTCCGGCAATGGCCGCGAGCTTGGCCCCACCGGCTTGGCCGAGTACCAGGAGCACAAGCACGTGTACCAGAACCTCTCCCCTGCCGCGTGGGATCAGTTCGGCCTGCAGTAACTAAGCCAGCCACATAACAGTCAGCCCCCGCGCTCCTTCCGAGCAGCGGGGGCTGGCTTTTTGTATGCGGCCAACGCGAACTGATTATGCAGTAACAGCATCTTCCAGCTCGGCCAGCAAGGAATTGGTGCGTTCTACCTTGGCATCTACAGGGCGGAATTCGCCGTCGGTCCAGTCAGTAAAGAAACCGAAGTCGAGCTGATTGCGCAGCTGCGGCATGGAGAAGTTGACCACGATGGTGCGCCATGCTTCCACGCCGCGGATTGCGCCCGCTGGACCGTAACCGGCGAATGCAACCGGCTTACCGATCCACTCCCCAGCCAAGCAGTCGAAGGCATTCTTGAATGGACCCGGCACGGAGCGGTTGTACTCCGGAGTAACAAATACGAAACCATCGCAGGCATCCACTGCATCAGACCAAGCCTGCACCTTTTTATCCGCATACTGCTTATTGGCGGTGGCAGGAATGACTTCAGTGGTCAGCAGTGGAACATCAAACTCCTTGAGGTCCAGCAGGGTGTACTCCACCCCATCCTGGCGCCCCTGGGCAAGATCATAAAGCCACTCACCTACTACCTTGCCGGCCGAGTTATCGCGGGTGGTACCGATGATGATGCCGATACGAGACATAAGAGAACCTTCTTTCCTTCAAGCTTTATGTAACATCCCTAGCTTACCGCCCGTGCAGATACTTGTCTGATGGTGATGTTGATACGTCCCTCACTCAACCCGCACCCCTCCGGCAATGTGCCGTCATTAACGCGCACTACCCCGTGGTAGGCAAAGCGCTTTGGCCCACCAAAGACCACCAAATCTCCAGAGCACAGCGTGATGTCATCCCACGGCCGCGTGCGCGACTCGGTATGCCCCATGCGGAAAAGAGCCTCATCCCCAATAGATAGCGAAATCACTGGGGCGGGTGACTCCTCCGAATCATCCACGTGCATGCCCATGGCCGATCCCGGTGGATAGTAATTCACCAATGCCATCTCCGGCACGAAGGTCTCCACCCAAGGCTCTAGCTCAGGTGCTACCTCAGCCGCGGCGCGCAGCGCTCCCGGAGCAATCCGCCGCAGGCTCTCCGGCACCGGCGGAACCCGCGTGCCGTCCATATTGTCCACATACCGATAGCTGGGATAATGCCAATACCTGCCCAAATGCAGCTGAAAAACGCTCATTTGCCCGCCGGATTTCAACCGCGGCCGCACCATCGCCATCGGCGTAGCCGCATACTCGCGCGCAATGCCGCGCATCTCTTCTACCAAAGCCTTCTGCTTATCGACGCCCACCCATCCCGGCACATGCCCCACCCCCGGAGCCACACGCACACTCGGCCGCGGCAGCGAATCAAAAAGCATGACCTCACCCTAACCCAACGCCCCGATAAATCGACCAAGACCTATTATTTTCGCCAGGGATTAGAATCCGTTCAAGACCACCACCCCACATGGCCCATAGGAACACAACGACCTCGACTTCCTCGCCAGCCTCGAACTAGACGAGGAAGCTCTTATCGGTTACCAGGCCGCGGATAACGACACGACAACCAGACTGAAAACGAGGAACCAGAGCTAGAAGCAGAGCACGACGGCAACCAGGACGCCGAACTCTAACCGCACCGGAGCCGGAACAGGATTAGTCCTTAGTTGGTGCTTTCCCAGACGTCATCAGGGATAGCCTCCTCCAACTCCCACTCTATGAAGTGCCCCATGAAAGGATGCGTGTACGGAAGTATCCCCCATATAAGTGAAATAGTTCCTACCCCTTCTTCGAGAGCTTTCTGCAGGTAAGAAACACGAACAAAAACATCCACAACAAAGCGATCACTCCTGAGAGAAAGAATGCCTCAGCACTAGATTCCCCCGGAGAACGAGCGAATGAAGTTGCGATGATTTGAGAAGTTGGCAAGAACTTCTCAACACCATTCGTACCCGCCAAGAGTTGATTTGCAATCGAGATTCCCATCGTGGCGATCGTTAGCCCCACTGCTGCACCCAAAACGCCAGCGAAATTATCAATATACGTTGAAAGCCAAAGGTAGAAACAACCTACAGCAAGTATTCCCAAAATGGTCCATAGAGAATAAACGGGAAGAAGCTTACTGAGCGGCTCCTCAGGATAGCCACTCATGTACTTATAGATGAGAGTGATTAAAAATTGAAGTACACCCATAGCTAGGGCGAGGGAAAAAAGGATAGAAATCTTCTCAATCAGAAGTTTCTTCCTTCCATTAGGTTGGCTTTTAATCCAATTGATATTTCCCCTTTTTTGCTCCGGTCCCATTAAGGTCGCGGAAATTGCTGCCACCAAAATAGGGGAAAGGATTCCGAAGTAAAGTCCCCCCATATTTGCCCAAGCAAAACCAATGGCACTGTTGGAATCTTGACCCCATTTCTCTTCCGGAACCATTGCGATTCCGAACCAAAACGCTAAGAGAAAAAGAAGTACTACCGCGAGAGCAATCAAAATCGTAGCTGGCGACTTCCGAAACACTGTCAAATTAAAGTTCATCTTGAAACCTCCGAGGAACCACAACAATTGAAAAAGTTGCAACAACAAGGGTGACTATGATCACAATTCCCAGATCCGAAAGAGACAAGACGTGATCCAAAAGACTGTCTTCTTGTACCTCTACAGGGGATAGAGCTCCAACTAAAGTGAAAGGAATGAAAATTGCTACTGCCTGAGGGATCATGTGACCAGCTGAACCGAGAACTGAGCCTATCAGCGCGATACCAACGACCCATCCAGGGTGCTTGAGACGCAAGGCAAGATGGAGGAACAAGGGGACCAAGGCAACAGTTTCCATCAACAAAGCAAAAACTACGACTACCAATTGGTTCCCTAAGACTGGAACGTTGAAAGAACGACTAGCTTGAACTGTCGCTAGTATGACAGCTGCAATTCCGAAGAATGCTACTAAACTCACCCATACAGACTTAATGAGCATGATTTCCCTGGCGGATGTCCCCAGAGATTGCAGCCGCGTAAGCATACGATTTTTACGATCGATCGACGAGATCACCAAAGAATACGAACCAATCAAGAGAGGAAGCATCAGACTTCCCAACTGAACCATATTCAACGTCAATGACCGCGGGTCCCGTTCTGTAGGATCCAGCTGGTTAAAGGTAGTAGTAGTCAAAATGAAAGCCCAAAACCCAAAAAGAACAAGGCGGAATCAAGCGGTGGATGCGCCACGCTTGAATAGTTCGTTAAGTATTTCACGTGGGGTTGCGCCGCCGAGGATTTGTCGGGGTGTTTCGTTGAGCTCATTTTGCACCCACGCGACATG
>NZ_JAKRDU010000013.1:0-55315 GCF_022347325.1 Corynebacterium nasorum
TTGCGGCTTCACGCCGGTACTCCGGCGTGTACTTCTTGCGCTGTTGATTCACAATGAACATCCTCTCCTACGGACACAAGATCCATACAAATAGGGTGTCCACTACTTGAGGGTAACCTCAAAAATTCACGTACAAAACCAGTACGCAACCATTTCACCAAACGAAAGGAAAACAAATGATTGCAGATCTCGTAACCAACGCACAAGAAGCAGCACACGCAGCCATCTCCAACGGCTGGGACATCCTCGAGCAGGCAAGCCTTTTCTTCCGCAAGCTGCCATACCTCATCCCTGACGCACTCAACGAGTTCAACCGCAACATCCTCGGCTTCTAAAACACAAGCCAAAACACCCCCGAGAACCGCGAACTGAACTAGCCCCCGAAAGTTGGACTGGTTTAATTCTAGGCGGTTAGGGGCACAAGGGTCTGGTTCCGATGTTGCATCGGGGTCAGGCCCTTGAGTCGTTTTTAGATGCGTTCGATGTTATACCATTTGATATATTCTTCGATAGCTTGAAGCTCTTCAACCGTGTCGAAGGCTTCACCGTGATTGATATCGATTCAAAGTAACCGAAGAATTTGGTCCTTGCCCCTGTTTGGTAGACGCTTAATGTCCAGCCCGGTTGGGTTGGCAAGAAAGGAAATCTACCACCATGCCTAGGTATTCCGAACAGTTCAAAGGTGATGCTGTGGCCCTCTATGAGAGTAATGGAGACTTCTCACTAACGAGCCTGCACGAAGATCATGCACGATGAAGCCGGACCCGACAAAATTAGTAATCCATTCCGATCGGGGTTGCCGCTATCGAGGTAATAGTTGGATCCAAGCCTCCCGAGACATCGGTTTTGCTCCTTCAATGTCGAAGAAACGGTGCTCAGGCCTGGCCCCCGGAAAGTAGACACGTCGGGGGGTTAGCTATGCTGCTTGGGTCAGTGTAGCTGAATTAAGCGTTTCGAAGTCATTGGGGGCTAGAAGGTTGCATCAGGAGTGCCGCCTGCGCGTGTTGTAGCGCATGCACCACAGGAAGATTTCCCGGCGGCAGCTGATTGGACTTTCAAAGAGTTTCCTATCACGCAGAACTTCACGCTTTAAAGTGGCGTTAAAGGATTCTGCTAGGGCGTTATCAGCACTGGTTCCAACTGCTCCCACGGATTGGTACACACCAAGTCGGGCGCAGTGGTCCCTAAATGCCTGTGAGGTGTACACACTGCCGTGATCGGAATGGAAAATTGCCCCTTTAAGGCTTCCGCGGACCTTTCTGGCACAAGACAAAGCTTCGATAACTAGCGATACCCGCATGTGGTCAGCAAGTGCATGACCGACAAGTTTGCGTGAGTAGACGTCAATGACCGCAGCAAGGCACATGTTCTTTTCACCCTTACACGGCAGGTACGTAATGTCGCCAACATAGGCGTGGTTCGGCCTGTCGGCGGTGAATTTACGGCCTACTAAATCTGGCATGACACGGTAACCATGCCTGCGCTTGGTGGCGATGCATCGACGCCGTTTCGTAAAGCCTTTGAAGCCCCCTAGATTTCATGATGCGTGCAACCTTCTTGTGATTGATCGGGCTGAAATCCGTATCATGGTTGAGACTTGCAGCGATGCGTTTAACACCATAAAGCCCGTGCTCATCATTGAAGATGGTCTTGATTTTTGCAGCAATAAGGGCATCGGAACACATCTTTAAACTGCGTTTTCACGGGTTCTGACCCATTTGTAGAACGAGGAGCGATTGAGCTTTAACACGTGACACATCCGTGTGAGCCGAGTACTCGGTTCGGTGGTCATAGAAAAACTGGAAGCCGATTACCAGCGTGTCTCTTTAAATAAAATGCTTCACGGCCTTGCGCGGGATATCGCGTTCTTCGCGCAACTTTGCGTTTTCCAGCTGGCGGATCCGCTGAGAATCAGTCGTCGCCTGAGCTTTATCACGCATGTTTTTCGAGCGGGCACGTTTGCCGGTGCCGTACTGCTTAAGCCAGGAATAAGGTGAAGAACGATTGATTACAAGCTCTATTGAAGCCGCGTGAAGTGGATAGGTCCTCATTGTTTTCGTAGACAGCCACAGCATCACGTTGGAACTGTTCGGAGCACCTAGGCATGGTGGTAGATTACCTTTCTTCCCAACCCAACCGAGCTCAATATCAGGTGTCTACCAAACAGGGGTCAGGTCCCTCACCCGACAATTCGGCGTGTGAGGGGTTGTCCGGCCGAATGAAAAATGCGATGTTCTATGGGCGTAAGTGGCGCCATCGTGAGGAATTAGAGAAAGCAATTCATGAATATGTCGGCTCCTACAACGACCGAAGAATCAGAGTTAAGTAGCAAAATGTGTGTCCGCTCGGCGTTTCGCGGGGCGGGTACGCGGTTGGTTACTTCATGGGCCTTTTCTGATTCCTATCGAGTGTTCATACTCGGTTGGGATAGCGTTGTCGTAGAAGGCTGGTCGGCCTGTTTCTTGGTCGGCTTTGTTGTGGTCTTCTTCGGCAAGACCGTTGACTTTGGCGAGTTGATCTTGACCAAAATTGCACTGCCTGGCGATATCTAGCGGATCGTCAGGCAGTTGCTTTTTGGTGTGGAGGTACCACTCGAGAATTTTTCGTTGGCGTTCCCCAGACCTGCCTCGATGCGCATCGGCGATGCGTTTGAGTTGGGCGCGCTGATTCCGCCTTCAAGACTGTTTGTCGTTGAAACCCAGCGTTTAAGATCAAGCGCATTCGGTGGTGGCTGCAGGTAGGTAAACAGCCAATTGTTGCGCGATAGGTGCAGCAGTGAGTTATAGGCTTTGCGCACCCGCAGATGAGTCCATTCCCACTGGTTATTGAGTGTTTGGCGCTCTTTGGGCACGGAGGTTTTCTCGTTGAGTAATGTCTTGAATGCCTGACCGAAGTCGTGTAGGCGCAGCGTCCACTCCTGTGCCTGGTCGAAAGTGGTGATACGGGTCAGTTTCAACGCCTGTGCGTAGATGCCTTTGCGGGGGTCGGTGCACGGCCGTGAGGTGGTGTAGCGGCGGATGACACGTTGCGCATGGACGAGACAACGCAGAATCATTGCGTTCGGCCAGCAGGCTTTAATCGCGGTGAGTGCGCCTTGTCCGCCGTCGAAGACAACGCAGAGCGGCTCGGCGATTTTGCGAAGTAGCTGCGTGTATGCGTGGACGGTTTCGTGTTTGGTCCAGTGCCAAGCAAGGACGTGGTCGCGGCTGGCTACCACAAGCAGGCAGCCAGCCGCCGCGTAGGTGTAGTCGATGAAGATCTGTTCGTGGACGCGCTGCGGGGCACCGTCGTTGGGGATGTCGATGAGCCAAAACGGTTCGAATCGGCGATCAAGTGTCCAACGACTCACCCTTTGTTGCTGAGCGAGTTCAGACAGCGTCGCTGTGGAGATGACATAGGACACGAAGTCTTTAAGGTCGCGGGCCTACGTGCGATCGGTGCGGGTTCGTGTCATGGCACTACCGCAGTTCGGGTCTTTGCACCGCCACCTAGTTGTGCCTTGGATGTGGTTCCATTTTCTTCATTTGCCCAGAACATACCGGGCATCGTGGTCTGCTTTTACTTACCCGGAAAGCACACCACCCCCCGACTAGCACATGCGGGTGCCAGTCCGATGGATTGAACACGAATCAGGTGGATATAAACATCGAGACCTTATACCCACCCGATTTACTCAGCCTGATCAGCAAGATTGCTGTAACTCAGACACACTTTTTGCTACTTAACCCAATAATCAAGCTTGAGTTCGACAGATTAATCATCAACCAACGCCGGCGCAAGCTGCTACTCTGAATATTCCTAAAAATGTCCGCATCCACTTTTGCTACTTTCCCCCTTTTCGAGGATGGGTCAGCGCTGATATGAAAAGTACTCGCGATGGTGCCCTTTATGGGCACCAAAACGCGGCTTCACCTAGGTTACAGATACAACACGCTAGCGAATGCAACAATGCGCTACCACGCGTTCATCACATTCAAGACCTGTGGCTTAGAACGATTGAGCTGATAACCAAACTGCTCCCAATTATGCAGCCCCTGAGCTGGATAACTTACAGTAGGATTCAATCCCTGTAGCCGAGCTGCACCTTCCCACACGTGAGTGGTTATATTAGATCCGACCTCCAAAGCCGCGCCAGCAGCTTGATGCTCCGGTAAATAGTGACTGTCGCCAGGCCCCGGAATACCAGAGGCTGATGAAATATATAGATTGGTGTTTCGCAACTGCGGAATTAACAACAGTGGGTCGTTTTGGAAACGCTTCGGATTAAATAGCGATCCGTACATTGCATTGATATTAAAGCCGCCTGCATCCAACATGGCTAGACGCATGAATGTCTGTGCACCGGGGACAGTTGTAGTCAAGAAGCCAGAGAAGGACAGCGCCTGACGAAATTGATTAGGGTGCTTCGCTGCGAGGGTTAGCGCAGCACCAGCTCCCATCGACAAACCTGCAATAGAGTTATTATTACGTGCCACGCCGAAGTTGCGCTCCAGATAGCCTGGGAGTTCGCTGGTCAGAAACGTCTCCCACTTGTAATTAACAGGATTTGACAGATCGTAGGTCGCAGGTCCCTGCCAGTCCGCGTAGAAAGAGGCGGCTCCGCCAACCGGCATCGCAAGTGTGATGTTGTGTGGTTCATAGGTCTTCGCCGCATTAACATCGTTTACCCACGCATTTGTAAGATTAGTTGCGCGCAGACCATCAAGCAGATAGAGTGCCGCATTTCCACCCCGCTTCGCCGGCTGTATCTGTACGGGAATATTACGGCCCATCGCTTGCGACCAAACGTCGCAGCGCTGGACCCACCAGGCAACCTTGTCCCACTCACACGTACCAGTGGCGTCACGGCGCAACCAGTCGCGGTTGGCGGCCTCTGCCGGCTGGGAACCCGCCACGACGGCTAGGCCCAAAGCTACGGCAACTGCCATGATGGCTGAAAGGACGCGACCCTTGATGGAAGCAGTCATCTTTCTCCTTCAAACTACTCGGTGATTGTCACTAAGTTCTATCGTCCGAACCCTGTATATCGTTAACGTCACGGATCGATAACAATGTCACAGGTTAGTGTAACTTAGGTTGGCCCTAAAGTCTGCATTTGAAGGAATTAGTGCAGGTAGTCCGAGGGATCCGAGGAGAAGGCTATGGTCCGCCCGTCTGTCAGGGAGAATTTAATATTTTTCCAGAAACGGTCCCAAGTTAAAGGATCCCTGTAGGTAGCGAAGAGTTTCTGAAAATCGGCGTCGGCAAGAGCGGCGCGAGCCTTGGCAGCCTCGTACTTATCAATCCACGCCGGAACCTCGTCAATATCGACGGCAGAGTCTGCCACCTGCCACGACGTATCCAAGCTCTTGTCGTGCCCAATGCGTCCACCCACGATGCGTGGCTGGCGCGCCGCCAAAGGATTGCTGAGTCCAATATTGTCCAGCACGCGAATATCCAGCGGTGCATTCATGGAAGAAAGGCCCAAATTGAGCAGGTAAACGGTCGGTGGGTCGGTGCGCGAGGGATCTGCGGGGGCCGCCGTCCACGAGAACCTATCTTCCCCCTTGATATAGCGGAAGGTCATGGCGTCGCCAGCCTCCAGCTCGTCGATGCCCTCTTGGTAGTCCTCCATAAACTTGGCGTCGAGGAATTCTTCGGCCCGCATGGGAGGATCCTCACGCTGGGTCGCGTTGGTCCAGAAATCGCGTTCATCCACGATGGAGATCTCGCCCTCGTAGATGCTGCGGTCCACCGGATGTCCGCGCAGAACGATAACTAGCGCCCATACCGCACAGAACACGGAGGCTATCCATGCTCGAACGCTCACCACAAAAATGGGAAGCAGTGCCGCAAAAAGTGGGAGCAAAAGCATGCGACCATGCATGAAATCTCCACCCACGCGCAGCACGTAGAGCGTGTGAATGAGCGCAGTGCCTTCAAAGAGATAAATAGCGGTGGCAGTAGAGCGCACCGCGGTGGGGCGCAGGTTTGCCTTCCATAGACCTGCCACGGCGAGCACGATAAGCGGCAGGAAGAGCCAGTATGGGCCGGCAAAATCCGCCAGGTAGGTAAACCCCTTGCCCCATTCGGAGCCAGCCGCGGACTTAGCCACAGCCGTGTGTGGGGTCAGCAGGCCGTAGTAGCCCATGCGGAAGACCTCATAAGCCAGCGGCAACGGCACCGCGACAGCGATAACTTTCCACGATCGATGAGACACGAGGAGAATGATTCCCACCAGACCGCCGTACAGGGCGAGCTCTGGGCGCACCAGCCAAGACAATCCGGCCCAGAAAGCTAGCCAGTAGGCGTCGCTATTGCTATTGGAATGGCGGGCCGGCCGCGACCAACGCAGCAACAGCGACCAGAGCACAGCTAGATAGAAAATGCAGAGGCCCCACTCCAGTCCCGAGGTGAAGAAGTCCCTGGCCGGCGGAAGGGCCAGATACACCAGCGCACCGGCCGGAAGAACAGCGCCAGAGCGAATGCTTGCCGACGCCCCCGTACCGACCACCATTGCTACTACCGCCAGGATGAGCCCCAAGTAAATGGCGATGCCTTCTAGGTTTGCGTGGGTCACCCAGCGCACCAGGAAAATGAGGTACTGCCACAGCGTGGAGGTATTGGCCTCTACGCGTTCGCCCATATTGAACACGGGCCCATTTCCGGCTTCGAGGTTGCGCACGGTGCGCAGGACAATGAGTCCGTCATCGGAAATCCAGCGGCGCGCAAAACCGCCCCACAAAGATAAAACACCGATCACAAGAACGACCGCCGGGGTACTCCAGCGGGCGATACTCTTGTGGTCGGTGTTAAGCACGGGAAGAAAGTTTATCAGCCCCGCGGAAAATTTCTATATCGATTCAGCTGTGTCTAGAACAACGGCATGATATACACCGCCATGGCGATGCAAGCGAGCCAAGCCAAAGCGAGAACCTGCAAAGTGCGGTCCTCCAGTGCAATCTCATCCGGAGCGCCACCCTGGCCGCGGTCCACATCGGCCGCATAGCGCAAGATGGCGATGGTAAACGGCACCATGGAGACTTGGTACCACACGCCACCGGTCTGGGCATCGTTAGCAAGCTCGAAGCCCCAGAGGGTGTAGCAGATAACCACCGCGGTGGCGGCTAGCGTCCACACGAAGCGCAGGTAGGTAGGTGTATAACCTTCCAGGGACTTGCGGATTTTCGCGCCGGTTTGCTCCACAAGAAGGATCTCCGAGTAGCGCTTGCCAGAGGCCATAAACAGCGAACCAAAGGCCGCCACCAGCAGGAACCACTGCGAAAGCTCGATGCCTGCAGCCACGCCACCGGCCATGGTGCGCAGCATGAAGCCGGAGGAAACTAGGGCGATATCAATCACCGGCATGTGCTTCCAACCGAAGCAATAGCCCAATTGCAACGCGATATAAATCGCCATCACGATTGCCAGCTGCGGGCCAGCGGTAGCAAGGAAGGATAGCCCGATGGACAAGCAGATGAGCACCACGGCCATTACATAGGCGAGCTTGATGGGCAGCACGCCGGAGGCAATCGGGCGGAAGCGCTTGGTCGGATGCTCCTGATCCTCGCGCCAGTCCTTCGCATCATTGATCAGGTAGATGGAGGAAGCGCCGAGGCAGAAGACGACGAAGGCCAAGAGGACATCGACAAGCACGCGGCCGTGAAATAGGGCATCGGCGCCGGCCGCGGCGGGGGCCGCCAGCACGAGGACGTTTTTGACCCACTGCTTGGGACGCAGGGCCTTAATCATGCCATCGACAAGATTCTTCGGCGGCTTGCGCTTGCGGCCGGTATCTACGCCAGAGGTGTGCGGTTCCGAATGGAAAAAGTGCTGGTTTCCATCATCACTCATGCTTCATTCCTTTCATCACGACCTCTGCGGTAGCAGCGCCGATGGCCGCACCCACTGCCGTATCTGTTGGGTAGTGCACTCCGAGCACCATACGCGATGCCATCATGACTGGCACGCCGAGAAGCGGCGCCTTGCAGCCGGTAAGGCGACTCGCCGCCACCAGGAATGCAGTAGTCGAGGTCGCGTGCGAACTGGGAAAAGATAGCTTGGAGGGAGTCTTTACCCCCACGCGCACGTACGGATAATCGGGGCGCTTGCGGCGCACGATGCGCTTGAGCACCACGCTAGCGGCGTGCGCGAGAAAAGCAGCAGCGCCCACCCGGATCCAGCCCTCGCGGCGGCGCTTGTCGACGCCCGCCCCTACCGCAGCGCTGCCCATCCAACCCAGGGCATGCTCGCCCCAGTGGCTAAGCCCGCGGGCGGTAGGAAGCACGCCGGGCACGTCAAAGGCCGCACCCTGGAGGGATTCGAGAACGCGCGATTCTGCTACGGAAACCTTATTGGGCATCGAAGACCTTCTTCCAGGACTCGCGCGAGGTTAGCTCCGGCTGCGCCGCACGGTATTCAGCGCGCAGGTCATCGAAGTTTTCCTCGATCTCCTTCAACAGCTCGCGGGTCTGCGATACGAGGTCCTTGGCTAGGTCGCGATCGCGCTTGCGGAAGGCCACGCCGGTACCACCTGCGGTGGAGACGGTGGCAGAATCCACGCGGGAAAGGGTAAACCAACGGGCCTCGTCCGGAGTGAGGTTAAGCTGTGGCGCCTCGTGGTGCGCAGCGTCTTCCTTGCTAACGAGGTGCTTGAGGCCCTTAATGGCCCACGGGATCTTCTTGATCTTGGCTAGGCGGCCGCCGATATTGCGCGTAGGCACGCCCGGCGCGCCGGTGGGAGCGGGCAGCTCATCGGCGGATTCCAAAATGACAGCATCGGAATAGTTCTTGCGAATTTGCGCGATGCGCGGCAACGAGGACTCCAGGATGTCAAAGAGATGGTCCGGCCCCGCTAGGAAGTCGCGCATAGCTTCAATCTGGATGGCCATGGTGGAGTATTCCATGCACATGGTGTGCTTGAGGGTGGACTTGAAGATGGACTTGGTAATGCCCTTGGCCGGTCCCTCGTGGTACATCGCAGCAACGATGAGGCGGTTGCGCAGGTGGAAATAGGCCTGCCAGTCAATGGCATCATCCTTATCGGCCCAAGCCATGTGCCAGATGGCGGCACCCGGCCAGGTCACCGTGGGGAATCCATTGCGCGCCGCGCGCAGGGAATACTCGGTATCGTCCCATTTAATAAAGAGCGGCAGTGGTTGACCGTTGGTTTCTGCCACGATGCGCGGGAAGAGGCACATCCACCAGCCGTTGTACTCCACGTCAACGCGGCGGTGCAGCGCGCGGGAATCGTACTTCTTCGGATCTATGTGGGTTTCGCGGGTACCTATGGCGCGCAGCGGGTACTTGGCAAAGTCGTGGTCGTAGACGGCGTGCGGTGCCGCGCCCCACATGAAATCGGCACGGTTGACGCGCTCGCCGGTGGTGCGCAGCTGGGAGCGCTCCTGCAGGTTAAGCATCTGGCCACCGACGATAATGGGCTTAGCGGCGTAACGGGCCGCTTGCACCGCGCGCAGCACGGAATCCGGCTCGATGGCGATGTCATCGTCCATATAAAGGATGAAAGGCGAATCGGTATTCTCCAGCGCCTCGTACATGATGCGGGAGTAGCCGCCGGAGCCACCCAGGTTGCCCTGACGGAACTCGCGGAAGCGCTCGCCAAAGTGAGCGACTGCCTCGTCATAGCCTGGCTCATCGGCAGGGTGCTGGTTGCCTTGGTCCGGCATGAGGACGAAGTCGATGATTTCATCGACTACTGGGTCCTCGGCCAATGCTTTAAGGGCTGCTACGGCATCGGTCGGGCGGTTAAAAGTGGGAATGCCTACCGCCACGCGCTTGTCTTGGGCCGGCTGCTCGGTGCCGTCCGGCAGCACCTGCGGGCCGGGGGCGTGGGGGGAGCACCAGGCGGCGTCGGCAAGCGTGGTGTCCTGCTCGGCGGTGATATCGAACCACAGCCAGCCGCCGTCCTCAAAGTTTTTGAGTGGCAGCTCGAACTCATGGTGGCCGGTGCTTACCAGGTGGTTGGCCACGGAAATGCGCTGGCCATCCTGCTTGGAGCGGTAGAGGGAAATATTTGCCTGGCCCTCAATGTCCAGGCTGAGGATAACGGAGCGCAGCTGGGACCAGCGGCGCCAGTAGGAGGCTGGGAAGGCGTTGAAGTAGGTTTCAAAAGAGGCTTCCTCGCCGGCCGGGATAGTAACGGACGTGCGGTTAAACCAGCTGAGGCGTTCGCGGTTTTGCTCGGCCTCGATGAGGTAGAGCATCCGCACATCAAAGGGCTCGCCGCGCTTAGGCAGCAGAATGCGCTGCAGGGGCTCATGGGCCTGGGTGTTGTTGGCAGTCACGATAACTTCGATTCTCCAAACGGTATAAACAGTAGTCAGCGATTTAGCGTAGTTGCTTTTGCATAACTACTACGGTTTACACGCGGAGCCCGTAAGATGGAACATCATGAGATGGGTTCCTTACGCGGTAGTAGTAGCTCTTTTTGCTGCAGCTGGCGCACCCGCCGCCCTCGCGAAGGACAAGCCCGCGGTGGAATTTTTGGACCACGCCCAGATTCTGAGCTCTTCGGACGAAGAGGCCGTGAAATCGCAAGCACAGTCCATGCACCTTCCAGATTCCGTGCACGAGGTTGTCTACGCCACGTATCCGAATTCGGGCGAGGATTTTTCCCGCACCCTTTTGCATGACTTGGCGCGCGAGCACCCACAATTCATCAGCAACGGTGAACTGCAGAAGAATGTACTCGTTATCGCCGTAGGCTTTGAGCCCAATAGCATGGCCGTGCGCTGTGGCGCCCAAGTGTGCCGAGACATCAAGATCTATGACGCAGGCCGCGTGGACGGCATCCTGGATCAGATGCGGCCGGCGCTGGAGGACGATGACTATACCGTCAGCATGATCTTGGCCACGCGCGCCGCCGCGGATCCGACCGTGCGCCGGCAATATGCGCAGGAGGCGCCCACGTGGTCTATGTTCATTGCCACCACGTCAGTAATCGTGGTCCTCGCCGCGGTGGGGCTCATTACTTACTTGCTCACCCGCCGCGCCCGCCTGCGCAAACGCTTTGACTATATTGCGGGAGTTCGCGATAGCGCCGAGGAGCTCATCGAGCGCACGGAGGCGCGCATTAATGCCCTGCAATCCCCCTTGGCGGGCGATTCCCTCAAGGTCCAGTGGCGTTTCCTAGTCAATCAGTACACCGATGCGCGGCCGACGCTCAAGGCCTTAGATCACGTCCAGGACTTTTCCTCGCATGCCGCCTCCATCAAGGAGTCCTATAAGGCGCTCAAGCAGATCCATACGGCCGCAGCGCAGATAGATTCCCTGGAAAAATTCTGCGATGGCGATACTGCGGTACGCGCCGGCGAGACGCAATGGCTGCTTAACGACGCCCAAACGGCCCTCTCCCGTCAACCCGACAACGCCAGCCTCCGCCAGATGACCCAGCGCATTAGTAACCTATCTCAGGACCTTTCGCGGGATGACTTTGACTTCGCCTTCGCTCGCCTCTTAGAGGACTACCACCCACTGGTGGGTGCGCTGCCAGAAAGGCTATATCCACAGCGCGACCGCCAGACTCCCCCGCTGTTGGGCACGCCGGGATGGCGCCCCGGCATGGGCACACACTATATGCCCTATAGGTTCGCGGGCTTCTGGGTGGCCAACAATAATGTCTCCTCCCAGCTGCCCAACCCGTATCGCTTTTAGACGTTGACCGGCTCAGTGACCGGATCAATGCCCAGCTTATTGAGCATGTAGAGCACGCGGGCTTCGAGGTCATCGGCCAATTCGCGCGCCTGCTCTACGGTATCCGCAGCAGGAATATCCCAGATTTTGATGTCTTTGCCTGCCTCATCGCGTTCGACCTCACGGCCTAGGAACACGATATAATCCGGCATCGCTACCGTCTGCACCTCATCAAGGTACTTATTTGGAGCCTCACCCATACCGCGCTCGTTCATGACGTGGGCGAGGTGGCCTTCTGCCTCGTTTTCCGGGTGGGCAACGGCGGTATCTACAAAGAGCGCCTCGCCGGCGTGCTTGCGGGTCAGTTCCGCCGCAGCCTGGGCCAGCGCATTATTAGTACCGGCGGCAAAGCGGATATGAAGGCGGTGAGCGCCGAAGTATTCACGCACCTCACGCTCCACCAATAGCGGCACGAATTCTTCGAGCTCAGCCTTCTTGGTGTGCTTGGCAATAACCTCATCGAGCTTGGCATCGATTTCTGCGGCGGTGTACTCGTGGCCGTAGTTTTCGTGCAGATCCTGACGCAGGGTTTCAAACTGGTTCATTGTTATCCCCTTTCTCGGATTATTGTCCCGTTTGCTAAGTGTTAACCTGGCGTTAACTTTACAGGTTAACGGTGGGTTAAGTCAAACGGTTGGGAGAAACCCAATAGTTTTCTGCACGGAAAATGCGGGAAGGCCCGCCGGGAGTTCCGGCAGGCCTTCTTGGACTGTTCCTTCTTTTTATCGGGAATGCGCGATGCACGGCTACGCAGTTTTAGATGCTCTTGCAGCCGCTCCGGCGACATTTTCCACATGCGGCGATCAGCCATACCGTCACCTCCTTCCTGTAGAGGTGATCAAGTTTAGTGGCCACGCTCCTGTTCGATAGCCTTGCCCTCGTTCCAGAATGGCGCGAGCTTATTATCAAACATGGACAGCGCGGAACCGATAGCCATGTGCATATCCAGGTACTGGTAGGTGCCCAAACGGCCGCCGAAGAGAACCCTATTGTCCTTCGATTCCTGGGCGGCGAGCTTGCGATAGGCCTCCAGCTTGGTGCGGTCTTCCGGGGTATTAATCGGGTAATACGGCTCATCGCCTTTATCGGCGAAGCGCGAGTACTCCTTCATGATGACCGTCTTGTCCTTCGGATACTTATCCTTACGCTCCGGGTGGAAGTGGCGGAATTCATGGATGCGGGTGTAGTCCACGTCCGCATCGTTGTAGTTCATCACGGGCGTGCCCTGGAAATCGCCGGTGTCCAGCACCTCCAGATCAAAGTCGAGGGTGCGCCAGCCCAGCTCGCCCTCGGCAAAATCAAAGTAGCGGTCCAATGGGCCCGTGTAGACCACGGGCGCATCCGGAGACTCAGCGCGCAGCTCCTCACGAACCTCGAACCAATCGGTATCCAAACGGACCTCAATATTGTCGTGGTCAGCCATGTTTTCTAGCCATGCCGCGTAGCCGTCAACGGGCAGACCCTCATAGGTGTCATTGAAGTAGCGATTGTTGAAGGTATAGCGCACCGGCAGACGGGTGATATTCGCGGCCGGCAGCTCCTTCGGGTCCGTCTGCCACTGCTTAGCGGTGTAATCGCGAATAAAGGCCTCATACAGCGGGCGACCGATAAGGGAGATGGCCTTTTCCTCTAGGTTTTGCGCTTCTTCCGGTGAGAACTCGCCGGCCTGATCCTTAATGAGCTGGCGGGCCTCATCCGGGGAGTAGTAGCGGCCGAAGAACTGGTTAATAAGACCCAGGCCCATCGGGAATTGGTAGGCGGTGCCATCGTGCATAGCAAAGACGCGGTGCTGGTAATCGGTGAAATCGGTGAACTTATTGCAGTAGTCCCACACGCGCTTATTAGAGGTGTGGAAGAGGTGCGCACCGTACTTGTGCACCTCGATTCCGGTGGTGGGTTCAGCCTCGGAGTAGGCATTGCCGCCGAGGTGGTTGCGGCGCTCCACAATGAGCACCTTCTTATCCAGCTGACTAGCGGCGCGCTCGGCAACCGTGAGGCCAAAAAATCCAGAGCCAACAACGATGAGGTCATAAGAAGTCATGGCCCCCAGTTTATTGCACTTCGGCAACCGACACGGCGCAACGGCGTGTCGCAACAGGTTTCACAGAAGTCACAAACGTACCATCACAATCAATTCTTAACTTTTGGCAACCGTTTTAACAGCTGCACAACCCCAGGGAGATAACAGTGCAACAACGACGTCGACTAGTACCCACCAGGTCCAAGTGGTCCACCCCGGTCCTCGCGGCAGTCACCTCTATCGCGCTCGCCGTGACCGCCGCATTCGGCGGCCAGCAGGTACTTAAGACCCAGGACTCCAACAATGGCGGCCCCATTGAGGTCAAAAACGCCTCCGCTAGCTTCAGCGATGGTGAATCCATCGTCGTCGATGACCCCGCCGTAGCCGCGCAGGGCGACGGCGAAGGCCGCCGCGCGGTCAAGCAATTCCACCGCGACGAAACCTTCAACATGTTCGCCGTCACGTGGGAGGGCAAGCGCGATATCAACTCCTTCGTGCGCTCCAAACAGCAGGATGGCTCCTGGAGCGAGTGGCTGCCCATGGATGCGATGAACTACTCCGAGGGCAAGAACGGCACCGAGCTCATCTTCGTGGGCGATACCAACGATGTTCAGGTCTCTATGGCCAACGTTGACCTCGTGACCGGATCCAACCTGGACAAGAAGGAAGACTCCCTCCTGGACAAAGCCGCGAAGGGCGCTGATGCACATCGCCCGGCACCGCTTGCCTACAACGTCGGCGATATCTCCCCCGTGGCCGATGAGCGCACCCAGGTTGCGGATCTCGACGCCGTGTTTATCGACGGCAATGCCCAAGCCGGCGAAGCTATCGAACCCACCGCGGAAACCGCGGGTATGCCCAAGGTTGTCTCCCGCGCTGGCTGGGGCGCCGACGAGTCCAAACGCTGCCAGCAGCCCACCTACGACGATGGCCTGAAAGCCATGACCCTGCACCACACCGCGGGTACCAATAACTACACCCGCGCGCAGGCGGCGGCACAGGTTCGCGGCGCTTATGAATACCATGCACAGACCCTGGGCTGGTGCGATATCGGCTACAACGTGCTGGTAGATAAGTTCGGCACCATCTATGAGGGCCGCTATGGCGGTTTGGACAAGGCTGTACAGGGTGCCCACGTAGGCGGCTTCAATGCCAATAACTGGGGCATTTCCATGATTGGCAACTACGAGGAAACCGACCCTTCCCGCGAGATGCTCAACTCCGTGGCCGAGATTGCGGGCTGGAAGGCAGCAATCTCTAACATCGATCCAATGGGCAAGGCTAGCTTGTACTCCGGCGGCTTCTACGGCTCCAAATTCCCGGCTGGAACCATGGCCACCGTGCCGGCCTTCGCAGGCCACAATGATTTCCACAACACCGCCTGCCCGGGTCAGTACACCATGCGCCACTGGGACGAAATCCGTAAGAACACCAAGCGCAAAGCAGATGCCATTAAGTCCGGTAAGAACAGTACGGATCTGAATTGGCAGAAGGCTCCTCAGCCCAATGCCCCCAAAACCCCGCAGCAGGTAGGTGAGGAAATCACGTCCTCGCTGGGCGACGTCGAGGTACCGGTCTCGACTATCTCCGCCCTCGCTGGAATCGCTGCCGCAGTCTTCGGCGTGCTCATCGCCAACGACCGCCTGCAGAAGCCTGATACTGATCAAAAGGTGGCGGGCAACCTGACCACCGGCGATATTCCGGAGATTGTCAATAAGGTCGTACAGGTTTCGAATAACGAAGGCCTCAAGGAGTCTTGGACCTCCGTCCTCAACGCTTTCGGCCCGGTGCTGGGCCTGGCAGTTGGCGGCCCGGATACCACCGATGGCGGCAAGATCCTCTACCAGCTCTTCCAGAATGGCGTGGTGCTCTCCTCTAAGGAGTCCGGTACAAAGGCTCTCACCGGTGAGATTGCCAAGAAGTGGTCCGAGGGCGATAATGCCTCCAAGCTCGGCCTGCCTACGTCCAACGAGGAGAAGAATGGCAAGGAAATCCGCGTGAAATTCCAGGGCGGCGAGATTGTCTACAACACCGAAACGGAAAAGGTAGACATCTTCACCGACTAGAACCAGCGCTCTAGCACCTTTGCCACGCCCGCCTGGTGGTTAGCAACGGTGACCGCGTCCGCGGCCGCCTTAACCTCTGGGTGGGCGTTTTCCATGGCCACACCGCAGCCAGCCCAGCGCAGCATCTCAATATCGTTAGGCATATCCCCAAATGCGATCGTCTCCTGCTGCGCGACGCCGGTGTGCTCAGCCAACCATTCCACCCCGCGGCGCTTAGTCACATTGGGCGCGGCAACCTCCAGAATCCCTTCCTGCATGGAATACGTCAGGTGCGCGAGCTTCGGATCGATATGGGGCGCGATGAGCTCATACAGCTTCGGAGCGGAGTAGTCCGTATTGCGGATAAGAAATTTCACGGCAGGCTGCCCCACAAGCTCGCCCATGCTGACCACCCCGAAGCCTTCAAAGAGGGCGTTTTCGGAGTAGTGGCGTTCGACTACGAAGAGGTCCTCGACGGCGTCGCCAAGCGAGCCTCCTGCCCGCTCCGCTCCAAAGCCCACGGTACCCAACACCGTCTGGGCCACATCCACCACTTCTGCCAACGCTGCGGGTGAAAGCTCGTGGGCGGACATCACGCGGTCCTCCGCGGAATCATAGAGCACCGCCCCATTCGAAGTCACACACACCGGGCGGACGGGAAGCTGCTCCAACACGGGGGCTATCCACCGGAACGGCCGGCCAGTGGAAAGCGCAAAATAGGCACCCTGTTGGACCGCCCGCGCCACAGCGTCACGGTTGCGACGCGGGACACGGTGGTTGCGGTCCAGCAGGGTGCCGTCAATATCGCTCGCGATGAGGCGAGGAGCGCGGGCAGGGAAATTCTCCATACCCGCGAGTTTACTTCAGGACTTAGAAGTCCAGATCCTCGTCCTCGTTATCTTCCCAGTCCAAGGAACGCTTAATAGCGCGCTTCCAGTCGCGGTAGAGAGCCTCTACCTCTTCCTTCTCACGCTTCGGCTTAAACACCTTCATGTCTCCTGACTGGCTACCCAAAACGCTCAGGTCATCCCAGAAGCCATTGTCCAAACCTGCCGCGAAGGCCGCGCCGGTCGCGGTGGTCTCGATATTCTTCGGACGGTGTACCTCCACGCCGAGCATGTCCGCTTGGAACTGCATCAGAAGTTCGTTCATGGTCATGCCGCCGTCCACGCGCAGCTCGGTGATCTCCACACCGGAGTCTGCCACCATCGCATCGGCCACGTCGCGAGTCTGGTATGCAGTGGACTCGAGCACGGCGCGGGCCAGGTGCTTGCGGTTGGCAAAGCGGGTTAGACCCACGATGACGCCACGAGCATCCGGGCGCCAGTACGGGGCGAAGAGGCCAGAGAAGGCAGGCACGATGTAGACGCCGCCGTTGTCTTTAACTTCCCGCGCCAGGTTCTCGATGGATGCAGCATTCGGGATAATCTGCAGGTTATCGCGCAGCCACTGCACTAGGGAACCGCCCATGGACACGGAGCCCTCCAGCGCGTATACAGGGCGCTCGCCCTCACGCTGGAAGCACACGGTGGTCAGGAGGCCATTCTCCGAGAACTTCGGGGTAGTACCCGTGTTCAGCAGGAGGAACAGCCCGGTTCCGTAAGTATTCTTTGCGGAGCCGGTGCGGAAGCAGCCTTGGCCAAACATCGCAGACTGCTGGTCACCCAGGATGGCGCGGATAGGAACACCGGAGAGCGAACCGCGCTCACGCACGGTACGGAAATCACCGAGGGATGGGCGAATCTCCGGCAGCATGGACATCGGGATGCCCATTTCCTCGCACAGTTCCTCATCCCACTCCAGCTTTTCGATGTCCATGAGCAGGGTGCGGGAGGCATTGGTGACGTCGGTAGCGTGCAGAGCCTCACGTCCGGCATCGCCCTCGGCACCGCCGGTGAGGTTCCACAATAGCCAGCTGTCAATGGTGCCGAAGAGCAGATCGCCGGCCTCGGCGCGCTCGCGTGCGCCCTCGACGTTATTGAGGATCCACTTCACCTTCGGGCCGGCCGGGTAGGAGTTAATGAAAAGACCGGTGCGGCGGCGCCACCTTTCTGGGCCTTCCTCTCCCGAGAGCTCCTTACAGATGGCGGTAGTGCGGGTATCTTGCCAGACAATAGCGTTGTAGACCGGCTTGCCGGTGTGCTTATCCCACACCACGGTGGTCTCTCGCTGGTTGGTGATACCTACCGAGTCAATGTCTTCCACGGTGATATCGCCATTGGCAAGAGCCTCACCGACGGCGCGACGGGTATTGCTCCAGATTTCTTCCGGGTCGTGTTCTACCCAGCCCTTTTCGGGAAAGATCTGCTCGTGTTCGAGCTGACCAACGGCAACCTGCTCGCCATCGTGGTTAAAGATAATGCAGCGCGTCGACGTAGTTCCCTGATCAATTGCGGCGACGTATTTCTTGTTAGTCATGTGTCTAGTCTCCTGTACAAAAATGGATTTAGAGCGCAACGGACAACAGGCCAACGGCTACAGCCGCGACCAACGGGGCCACGATAGGGACCCAAGCATAGCCCCAGTTCGCACTGCCTTTGTCCTGGATGGGCAAGATGAATGCATAGGCAATTCGCGGGCCCAGATCACGGACCGGATTGATGGCATAACCCGTGGGGGTACCAAGGGACAGACCGACTGCCACAACAACGAAGGCAACAGCGAAGTAGCTCATGGGGCCTAGCTCACCGCCGGTTGGGCCGAAGGCGATGAACATCAACAGCACGCAGGTAGCAATAAACTCCGTCACCGCATTCCACCCGTTTTTAGGGTGGGCCGGCTTGGTAAAGAAGATACCGTTCGTGTTCTTATTGGCGCCAGTGACATTTCCGGCGTCGTCGTAATTATTGGCGTCGAAAAGCTGCTTGAACGCAGCCCACGCCAGGATGGCACCCAAGATGGCGCCGAGGATCTGGCCCAGGCAGTAGTACGGAACTAGGGACCATTCAAGCGAACCATTGACGGCCAACATGACGGTGACGGCGGGGTTGAGGTGCCCGCCCGTGGGATCGGCCACGCTGGCGCCGACAAAGACCGCCATGCCCCAGCCTAGGGCGGTAACGACCCAATCGGAGCCGCGCGCGCCAGAGGTGCGCAGGTTTACCAGCGCACATACGCCGTTACCTAGAAGGAGCAGCAACGCAGTGCCGATAAACTCCCACAGGAATGCATCAAATCCGGTCATAACTTATACCTCGTTTTGGGTAGGTCGGGCAGATCCTGCGCGGACCAAAATGTCATTGGCCTCGCGGTCAGTTACCGCAGCTTCTGCTTCAAGTTCGGCCTGGGTGTGGGCCTTGAATTGGGATACCTCGCGCTCCTTGTCGGCCTCGCTCCAGCCCAGCAGTGGTGCCACAAAGTCAGCAACTGCCGGGGCGGCATTTACGCCGCGGTCACCAAACTCGATGGCGATACGCAGACGGCGGGACAGGATGTCCTCCAAGTGCAATGCGCCTTCGTGAGTGACGGCGTAGCGGACCTCGGCCCACAGGTAGGACTCGGCACCTGGAACTGGCTCCAGCAGCGAAGCATCCTCGGCTGCAGGTGCCAAAACCTCACCCAGCAGGGAGCCATAGCGGCCAAGCAGGTGCTCGATGAACTTTTCGCTCAGGTTGTAGCGACGGGCCAGAGATGGGACTTGGTTAGCTAGAGCATGGTAGCCAGCGGCGCCCAAGATCGGGGTTTGCTCAGTGATGGACTCTGGCACCTTGGTATCTAGTTCTTGGACTGCTAGATCCACGGCGTCCTTACCAATGACGCGGTACGTGGTGTACTTACCGCCGGCAACAGAGACCATGCCTGGGGCCACGCGCGCAACGGCGTGGTTACGGGAAAGGTTGGTGGTGGAATCAGACTTGCCGGACAGCAGCGGGCGTAGACCGGAGTAGACGCCCACGATGTCATCGCGGGTGATCTTACGGCGTACGCGCTGGTTAACCTGGTCCAAAATATAATCAATATCGGACTTGGTTGGTGCCGGATCCGGCAGGGACAGTCCCTTTTCCCAATCGGTGTCAGTGGTACCGATGATCCAGTACTCGCCCCATGGGATAACGAAGAGGACGGACTTTTCGGTTACGAAGCACAGGGCCGCGTCCGCATCGAGCGCATCCTTTGGCACAACGATGTGCACGCCCTTGGACGCGTGCACGGTGAACTTGCCTTCCACGCCGGCCATCTCTTGAACCTTGTCATTCCACACGCCGGTAGCGTTGATGAAGACCTTGCCGCGCACAGTGGTTTCGCGCCCAGTGGCGGTATCGCGGACCTTGGCACCTACGATGCGGCCGCCGCGGTCCTTGTCAAAGCCAATGACATCGGTATTGGTGCGGACATCGGCGCCGTACTCGGCGGCGGTACGCAGCACGGTCATGGTATGGCGGGCGTCATCCACGAGGGTGTCGTAGTAGCGAACGCCACCCACAATGGCATCATCCTTCAGGCCCGGGGTCACCTTCAGCACGCCCTTACGGGTCAAGTGCTTCTGCATTGGCACGCTCTTCGATCCGCCCATGAGGTCATACAGCGTGAATCCACCGAACATCATGACGCGCTCCCACACGTGGTGGGTCAGCGGGAAGATGAACTTCAAAGGCTTCACTAGGTGAGGTGCCAGGGTGGACATGTTGAGCTCGCGCTCCTTGAGGGACTCAGCCACGAGGCGGAAGTCAAACATTGCCAGGTAGCGCAGGCCACCGTGGAACATCTTGGAGGAGCGGGAAGAGGTACCTGCGGCGAAGTCGCGTGCCTCAATGACGGCGGTCTTGAGACCGCGGGTGGCGGCATCCGCTGCCGCTCCGGCACCCACGGAACCGCCACCGATAATGACTACGTCGTAGTCCTCATCTGCGTACCCGTTCCATAGATTTTCAAAGTATTCGGGGTTAAAGGATTGATTGCTTTGCTGGATCATTACTGACCGCATCTCCTTCCTTGGTGCTTGCATGTGCCTGGGCCATAGGTCCGTGAATGAGATGGCATAAGCACAGCTAAAAGCAGGTAATTATGGGTTCGGTGGAAAGTATCGCACCGGGGCTACAGAGACTTCATCTCCTAAAATATATGTTAGGGGTCACCGACTTGAGTTACACATGTGGTTACTCACACGTAAGTTTCAGGCCCGTAAGCAGTCAGTTTCCTTAAAATACTTAGACTTCCAAAAAGAAAACCACCCCCTCGCGGGGGTGTAAAGCGGACGAAAAACTGTCGCTATTTCTTCGCTAAACGCGCCATCGCCTCGAGTACCTCTGACATTCCGGCCTTTTCTGCCGAGTAAGTTACCGCTTGAGCACCCTTGACCACCTCTATCGGGGCAGTTTCCAAAGCCACCACCGGCATCCATTCGAGGAAGTCCTCATCCCCCGGCTCATTTGCAAAGACCAGAGTCTCTTCTGGCTCATCTTGCAGATCCTCTAGGATGCGCTCCACGCCTTGTGCCGCACTGGCGGCAGTAACGGACATTGCTGCAGCATCGAGGCGCGGCTGTGCAACATCCTCATCAATGACAATGGTCCACACGGCTTGTGGAACATCCACATCGCCCGCGGGCGATACCACTATGAGAACTTCGGCCGCCGGGTAGATATCCGCAAAAGCCTTGCGCAACCGCGGGGTCAGTGCTCCATCCTCCCAATTCAGCGCACTACTATGCGCTACCACCACACGCGGGATGGAGGAGAATTGAGCCTTCATGCGGTGCGGCAGGCGCGAGACGATAAGCCGGGATTGGGTAGCTGCTGCCAAAAGGCCCTGCTCAGCTTTAGAACCGGCCCAAATCTCTTTGCTGCTGGCGGTAATGGAAGCCTGGGTTTGCGCCACATCAGATTTCAGTTGCGCCATAATATCCGCGACCTTATCGCGGCCTTCATCCAAACCACGTGTTGCCTCTTCCACCACGGCGTTGAGATTGGCTTTGATCCAATCCAAAGTCTCTGGGGCGGTGCGTGCCTTAGTCTTGGGCACATCCTCTTCATCCCCCTTGGCGGCGGCCATGCGGTTGCGCACTAGGTCAACCGTGGTGACGGATACGCGTTCTTTAAGCCCCACCAGATCATCACGTAGCCGGCGCACACGGTGGCGCTCAGTTTCTACTTCAGCGTCCTGCTCCTCCGCCTCTTCGAGGGTGGGAGCGCCGCCGCCCTTACGGGCGGGCACCCAATATTCGCCCGCTGGCATGGGGCCAAATTCAGCTTCGAACTGTTCCCATAGCCCTTCCAACGCCTCTTGCATTCGGCGCCTAATCTCCGCGGTATCGACTTCCGCATCACCAGTGGGATAGTACGGTTCTAGGGCAGTGATAAAGACTGGAGTCTTCGTCCGTCCCAGATTCTTTTTATGCCCCTTGGTCCACAGGCGCTGGGAGCCGAAGATGACCTGCGGGATTACCGGCACCCCAGCCTCATAGGCGATGCGGGAGGCACCACTTTTCATGCTGCGAATTTCGAAGCTGCGGGAAATCGTGCCTTCAGAAAACACCCCGACAAGTTCGCCCTCTTTAGCGAGCCGAACCGCCTGCTGCATTGAGGCACTGCCATCGATACGATCAACTGGCACGTGGTGCATGGCCTTGAGCAAGGGACCCGCTAGCGGGGCTTTAAAGATGCCAGCCTTTGCCAAGAAGCGCACGAGGCGCTTTTTGCGGTAAGCCAAAAAGGCCCCGAAGAGGAAGTCCATGTAGCCGGTGTGGTTACAGACCAATACCGCGCCGCCTTCATCGGGGATATTTTCTTCACCCGAAAGGCGCATTTTTAATCCCTGCGCCAGAGTCACCCCCCTACCAATGTGAGTGATCTGGCGATACAGGAAATTCGTCGCAGCGTTCATAACTCTCCAGGACGACGGCGGACTTACTGCGGGGTGAGGACATCCTTGCCCACGAAGGGGCGCAGGGCCTCAGGGACAACGACAGAGCCGTCGGCCTGCTGGTGGTTTTCCAAGATAGCAACTAGCCAGCGAGTAGTCGCCAGGGTGCCGTTCAAGGTAGCTGCGGTCTGGGTCTTACCATTCTCGTCACGGTAACGGGTAGACAGGCGACGAGCCTGGAAGGTGGTGCAGTTCGAGGTGGAAGTCAGCTCGCGGTAGGTGCCTTGGGTAGGAACCCAAGCCTCATTGTCGAACTTGCGGGCTGCCGAAGAGCCGAGGTCGCCACCGGCAATGTCGATGGTGCGGTAGGGCAGCTCCATGGCTTCAAGCATGTCCTTTTCCATGGATAGAAGGCGCTGGTGCATTTCCTCCGCATCTTCAGGCTTGCAGTAAACGAACATCTCCAGCTTGTCGAATTGGTGGACGCGCAGGATGCCGCGAGTGTCCTTACCGTGGGAGCCGGCCTCGCGGCGGAAGCAGGAGGACCAGCCAGCGTACTGCAGCGGACCGTTAGAAAGGTCGATAATCTCATCCTTGTGGTAGCCGGCAAGGGCCACCTCAGAGGTACCGACTAGGTACATATCATCGGCTGGGAGGTAGTACACCTCATCGGAGTGCTGTCCCAGGAACCCGGTGCCGGACATAATGTCTGGGCGAACTAGAACTGGCGGAATCATTAGCTTGAAACCAGCTTCGCGCGCCTTCTGTGCTGCAAGCATAAGCATTCCCAACTGGAGGAAGGCACCGTCACCAGTGAGGTAGTAGAAGCGAGCTCCACCTACCTTAGCGCCACGCTTGACATCGATAAGGCCCAGGGACTCGCCCAGCTCAAGGTGATCTTTCGGTTCGAAGTCGAACTCAGGAATCTGGCCGACCTCTTCCATCACCACGAAGTCATCTTCGCCGCCGGCTGGGGCGCCTTCAACCACGTTATCCAGCTTGTACTGCAGCTCTTCCACCTTGGCCTCAGCGGCAGACTGTGCCTCTTCCGCTTCCTTGACCTTGGCCTTCAGCTCATTGGAGCCCTCTAGCAAAGCCGGGCGCTCTTCCGGGGAGGCCTGGCCGATCTTCTTGCCAAAAGCCTTCTGCTCGGAGCGCAGTTCGTCGGCCTTTTGAATAGCAGCACGGCGCTGCTCATCAGCTTCCAAGAGCTGGTCTACGAGGGAGGGATCCTCACCTCGATTCACCTGGGAAGCACGGACAACGTCAGGGTTTTCGCGGAGTAGCTTGAGATCAATCACGAATGTAAGTTTAGCGTATTGACAACACCTTGCGGTGGTAATAACCAGCGAATTACCATGGAGTTATGTCCGCCGTTCAGCTCCCCGCCCGCACTATTACGGACGGCCCCGTTCCAAAACACGCCCAATTGCACGATATCCTCGAAGAATTGTGCCGCACGACCCTCAAACCCGGCGATACCCTCCCCGGCGAAAGGCTCCTTGAAGAGACCTACGGGGTGTCACGTATCACAGTACGCCGCGCCATCGGAGATCTCGTCGCGGCCGGGAAATTGCGCCGCATCCGCGGTAAGGGCACCTTCGTGGCCCCCAATCCCCTAGTCTCCCGGCTCCACCTGGCCTCATTTTCAGATGAGATGGGCGCCCAAGACGTCACCGCCTCTTCTAAAATCCTTACTAGCGGCCGCAGCAGCGCCCCAGAGGATGCCGCCATCTTTTTTGATACGCCCGCTAACACCGAACATATTCACCTGCGCCGCCTGCGCTTGGGCGATGGCGAACCGTACTCCATCGACGATGGCTGGTATAACTCCACGTTCGCGCCCAGCCTTTTGGAAAATGACATCTACAACTCGGTCTACGCCATCCTCGATTCTGTCTTTGATGTCCCCATTACCGATGCGGATCAGACGGTCTCTGCAATATCGGCCGATGCGGACACTGCCCCGCTTCTCGACGTCCCCGTGGGCACCCCGCTGCTCCACATTGTGCGCTACTCCCGCTCGGGCGATAGGCCGGTGGAGTGGTGCTCCTCGGTTTATCGCACCGACCGCTATCGCCTGACTACCCGGGTGGCTAGGGAGAACAGTCTCTAGCCAGCATCCAGGTTAAAAGGTAAGATTAGGGGCCTTATGAAGAAATCACCTGCGTGGCGTTCCGCTGTGGCCGTCCAGATTGTCTTGATTGCGGCAATCGCGGCGGCCGTTTTCATGGGCATCTACGGCGTTATCAGCTCCCAGAAATCGGGCAGCGATGAGACCACCGCTGCCCAGCAGCACGATAGCGGGGATAATTCAGAAACCGCTGCCCCTAAACCGGAACCTTTCACCGCCGCGGCCGCTGGTGCCTGCTTGACGTGGGATATAGCGCAAGATGGCTCCGCCACAGGGTTCAAGGAAGTACCTTGTTCCGAACAGCACCGCTTCGAGGTCTCCAAGACCGAAGACTTAAGTGTGTACCCCACCAGCGAATTCGGTCCAGATGCTACTCGCCCGGCACTTACCCGCCAACACCAATTGCGCGATGAGCTGTGCGAATCCGCCACCGTGAACTACCTGCACGGCAAGTGGGATCCCAACGGCAAGTACGACGTAGCATCCATTCTCCCGCCGCAGTCTGCCTGGGATCGCGGCGACCGCACCCTACTCTGCGGCCTGCAAACCACCGATGACCACGGCGTACCGCAGCTTAATCTCGGCAACGTAGAAGCCTCCGAGCAGGCCAACCTCACCAAGCCGGGCGAATGCTTGGCCATCGATGACAAGCAGGTTCCACACGTCGTTGACTGCGCTAAGCCGCACCAGATGGAGACCGTATCCGTCATTGATGTGGGCAAGCAGTTCCCTGATGGCTACCCGGATGGCAAGGATATGGACAAATTCCTTTCCGATACCTGCACCGCCGCTACCGAGGACTACCTCGGCGGCGAGGAACAACTCTATCAATCCACGCTGCAACCGTTCTGGGGTTCTATCACCGAGGCCTCGTGGAATGGCGGCACGAAGTCCGTCAATTGCTTCCTTGTCCATGCCCGCGCAGGCGGCGGCTTCTCCGCCATCACCGGCTCCGCTACCGGTGGCCGCCAGGCGCTGACTATCGATGGCAAGCCGCCGGAGGAGCGACCTGAGCGCAATCCGCTGCGCGAGGATAAGGACAAAAATCCGCCGCCCGAATCCGCCGCCCCCGCACCAGCCCCAGCACCCTAATGGTGGAGGTTTCGGAAGAGCGCTTCGATGAAATGGTCAACGCGGCGCTGGATCAGGTCCCCGAGGAATTTGTGCGTCGCATGCGCAACCTCGTCATCTTGGTCGAAGATGAAAACCCCGATAACCCGATGCTGCTCGGGCTCTATGAAGGCGTGGCACTGCCCCGCCGCACCTTCGATCACACTGGTTTCCTGCCCGATGCAATCTTTATTTATCGCAAGACGCTGCAGCGCTGGTCCGGCAGCGAGGAAGACCTAGCAGAGCAGGTCAAGGTGACGGTATTTCACGAGCTCGGCCACTATTTTGGCCTCGAGGAAGAGGAGCTGCACCGCCTAGGCTGGGGCTAGAGCTCCGTATCTGCCCATCGGGTCAATGTCCACTGCCCAAAGTCCTTGCCGCAGGGCTCCATCACCATGAAGCGACAATTGGGCAGATAGCCGATATAGGCAAAGTCGGCATCAACCCCCGTGGCATGCTTGGTGACCACGCGGATGGCCGCGCCGTGGCTGACAAGGATGACATCGTGGTCGTCGGCAAGCTGGCCTGCAATGCCCTCCAGAACCGGCTGGTAGCGCGCCAGCACATCCTCTAGGGTCTCGCCACCTTCCATGCCGGCGTCCTGCTCGCCATCGCACCAGCCGCGCATGGCCACCATGTGCGAACGGTGGGCATCCTCGCTGCCGTCCATTTCCCAATCGCCGGCAGAAATCTCGTGCACGCCGGCAATCACGTCCACACGCTGAGAAAACTCTGGCACCCCGCGCTCCTGTTCAAAGGCGCGCGCCGCCAGCATCGCAGTCTGCTGAGCGCGCAGGGCAATTGAACATTTAAATTCCACCTCGCGCTCGCCCACCAACTGCGCTAACTCACGGCCAACCTCCGTGGCTTGGTCGCGCCCGCGCTCAGTAAGCTCGGCCCCAGGCGGGCGGGTATCAAGAAGACGAGAAATATTGGAATAGGTCTGGCCGTGACGCAACAGGATAATTCTTCCGGGCATGCTTCTAGACTATTGGCCCCTGCGCGCCCGCGCTACCCAATCATCCGCCGCGGTGATATCGCGCGGCGGCTTGCCCGCAGGCGTTGCCGCCGGCCAAGAACCGAGAAACAGTAAATCCTCTGCCCGCATCTTTAGTGCACGCAGGGCTTCTGCAACAGCTTGGTCCTCGATATGCCCAATAAGATCCACAAAAAAGCGATAATTACCGAGTACATCTCGTGTAGGGCGAGACTCAATCCTAGATAAATCAACACCTCGTTGGGAAAAGTCCTGCAGAGCTCCGACCAGGCTACCCGGCCTATTGGGAAGAGAGAAGAAGACACTTGTCCGGTCATGGCCAGTTCGGTCCGGTGGCTTTCCTGGCAACCCTACCAAGATGAATCGGGTTTTTGCATTAGGAAAATCCGCTATATCTCGCGCAATAGACTCCAGCCCAAAGAGCTCCGCGGCGCGACTCGGTGCTGCGGCTGCGTCCATCTGCCCTCGCATTACGGCCTCTGCAGCCGCAGAGTTTGAGCTAGCCGGGACAAAATCTGCCTCGGGTAAATTTTGCTTTACCCAAGAGCGAATCTGACGAAACGCCACCGGGTGGGCGCTCAACCGCCTAATCGTTCGTTGATTCGGCAAAGTCATAATGTTGAACGCGATGGAAATATCCGCTTCGCCATAAATCTGGACCGGTCCAGATTCTGTGAGCGCATCATAGGTCGAAGTAACGGCACCTTCTACTGAGTTTTCGAACGCTAAGCATGCATATTCAGCAGTTCCGCAGTGAAGAGTTCCAATGACCTCCGAAGGAGAACCCATCGAAAATATCGTCGCTCCCGAAAACTTACAGCTTAACGTTTCAGCGGCGATTTGGGTAAAGGATCCTGGCGGCCCAAGGTAAGCAACCCTTGGCGTGGAATCATGATTCAGTGTGCAAGTCGTCATATTGGCTAATTTCATGCCTACAATACGGCGGGGCGCACGCCTTAAATCTTAGTGCAACGGCAGGTAATTGGACAAAAGAGAAGTCTAACGCAAAACCGGCAGGCGGGATAAACTTCTCAAGTCTAGCCTCGTCAAAATATATGCGGTGCAAAGATAATATCAGCTGGGAAAATTCATCTAAGCAGAGGGCTCTCGACCCCGCCATACAGTTAACACCTATCCACTACTAAAGGGGCGACCGCGACACCGCCATGTATAGCTCGGCCTTCTTACCAAGGTAATGTTTGAACAATACCGAGCAGTTGCGGTGCGGCATTCTGGACTGCATTTACTACGGAGTCGACGAAACTATCGAACACTCCACTGTAGTAGTTAAAGATCATAGTAAGTGGACTACTCGGATTCTTGGTATCTAAGAGCACGATTGAGTATGTTCCTTTTGGAAGACTGAGTTAAATTAGCGGTACTGTGCAGCAACGTGACGGGAAATTTCATTTACCCCGACATCTGTCAAATGGAGGGCAAGATTATTACTACTCGTAGTAGTATCGATCAAAACCCCGCCTACCCAACGGTCCTCGGGCGCAGCACATTCGCCATGATCCTTGGAAAACTCGCGTGTGTCGATATATCCCACGTTCTTGCGCTCGGCAGCCTGCTGCATCCAAGTGTTAGAGTTTATTTCTCCCCTGGTATCCCAATAAATCGGGAAGGCATAACTGGTATCGAAGACATTATCTCGTCCCCGTCCATACCCCACATGATATAGGCATTGCCAGCCGCCTGGACGATCGTCAGTGATGGTATGGTATCCCACCAGCTTTACCGTAGCGTTTGGAGCCGCTCGTTTAACACGGTCGATAACCCTATCCATGGCCCTCGCAAAAAGATCCCGTTGCGTGGGTGAATTCAAAAGTGCAGCCAGTTGTTCGTCATTAACGCGCTCTCCCGATGGCACTGTATAATTGTTATACACGTCATTGTATCCGGCCTGAATAGCCACATATTTGGTGCTAGGACTTAACGCTCCATCCCGAACGGCGCTGTCTACCTGAGACAAAATTGTATTGCCGCCGTTTGGCGAGTAAAGAGTTGCGCCAGGGCAGGAGTAGTCATTCAACGGAGCATTCAAGTTAGCTGCTAGTGACTTAGGGATGCTCGGAAAGCCCTGCGCACATCCGCGTGCACTGATATTAGGTGAGGCTGCACGCATAGCCGAGCGAACCCCGCTATCCTGTACCCCTCGAGTAGCCATGCTATATGCGGCGTCACCAGCAGTGGGATTACTAAAAATAGAGTCGCCAAGTGTCACAAGATTATTTGGAGAAACCTTCTCGACAGCCTGATTGGCATTTAAATCCTGGAGATTTACTCGTGATGGATCCAAATACGGCAGCTGCCGTTCGTCACTACTAAATGGCGCTGCTCCGGCGGGAGAAAGAGAAGTAGCCATCGTACAGAAGAATAGCGAAGCAGCGACAATTCCCTTACGAACTTTTTTCACATTGAGAAACCTTGTCGAGAGCCTTTTTAACGATACAAACTTTAGCCAGTATACTTTAAATCTTACGATTTGTAAACTTCAGATCAACTGTAATCGTAAATTCCCTTGCCGCTTTCGACTCCCAGACAGCCTTTAGAGATGTACGCCTCGGTTAGATAGTCAATAATTTTTTGGGACCCCTCGATGCCGGCTTCAACTTCCAAAGACAAAACCGAGACGATCGTGCGCAAGCCGACTATGTCGACTACTCGAAACGGCCCTTCAGACCCCATCACGGCTTCCCACACTGCATCTATGTCCTTTGGGGAAGCAACGCCTGTCGCCGCCAAATCCAGCCCCGCCCTTAGCCAAGGGATCATTAGAGAGTTTAGTATATATCCAGGCTGCTCCTTCATTAGAGGAACAGGGGTTAGCCCGACTTCCTTGACAAACTGTGTTACTTCATCCATAAGCTCCGGTTTCGTTCCCGGATGAGGCATGATTTCCGCTGTACTACGCTTCCATATTTCGTTTGCCAGGTGAATAGCTAGGAAGCGAGAACCATCTTTTAGGTATTTCACCAACGAGCTCGGTAATAAAGTTGAAGAATTTGTAGCGACGACCACTTTATCACTGTCGATATTTGCCTCAATTGTTTCAAGTACCCTTTTTCTTAACTTCTCTGGACTCGCTTGTGCATTCGAATACGAGGTCGGTGTCGCTCAATGCTTCCTTTGGCCAACTGGAAACTTTGATGCTTTTCTGCGCCCGGAGAACTTCTTCAGCCGTGAAGGACGTTTCTTCCTCATATTTTTTGGAATATGCACGAATGCGACTGAGTGCCTTTTCCAAAGAATTATCGGAACGGCCTAGGACCGTGACCTGCTTTCCGTAAAGTGCGAATTGCAATGCCGCTTGGGCACCGAGGGTCCCGCCGCCAAATACAGTTACGCGATTAATATTCATGTTCTCTCCAGTCTAAACTCGCAACACATTAGGAATGTAGTCAGTTCGCTACATAAACGTGTTCTCGCGTCAGCACATATACCGTTACCACGTGCGTACTTATAACGCACCATGTTATGCGAATAAGGGCCTCAAGTTTCGCTAACGCTTTGCAAGAACTCGCTATTAAGGTTCATTCGCCTTATAATTTATTCGCCTTATAATTTTTACGCTTCGTCTCTATCCAACCTGAAAGGACAACCGTGCGCTTTATTAGAACCCTAGAAAATGCCAAAGCGACTGCAATCGGCATGAAGTTCATGCTTCGAACAGCCCATAACGCCGGGTTTATCGGACTTGGTAATAACCCAAAGGCAATTCTTATGGCGTTGCCCAATATAATCCGCTATCATTTTTCTTTCGCCCGCAACTTGGAAAATGCCCGGCTGAACCACCCCAACAGGATAGCCGTGATAGACGATCGCCGGTCAATCAGCTTTCAAGATTTGAGCGCCGAAATTCAACACGTCTCCCGTTGGCTGATTGATTATGCAGAAAGTCACGGAGTGAAGCGTCGAGATTTTTCGTATGGCGTACTTGCACTAAATTCGATTGAGACAATCGATGCCGCTATAGCAAAATCGTATAATGGCATGTCGTGCAATATGCTAAATGTGCAAGCCTCGAAAGAACAGTTAACAACACTGATCAACCAAAACAATATACGTTTAGTTTTCGCGGATAGCGAGTTAGCCCATAAGCTGCCCAGCACCGTTGAGGTAGTTATCCTCAACGGTCCTCGAGCTTCCAAGAGCACTCACCCTCGCATCGTAGACTCCATTTCACATGTTCTTGACCAGACCCCGAAAGGCAAGCTTCCGCTCATCCCCGGACAGTCCCCTAATGTTCTGTTTTCCTCCGGCACGACTGGTACCCCTAAAGGAGTCGGTAGAAATGATCCAATGTTCCCCATTACATTGGGGCAAATCCTTTCGGTAATGGCTTGGAGACCTCTCCAAACAATATACATGCCTTGCACACTTTTCCATGCATGGGGACACGGCGGGCTTAATATTGCATTCGCCGGAGCAAATACCCTGGTTATTCGGCGGATCTTCGACCCTAAAGAGGGCATGGAACTCATCGATCGCTACCAATGCGAAGGGAGTATCTCTTCTCCTATCTTCTTGAAGGACATGCTCAGCGATGACTACTCGCTTGAAAGCTTAAAATGGATAGGGTCAAGCGGTAATAAAGTTACGAAGGATTTGGTCGAACGCGCTAATTCACGTTTTGGCCGTCCGATTGTTTCCAATCTGTACGGGTCAACTGAAACTGATATGACAACCTGCGCTTCCCCTGAGGTCGTCCTCCGTGATCCTTCAATCGTAGGAAAGCCATCACCTGGAATGAAAGTTTTAGTTCATGATGGCAACGGAAATAAAGTACCTACTGGCCGTATCGGACAAATCGCAATGAAGAGCCCGATGATGCTAGACGAGTACACGAATCCCGACAAAGAACCACCTTACGTCACTAACACCGGAGGCATGATTAACATGGGTGACATGGGCTTCTATGACTCCGAGCGATACCTACATGTTGTCGGGCGCTCAGACTCCATGATAATTGTCGGCGGTGAGAATGTTCATCCCGAATCCGTCACCGAAGTAATAGAGAAACATCCCCATATTAAAGAAGCCTTCGCAATCGGGGTTGACGATGCCGAGAAATTCCAACGAGTTGCGGCTATTGTAGTTACCGATGGATCTTCTGTAACCGAAGACGATGTCCGAGACTGGGTGGATGACAATTTAGCCTCCCATTCAATTCCAAGAGATGTCTACTTCACTGATTCTCTCCCCCGGAATGCAATGGGGAAGGTCATGATCAACGAAGTAAAGCAGCTTATCGATCGGATGGCATAACAAGTGCGGCAGCCTTCGGTTAGGATCAAATCTGTTTTGCTCCAATAATTTTGATTCCCATGCAAAGCCCGCATTCCATGTGAAACTGGTAATCGGATTCTGGAGACTATGCCGCATGCCAGCACACTTTTCGCTTTCCGCTTGATAAGGTCTCTGGCTCGGAAACTAAGTAAGGAGGTTATGGACTTCGACCAATTCCGTTGGGATCTAGCAAGGTGCACAATCCCTATACCCCGATACGCTTGGATTATCTTTAGGCATTGACCCTGGCTCACCAAGCTGTCTTCGCTCGCTGGCTTTCGTGTCAAATAAATGCGAACGAGTTAACAGATCCCGACTGTAGTACGCCTGTGCCCTAGGCTCATCCCGCCGCGAGTAGCGTACTCGGTTCCTATCGCGACGCAACTTGTATCCTAAGAGGACGGCCTTGAAATTATTCTTCCTAGGCATACTGACCTCCTCTTTCCTGATCGCTAGGTGGGCCACCCATAACAGAACCTAGAAGTTCTCTCCCTCGCTTTTGCTGAAGTACTACTGGGCAAGCGTTTCCACCTAGTAACAGCTTCGAGTCGATCCACAGGGACTCTATATTGAGGATTTATGGACTTTTCCGTAGAACAACTCCGTTCAGCTCTGCACGGCCTTTCCGCTGCAGAGCATGGTTTTACCTACGTGGATCTGGACCGCAAGCCTTCCGCCTACGGCCGGCTAAGCGGCTGGGTCCTGTCCGCTAAGGATCTCTGCGATGTCCGCGGCATGCCCACTACCTTGGGAAACATCGATCGTACCTACTACCCTGAGCGTAGCGATTCCTTTATAGAGGACTTGGAAAAGCAGGGCGCGCATATCATCGGTAAGTCCTCCGCTCCGGAGCTCGGCCTGCGCGTAGATACGGAACCGGTGGGCCTGCCCCACCCCGATAATCCCCTCTACCCCGGCTGCACCCCAGGTGGTTCTTCGGGTGGCGCGGCGGTGCAGGTCGCGCGAGGATTGCTGCGAGCAGCCCACGCCAGCGATGGCGGCGGATCCATCCGCGTGCCGGCCGCGGCCTGCGGCGTCGTGGGTTTCAAACCGGCGGGTGCGGAGCTAGGTGTGCAGGGTTTTATTACCCGAACCGTGGCCGATAATGCGTTTTTGCATGGCCACCGCATGATCACCCCGCGCGCCCGCATCGGTCTGCTGCTGGAGCCGTTGTTTTGCGATGTCAGCGTCGCTGCGCACCACCTCCGCGCCGCCCGCGAGGCCGCCCAGCGCCTACAGGCTGCCGGCTTTAAGGTAGTGCCCATTTCCCCCTACCCTCAGGCTCGGTCTACCTTTGCGCATTTCCGGAATATTTTTACCTCCCGCCTAGCGGAGCTTCACCCAGCAGAAGGCTACGCCGAGTGGATTGCCCAGCAGGGGCGGCGCGTCAGCTCTGCTGAGGTGGCCGCGGCGCGGGCACACGTTCGGCAGCTGCCGGACCTACTGGCCCAAGAGTGGGGCGTAGATGCCATCCTCACCCCGATGCTGACCACGGATCCACCGCGCACCGGATATTTCCTGTCTCTGTCCCATGAGGAGAATTTCGCAGCCCAGACCCGGTGGTCCCCGTGGGGTTCGCTGTTTAATATGGCCCAACTTCCCGCCATTTCCGTGCCGTGGACCATTCCTAATCACCCACCGGTGGGAGTACACCTGGGAGGCATTACGCTTTCCGACGCCTCCCTCCTCGGCCTCGCCCATATCCTGCACCCATGACCAAGTCTCTACGCGCCGAACTGCTCATCGTCCTCACCCTCACCTTTGGTATTTCCGGGGTGCGGGCGGTGTTGAACCTCATCAATTCCTTCGCCTCACCGCAGCGTCTCAATGAGCAATCGGTCACGCTCAACTCCAGCCTCTCCTCTTTAGCCTGGGTGGATATGGGCCTGCAGCTGTGCTCGGCCGCCGTACTCTGCTCCTATGGTGCTTTAGCACTCTTCCTGCTGGCTAAGGACCATATTTTCCCGCGCGCCTACCGCGCCTGCGACTGGCTGGAGGGGGCAGGGCTTGCCGCACTTATTGGAATTCCGGGACTCGCCCTATATTTCACGGCAGTCCACTTCGGGTGGAGCAAAGAGGTCATCCCCGGCGATTTTGCCAATGCTTGGGTGCATATTCCCGTTTCCCTTTTTAAGGCAGCGGCTAATGCCTTTGCGGAGGAAACCGTGGTGGTGATGTGGTTTATGACGCGCTTGCGCCAGGCCCGTTGGTCCCTGCCGACAATACTTGCCGCGAGCTCTATCTTGCGCGGTTCTTACCACCTCTACCAGGGAGTTTCTGCTGGATGTGGCAATATCGTGATGGGGTTAGTGTATGGCTACTACTACCACCGCACGGGACGGGTATGGCCGTTGGTCATAGCGCATTTTCTTATCGACGCCGTCGCTTTCGTGGGTTATTCCTTCCTGTGAAAATGCCCTTAGGGGGACGTCGCGAAGCGGGCGAAACTCCCCGCACCTTGTAAGGTATAGCGCATGACTGAATCAGGACGAGATCCGCATAGGGAGGCCCGCCGCGCCGGCGACGGTTCCTCCACTGAATTCGTCCTTGGGGCCGATGGGCGTCCCCTCAAGGATCGATACGGCCGCCCCATTCGACGCCGTTCCTCCGCCCGCCCGACGCCGCGGCGCGTCGAACCGGAACAGCAATCCTTCCGCGCTCCGCAGCCACAGCGGCAGCAACAGCCACCGCGCCGCACCCCGCCCCCAACGCCGAGCCGCTACCCGAGTCAATACCGAGCGCAGCAACGACCGCCCCGTCGGACCGAACCCCGACCGGCGCCCCGCCAGCGCCCGCATAGCCGCCGCAAGAAGGTCAATCCGGCCAAGCGCGCCCTTGGTTGTATTGGTATGGCGCTTGTTGTCCTCTTGGTATTCAACCTCGTCTTCATGTTTTGGACCGATGCTCGCCTGACCCGTATCGAGGCGCTCCCCGAAGACCAAGTGCCTAATACCGCCGGCACCAACTGGTTGCTTGTTGGTTCCGATTCCCGTCAGGGACTCAGCGAAGAACAGCAGGCTGAACTGGGCACCGGCGGCGATGTGGGCGAAGGCCGCACCGATACCATCATGCTGCTGCACATCCCTCGCACCGGCAAGGCCAAGCTTGTGTCCATTCCGCGCGATAGCTACGTGGAAGTCCCCGGTTTTGGCATGGACAAGATCAATGCCGCCTTTACCTACGGTGGACCGCAGCTACTCGCCCAAACCGTTGAAGGGACAACCGGTCTGCACATCGACCACTATGCCGAGATCGGTATGGGTGGCCTGGCCAATGTGGTCGATTCTGTCGGCGGCGTGGACGTGTGCGTGAAAGAACCCATCAATGACCCGCTCGCCGGCATCGATCTCCAAGACGGCTGCCAGAAACTCAAGGGCCGTGATGCCCTCGGTTACGTGCGCACCCGTGCTACTGCCATGGGTGACCTAGACCGCGTGCAGCGCCAGCGCGAATTCT
Organism: Corynebacterium nasorum; assembly: GCF_022347325.1. Lineage (NCBI taxonomy): Bacteria > Bacillati > Actinomycetota > Actinomycetes > Mycobacteriales > Corynebacteriaceae > Corynebacterium > Corynebacterium nasorum. The sequence goes on from NZ_JAKRDU010000013.1 coordinate 35,547, forward strand.
TCTCCGCTTTGCTGGATAAGGTGGCTTCTCCTGCCACCATTATCAACCCATTCCGCGCCTACTCCTTGGTCAACCACACCGCTTCCTCGTTCATCGTGGGCAACGGTGACCACGTCTGGCATCTTGCCCGCGTGGCGCTTGCCATGGGCTCCGGTGTGGAAACAGAAACCGTCCCCATCGGTGGGTTCCAAGACACCGAGGTAGGCAACGTAGTCCTCTGGGACGAGGAAGCAGCCTCTGGGTTGTGGGATTCCCTCAAATAGGGATCAAAAAATGGCACCTCCGCCACAGTAGGTGCCATTTTTTATGTCTTTAACGCAAGGTCACCTGACGAGACTTGATGTTTTCGAGCTGCTTGCGCTCATCGGCGCTGAGCTGAGCATCATTAGAAATTTCCTCCTCCAGGGCCTTATCCACGCGGGTGAGGTGGTCCTCATAGGAAGCGTGGTCAACCTCTGGATCCAAGTCAAAGACTGGGGCAATAAGGCCGTGGGTGCGGAAGACACCGGCAAACTTGGTATCTTCACCGAGGTTCAGCTCACCGCGGGCGGCTACGCGTGCCAGCGCATTCAAGAATGCGGATTCATCGTCACTCGGGCGGACCCAACGAATATGAGCCTTGCCACCGCCGGCATTTGCCCAGAAAGCAGCGCCGGTGATGTTCTCGCCCACTTCGTGGGACTCGATGACGGAATCATTAGCTGCGCGCAGGGATTGCGCAATCTGCGGGGTGACCTGTGCACCCTCCGGGATCCACCATTCGAAGTCTTGGTGCACCTGCACGTCGAGGGTAGCGGAGGCGTCGATAAGCTCTTCCAGCTTCGGCTCCGAGCCATCAGCCGCAGTGGATTCCAGGGTGGCGCCAGGCTCATTATTCTTCACCCAGTTGAGGGCAAAGGCGAGGTCGCGGCCCGGGTTATGGGTATGCGACTGTACCTGCAAGCCCACGAAGGCATCGCCGCCAAATTCGGCATCACGAATTAGCGCAGCAGAAGCACCCGGCAAGACGGTGGCTACATTTACGTTCTTATCGCAGCCCTTGACCTCAAGCTTGGCAAAAGCGGAGGGGACGAACTCCTGCATGGCGACCAGGCTGGCCTCTGCAGCAAGTCCACCGTAGGGGCGGGGATCCTTTTCTAGGGCAGCGCGCTCCTTGGCGCGGGCGGCGAGCTTTGCCTGGCGGCGGGACATGCCCTCAGGCAGCTGTTCCTTGTTCTTTTTCTTCTTGGCCATGCTTCCAAGATACCTGGTTACTAGAGCTCAATGGCATGCAGGGCCACTTCGGGTTGGTTGGTAGCGAGCATATCCACCCCATTGGCCCACGCCCACTTCATATCCTCCGGCTTATCTACGGTCCACAGGTAAGTAGGCAATCCCTGGGCACCGATAATTGCTGGCTGTAGCTTCGCACGCAGCAAGGATACGCCCAGCGCGGTGGGCTTGGACAACATCACATCGGGCCGGTTGACGTGGCGTTCCCAATCGCGGCGGAGATAAATCCGGTCCATATGCGGCGCCAAGTTTTGCATCCGCCGAATGGCGTGGTGGGAAAAGGAAATGACGTGGATCCGGGGATCGTCGAAAAGCCCCGCATAACGCAGGCGCAGCACCGTTTGCTCCTCCAAGATGTCGCCCTGCCCGGAGGGGTGCTTGGTCTCGATGTATAGGTGGTGCGGTTTGCCCTCGAGTAGCTCCAAGAGTTCATCGAGAAGCATCATGCGTTGGCCCGAACCGATGTCCACGCCGCGCAATTCTTCCCAGTCCAGCTTGGAAATGCGGCCGGGACGCCCCGCAGTGCGGTCCAACGTGGGATCGTGTTGGACCACTACCTTTCCATCGCGCGTCAAGCGCACATCGCACTCGACGCCATGAATTGGCAAATCTAAAGCCTTCTCAAAAGCTAGAGGGGATAGCTCTGGATATTTTCCGGAGTATCCCCTGTGGGCGACAATCTTCACTAGCCGAAGAACTCTTCCTTGATGTCATTCAGGGTCTTCGCAGAAGCATCGAAACGCTCCTTTTCGTGCTCATTGAGCTGCAGCTCAATCGCGCGCACGATACCGGAACGATTGATAATGGCGGCAGTGCCGATGTAGAGATCTTCTACGCCGTACTCGCCCTGCAGATACGCAGACACTGGCAGAGCCACGTCCTGGTTCTGGATGACGGCGGCGGTAATGCGGGCTAGGCCCATGCCGATGCCGAAAGAGGTAGAACCCTTGGCATCAATGATGGAGTAGGCAGCATCGCGGGTATCTTCGAAGATCTTCTCGATGCGCTCAGCGTACTCCGGATCCGTGTCGAACTTCTTGGACAACGGAACACCAGCGATATTGGCAGTAGAGACGGCCGGCAGCTCGGAATCGCCGTGCTCGCCCACGATGTAGGCGTGAACGGACTTCGGGGCAACGCCTTCTAGCTCACCCAGCATGTAGCGGAAGCGAGCGGAGTCCAGCACGGTGCCGGAGCCGATGACTCGCTTGTGGTCCAGGCCGGAGGCCTTCCATACGGCGTAGGTCAGGATGTCCACTGGGTTGGAGGCGACGAGGAAGATGCCGTCAAAGTCATTGGCCATGACATCGGAGACGATGCTGTTCATGATCTTGACGTTTTTGCCCACCAGGTCGAGGCGGGTTTCGCCCGGCTTCTGTGCGGCACCGGCGCAGATGACAACCATATCGGCGTCTGCGCAATCGGCGTAGGTGCCCTTGGTGACGCGAGTGCGGGTGGGGGCCCAAACAACGCCGTGATTGAGGTCCATGACGTTGCCCTCTAGCTTCTTTTCATCGATGTCGATGATTGCCAGGTGGTCAACGATGCTTTGGTTGATGAGAGCGAAGGCGTAGGCGACTCCCACGTCGCCGGCGCCGATGAGAACTACCTTGTTTCCTACATGATTTGCCATGACCCCATTGTGCAACTTTTTTGGGGGTTTTGCACGGGCTAGATCTCACCCTGAAATTCCCACCGAAATCTGGGACAATCGGGCATCATGAAACGCGCTCTCCGCCGCGCTGCACTAATCGCTCTTGGCGTAGCCGCGGATCTCACGCCCATCGTCCGTATGACCAGCCGGCAAACCTTACCGCCCAATATGTCGGCTGGAATTTTGGGTGCGGAATTAGCCACGTGGGCAGCAATTTCACCCTCTCTCCTCCCTCGCCCGTGGTGGGTGACTGCCGCCAATGTAGCCATTGGCCAGGGCATCGGACATTTGGGGGCGGCTTCGACAAGCTTCCTACTCAACAGCATTGGTAAGCGCCCCCAGGACCGCCTGGGGCCACAACATCGACAGATCCTGCACCTTGCTATCGGCGCCGGCACCGCCTTTAATGCCGTACTTTCGTTGCGCAACCAGAAAAAGCAGGCGGAGTTAGTAAATAAACAGCTCGTGCGCGGGCCCGTTACGGCGGCGATCGGCTTGGCCGCTGGCACCGCAGGCTATGGCACACTACTGCTTATCGGGGAAGCCACACAGCTGGCCGTTACTAAATTATCGCGCCAGTTGGGACGCTGGGTTCCGGCGCTTATCGCTTGGCCGGTTGTTACCGCAGGACTGAGCCTAACGGCCTTTGCCCTTTCTGATCGCGTGGTTTTTCGGCGCTGGTTGCGCTCACTTTCGCACCAAGCGCAAAGAATCAATAAGCAAATTTTCCCCGGCACCTCCATGCCTTGGGAGCCGGAGCGGTCCGGTAGCCCGTGGTCGCTCGAGCCGTGGTCGGCGCTGGGGCAGCAGGGGCGCCGCTTTGTTTCTAATGGCCCCCGCGCCCGCGATATCCGCATGGCAACAGGAATCAATGCGAAAGAGCCCATCCGCATCTATGCCGGATACATTCCGGGGCGTTCCTTCCGGCAATCCGCAGAGAAAGTTCGCGCCGAACTCGAGCGCACTGGTGCCCTAAGGCGCGAAACTATTGTTATCCAGATGCCTGCGGGTTCGGGATGGATAAATAATTGGGGCGCGTGCTCCTATGAGTTTTTAACCGGCGGTGATTGCGTCACCGTCACCATGCAATATTCCTATCTGCCTTCGGTCTTTGCTTACCTTGTAGATAAAAACGCCCCGAAGCAGGCAGCCCGCGAATTGATTCGGGTGATACAAGAAGAAATAGATAAGCTACCGGAGGAAAACCGCCCTCGGCTCTATTTTGCAGGTGAATCGCTTGGAGCCTACGCCATTATGGATAACTACCATAATGTGGAGGACCTACTTTCTGCCTGCAATGGCGCCGTCTTTTCCGGCCCTCCACGCATGACGCATTTTACCCAGCGTTTGCGCCGAGACATTGGCTCTTTGGAACGTCTGCCCGTTATCGATGGCGGTAAACATGTGCGCTACGCGGCGGCCCCGGACCACACGCTGCACGACGCCTTTGGCAACGACTTCGCCCATACCTGGCGCCGGCCCCGCATGCTCATTGCCCAACACGCTTCCGACGCCATCGTGTGGTGGGACCTGAATCTCCTTGTGCGCAGGCCCACATGGATCCATGAACCGCAGCCGGAGGCCCTGCACGCGGATACCTTCCGGCAGCTGCACTGGGTGCCATTTATTACCTGGTGGCAAATTGGCTTGGACCAAATCAATTCCCTCAACGTCCCCGGCGGGCACGGACACAACTATTTTGAGGAAATGCTCTGGTATTGGGACGAGGTTTTAGGATCCCAATCGCGCCAATCGCTCACCCCGAAGTTGGCTAAGAAGATTGCCCGCTTCATCCGACGCGACGCTTAATCGCACTTCACCCCGGTGCTGTGGTGCGGGCAGTATCCATGGGGCACCTTATGTAGATACTGCTGATGCTCGTCCTCAGCTAGGTAGTACTCCCCGGAATCTGTATCGGAGAGGAGTTTAACCTCCGTGGTGGTATCTCCGAATCCGAATTCCTTGAGCTTGTTTGCATAGGAATCCACGATGTCCTGGATTTCTGCCCGCTCATCCTCCGTGCGTGGATAGAAGGCAGAGCGATATTGCGTGCCTACATCATTGCCCTGACGGAAGCCCTGGGTGGGATCATGCGCCTCAAGGGCCTGCACCACAAGATCACGCAGGCTGATGCGTTGCGGGTCATAAACCACCTCAACCACCTCGGCATGGTTGGTCAGTCCGCGGCATACCTCGTAATACGTAGGATTCGGGGTAGTGCCACCCGCATAGCCCACCGAGGTGGACTCCACTCCTTCTGTCTCCCAGAACATCTTCTCCGCACCCCAGAAACATCCCAGTGCAATGAGGATGGAGCGCTGCCCTTCTTTCCACGGTCCGGTAATCGGCGTTCCTAAAACAGCATGCGGGGCAGGGGCCAGAATCGGTTCGGCTCGCCCTGACAGGGCTTGGTCTGCGGCAACGAGCTTGGGCTCTGGTTTAAACATCCACATGAGGCATAGCTCCTTCCTTATTCCTTCTTCCCAACGTTGTACTGCGAAAAGCTATTCCACAGCCAGTTAATATTCGCGCTGGTTCCACAATTCGAATTAATCATGGCGAAATCTTTCAACCGTGCCTATCATCGGGACACGTACCCGAAGAAAGGATTAAATTAATGGCTGTTTACGAACTTCCTGACCTCCCATACGCATTCGACGCACTGGAGCCACACATCTCCGCAGAGATCATGGAGCTCCACCACGATAAGCACCACGCAACCTACGTTGCTGGCGCTAACGCTGCACTCGAGGCGCTCGAGGAAGAGCGCAACGGCGAGGCTAACCCGGATCGTATCCGTGCCCTGTCCAAGAACTTGGCATTTAACCTGGGTGGCCACACCAACCACTCCATCTTCTGGAAGAACCTGTCCCCGAATGGTGGCGGCGAGCCAACCGGCGAGCTGGCAGAAGCTATCAACCGCGACTTCGGCTCCTTTGAGAAGTTCAAGGCTCACTTCTCCGCTGCCGCTACCTCCCTGCAGGGCTCTGGCTGGGCAGTTCTGGGCTACGACCACATTGCTGGCCGCCTGATCATCGAGCAGCTGACTGACCAGCAGGGTAATACCTCCATCAACTTCACCCCGCTGCTGATGCTGGATATGTGGGAGCACGCTTTCTACCTGCAGTACAAGAACGTTAAGGCTGACTACGTAAAGGCCGTATGGAACGTCTTCAACTGGGATGACGTTGCTGAGCGCTTCGCTGCAGCCACCAAGTAACTCCTTTTAGTTACACAGGCCGCCCCCTCTGGGGCGGCTTTTTCTATGCCCGGATAAACTCCCGGAATTGCTGCACCGGAGGCGCATCGTCCCCGGCGCGCCACACCAAACCGAGTTCGCGGTACGCCGGCGGCGTAAGGGGAACTAGGCTTCCCACCTGTAGATAAGGATCATCCAGCGGCAAGAGCGCCACCCCAAGGCCTGCCGCTACCAGCCCCGCAACGGTGGTAAGCTCCATCGATTCGAAAACAAGGTGGGGACTAAAGCCGGCATCTTCCGCCAGGGAATCAAGGAGCATGTGCGTGCCATAGCCGGGAAGCATGCCGATGAACGGCTCGGCCGCACATTCCGCAAGATCTACCTCTTGCCGGTGTGCTGCCCAGTGGCCTTCCGGTACCGCAAGACCTAGGCGCTGCACCTTTATCTGGTGCCAGCCCAATGCGGCATTCGGCCGCGGGCCTACCAGCGCGAGGTCGGATTCGCCATTTTCTACTCTGCTCACCAGCTCTTGCGCCGCCCCTTGGTGCAGGCGAATATCCACGTGGGGGTGCAGCGTGCGATAACTTTTGATCAGATCCGGAACCAGCCAGGTGCCGAGCGAGTGCATGAAATCAAGGCGCACGGTACCTCGTTCGGGGTCCATGAGGCGGGCTACATCGTCCCGGCCTGACTCATAGGCGCGGAGCATTTCCCGTCCTGTCGCAGCGAAGACGGTTCCGCGCGAGTTTACATGCAGGGTGTGCCCAGTGCGCTCAAAAAGACGGGCACCGAGGCTTGCTTCTACGCGCTGTACGCGGCGGGTCAGTGCAGATTGGGAAATCCCCAGCTCATCGGCCGCAGCGCCAACCCGACCGTAATCCACCACGGCGAGGAAGCCGCGGATATCTTCAACATTCATGCATGCTCCGCATCACTTTTTGTAATTTTCCACATTTTACACATGCAGTGCCACAAGGCAGGCTAAATGACATGACTAGAACGCGGCGTGCAACGGTAGCCATGCTCCTAGTGGGCTTGGCCATCTTCTCCAGCCTTTATTCCACCCAAGCCATTCTTCCCACGCTGGTACAAAACATGGGTCTTTCCTCCACCGAGGCGGCCATGACCGTATCGGCCGCTACGGGCGCGCTGGCCCTGTGCGTCGTCCCCGCTTCCATCCTCTCCGAGCGCTTCGGCCGCGGCCGCATCCTGCTTATTTCGGCCGTTTCCGCCACCAGCGTGGGGCTCATTGTGCCGCTCGCTGCCGAAGGATGGCATCTTATTTTGCTGCGCGGCCTGCAGGGCGCTCTCCTCTCCGGTGCACCTGCCACCGCGATGGCATGGCTTTCTGAAGAACTCGATGATAAAGCGCTGCCGCACGCCATGGGGCTCTATATTGCAGGCACCTCCGTCGGCGGCCTTACCGGCCGTCTCATTCCTACCGGGCTGGTAGAGATTTCCACGTGGCGCTGGGCCCTTTTTGGTTCGGCGCTAGTTTCGCTCGCCTTTGCCATCACGTCGTGGCTCCTGCTTCCCGCGCAACGCAATTTCCGGCCGAAATCCATCCATCTCACCAGCGAAAGTCGGGCGCTTTTCGGCCACTGGGCTAACCGGGATTTGGCCTTGCTCTTTCTCACCGCGTTCCTCTCTATGGGCACGTTTGTCTCCATGTACAACTTCCTGACCTTCCGGCTCATCGATGATTTTGGGTTGGCCCCTTCACTCGCCGGCTTGGCCTTCGTCTTCTATCTTTCCGGCACGTGGTCCTCTGCGCGGGCGGGCTCTCTCGTGGCACGGATCGGGCATGGGAAAACCCTCTGTGCTTCGGCCGCACTTTTTACCCTTGGCATCGCATTATGCGCCGGTAACCTTCCCATGACACTCCTGGGCATGATCGCCTTTACCGTGGGCTTTTTCGCCGTCCACTCCACTGCCTCCGGGTGGGTAGGCCAGATTGCCACCCATGACCGCGCGGAGGCGTCCTCGATGTACGTATTCTGCTATTATTTCGGCTCTTCTGTGGTGGGGGCGTGTGCGGGCATGCTTTTCGACGCCCTTTCTTGGCCCCTCTTCATTGCCTTCTTCACCGCGGTGGCCCTTAGCCTTAGTGCACTGACTTGGACCAGGATTAAATCCGACTAATATCGGTTTTATGCCTGAGAATAAGTGGTCGGCGCGGACGTGGCACCGAAGGGCCTCTCGGCCCGTATCTCTGTGGATGATGGTCTTCATCCTCGTGGGTGCCACGCATACCCTGGTGCCGAACTACCGATGGGTGCTCATTCACCTGTTCACCCTCGGACTAGTGAGCAATAGCATCATGGTCTGGTCACAGCACCTGACGGAAAAATTCACCCAACAGCGCCTCCCAGATTCCGCCCGGCCCGCCCAATTGGGTCGCATCTATGGCCTCAATGCCGGCATCATCATCACGCTACTCGGCCAAATCCTTATGGAATTCTGGTCCCATCACTGGATAGTCACCCAGGTGGGAGCCACGCTCATTACTCTCATGGTGCTTTGGCATGCGGCATCGCTCTTCCGGCAATGGCGCGGCGCCAAAGAAAAGCGCTTCCGGCCGGTGGTGGGCGCCTATGCACTTTCCGCCCTCTGCCTGCCGGTAGGCGCCATGTTTGGCGCACTGCTAGCGGTCCACCCCGGCCACCCTACGCTGCTGCTCGCCCATATCGCCGCAAATATCGGCGGTTTTATCGGCTTGGCAGCGGCCGGCTCCCTCACCATCCTTTTCCCCTCCATTTGGCGCACCCAAGGTATCAATCGCCACATGCGTTCCTCCTTTGCCCTGCTCGCCGTCGGCGTGGCCGCCACCATCATTGGGGCCTTCCTCGGATTCCCCCAGTTGGGCCTAATCATGTACTGCTGCGGTTGGGTACTGAGTCTGCAGCAGTGGCTCGATAACGTGCTCACAGTGGCTAAGGACCCGCGCGATCGCATTACTTTCGCCTCGGTCTCCGTCCTTATGGCCTCGTTATGGCTGGTGCTGTCTTTGGCGTATTACACCGTCCAGCACTTTTTCGCCCCTGCACCGGCACTGCCTTCCCTCGCCTTGCTGGTGGGGTTTGCCGGTCAGCTCCTCATCGGCGTCATGAGTTACCTCTTGCCCACCACCATGGGTGGCGGCCCCTCTGCCGTCCGAGCGGGCCTACAGCAGCTAGACAAACTCGGCTTATTGCGTGCCACATTCGTCAATGGCGGGCTACTCATCTGGATCGGTACCGATATTTCCCTGCTCAAGGTGGCCGCCTCCCTTCTGTGCATCCTTTCTCTGGCTGTCTACCCCGTGCTCATCGCCCGAGCGGTCAAAGCCCAGAAACAGGTCTTAATGAAAAAGGCGGAGGGCCCAGATCCCAAGCCGGAACCTGAATGGAACCAGGTATATATGGGCATAGCGATCCTCGCGGTCGTGTACGCCCTATTTACAGCGCTTTAACCCCCGGTGCTCCGGCATCCATCCACTCGCGTACCGCGCGGGTGGCCTGTACATCGCCGGAGTTATAGTCCAGCAAACGCTGCCGCGCCACGAGGTCCCCGGCTAGCGCCTCGCGCCGCGCATTCACGGATTCTTCGCCGTCGAAATCCTCTTCTGGCCACGTAAACCCAGCCTCAGGCGCAACAACCTTCAGGCCCAGGCCAAAGGGGCCGGCGAAGGATCTTTTAACGTGGGCGAACATATCCACCCACTCGGGCGAGGAGATGAACTCTTCTACCTCCCGCTCATCCACCTCGTGGAAGCGCCGCGCGGACATACGCATCCAGTGATTCTCGCCATGGGCAGAGTAGCAATAAGCAGCAAAGGTTTTACCCTGCGCATGCGCCTGCGCCCGCAGGTCCATCAGCCAGCGCCAGAAGGCCGCAAAATTTTCCGCCTCGGCGCGCCCTCCCAACGGCTCCCAGGTCACGAAAGGGACATACTCGCCGTCGCACCATGCTCCCCATAGATACGCGCCCTGGTCCAGATAGGCTTCCATATCCACGTCTACTTCCACGTCCGCCCGCGGAACGTTCACGTCACCGCGGCGCAACAATACTTCCCCGGCGCGCCAGGCGGCTGCAAGGCGGGAGGGTTCGCCCAGGTCGGCGTCGATAAGCGCCTGCACGGAAGTAATACCTCGCTCGCGGTAAGGCTTAGCGCGGTCGCCGGATAAAAAGAGCGAAATATCATCCGTCGCCACCAACTCTGGTTCACACAAAGACCAGAAGCGGCAGCTAGCACACTCTTTAACCCGTACCGGCGCAGTAGGCAGCGGCTGATTCCACGCGCGTTCCAGATCAAACCTGGCCGTGTCAGTAAAAAATGCTCGCGTGCGATCCTGTCCAATGGCTCCGCCCCGGCCCGAATCAAGCCCTAGATCCTGCAAAGCACGAGCGGCAAAAGCTAAGCGGTAGCCATCCACCGCATGGTGGCGCAGCTTATACGGGGCTTCGAGCGGCTCGCTCAGCCCCAACCTGTGGGTGGGCACCGCCAGCGTCGTCTTCGTGTCATTCTTGCGGGCCACACGATGATTGGAGACGATGATCGGGGTGTATTTATCGCCCTCACGCAGCAGCACATCCACGTGCACCATCCACTCCTCGGTAGCAAAGACCGCATTGGTGATGTGCGTATATCCGGAAACCACAGCCTCAAGGGTGCGCATGGAGCGCTCCCACTCATCGCCTTCTAAATCGATGCGGCGGAACCGGCCGGAACCCCTGCGCGGAAGCAACTGCATGACCGCCTCCACGGCGGCGGCGTGGCGCTCCGCCCGGACGATTGAGGCATGGGTACGCGGCATTTCGGGGTGCGCACGCCGCTGCACTAAGCGGTAACGGCATCCCACAAGGTCCGAAGCAACAACCACATCCTCCACACCGGGTGAGCTTAATGGAACGGCAAGGTAAAGTTGAATCCAGACTCGATCAAACGTGAGGGAAATTAAATGAGCATTTTGAAGAAAATTAAAAAGGCCCGCCAAGAAGCACGCGCACAGGCAAAGGCTGCCAAGACCCGCGCTAGGGCAGAGGTAAAGGCCCAGTCTAAAGACCGCCGTCGCCAGCAAAAGCTTCTGGCCAAGCAGGAAAAGCACCTCATCAAGTCTGAGGAAAAGGGCCTAAAGAAGCGCCGCAAGCACGAGCAAAAGATGGCCAAGAATGAACTGGCCAAGCTCAAGGCCGGCCGTTTTAATTCCGAAAACGTCAAGCGCTACGCCGGTGCACTGCGCACCGCCGCTCCCCTGCTGCTGCCACTTCTCTACCGCGGCTACGTAGGCTTGAAAACCGAAGGCGAAAAGCGAAAGGCCGCCAAAGCCGGCGTAACTTCGGACCAGATGGCTTCCTTCTCTGGCTACGGTGCACCACTTAAGGCCCGCACCGCCGGCATCCGCAACTCCCTCGACAACACGGATATCCCGGCCGGATTCAAGCGCGATGTGCGCGACCGCCTCCAGGAAGTAGACTCCGCCATCGACAATGCTGAGTTTATGACTGAGCAGCAGCGCCGCCGCGCACACAAGACCATCAGCTCGGAGATTGACTCCATTACTGCGGAAATCCAGCAGCGTCTGGCCCAGTAAAATCATTTATGCCACCACCGAATAGGGGGCGGTGGTGGCATATATTTATTTTCCATAAAGTTCCGGAATTTTTCGGGGAAAGTCTTTTCAGCCAGAAAAAGATGCTGATAATCTTCTAATCGCCCTATCCCTTAAACACCGTTTATGCTCTCTTTGCTTGGTGTGCATTTAGAAAATTGGAGGCAAAATGTCCCGCCGTGAAGTGACCCAATTTTACGACGACTTGGACCACACCCTAATTCCCGAAGACCAGCTAGAAGTCATTCGCTTCAGCGTGAACGGTCAAAACTACCTTATCGATCTCTCCACGGATAACGCGCGTCGCTTCCATAATCTTCTCGCCCCCTACGTGGACGCCGCCCGCGTTGCCCCGGACATCAATGCACAGCGCGCCAATCCGAGTCAGATCCGCGCATGGGCACGCACCCAAGGGCTGCCAGTGGCGCACCGGGGCAAGATCCCGCAGGACGTCATCGAGGCCTATAACGCTGCCAACTAGAGCACGCCCTGCTCGCGCGCAGCCGCCACGGCGGAGGTGCGCGAACGCACACCCAACTTGTCATAAATGTGCACAAGGTGGGACTTCACGGTGGCCTCAGACAACATAAGATCTTGTCCAATCTGGCGGTTTGAAGCACCGGCTGCCACCAGCTGCAATACTTCTAACTCGCGCGGTGTAAGGGAAGTACGCGGCGTGCGTACGCGAGTCATTAGCCTATCGGCCACGATAGGAGAAAGCGCCGAATCGCCCTCCGCAGTCGAGCGTACCGCCGCGAGCAACTCCTGCGGTGGTGCATCCTTGAGGAGATAGCCCACGGCGCCGGCCTCAATCGCGCCGAGAATATCCGCATCGGTGTCATAGTTAGTGACCACCAGAACCTTGGGCGGGGCGGCCATGGCGGATCGAATCTGCGCGGTAGCCTCCGCACCACCCATAACGCGAGTCCCTTCCACGCCGGCGCCAAAGCGCAGGTCCATCAGGATGACATCGATGCCGCCCGCCTGCGCAGCCGACACCGCAGCTTCGGCCGTAGCGACCTCCCCTACGACGTCGATATCTTCTGCGCCCTCCAGCACGGAGCGCAAGCCTAGCCGGACGATTTCGTGGTCATCTGCTAATAGGACCCGAATCACGACATTCCTCCTATCGATGTCATTGTCAACCAAAAGTTTAATCTACTCGGCTGTTTAAGGGCATACTAGCTGACACAGCAGTGCCCTCCCCCGGCGCGGATTCAATAATGACCTCCCCGCCTAGCTCCTGCGCGCGGCGCCTGATTGCGGCCAGCCCAATATGTCCCAGACCTGCAGGGGTACTCTCCACCGCAGCCGGATCAAAGCCCTTGCCATTATCCACCACGTCCAGGCGCACCTCATCACCCTCATAGGTCACCGTAATCCGGGCGCGGCTCGCCCCTGCATGCTTGACGACGTTCCCCACAGCCCCCTGCGCAATCCGCAATAACGCCGCCTCCACCTTCATGGGCAACTGTTGTACTTCACCTTCGGATTCCACCTCTACGTGGATATCTCCAGTAGCACCAAAATTCTCCGCCATGCGGGTCAACGCCGCCTCAAGGGAAGCCTCATTGAGCGTTGGCGGCTGCAAGGCCGCAATCATCGCCCGAGCCTCATGCAGATTATCCGCGGCCGTCCTTCGGGCCAGTTCAATTCGCTCTCGCGCCTTGTCCACGTCCTGCTTATCCAAATCGCGGTCCGCCGAATGCAAAAGCATTTGAATAGAAGACAGCCCTTGGGCAAGGGTGTCATGAATCTCGTGCGCAATGCGCTGACGCTCGGCCACCATGCCAGCATCGCGCTCCGTGGCAGCTAGCTGCGACCGAGTTTCAATCAGCTCCTTATTCATCCGTGACAGCGTACGGAAGGCATAGGTAATCGCTATCGTCACCAACGCCGAGACCGCCGGTCCCATTACCCCGCCAAAAGTTAGCCCCTGCGGTATCTGCACCGCCACGGTGATGATTGAGGCTCCAATAACGCAGACTATGCCCGCCGCCATATCCAGCACCGTGAGGTACAGGAAGAACATCGCGAAGACCAAATAGATTGCCGCTGGAGCCACAGAAAGGTCCGCTATCCACAGCACCGATAGGATGCATAGCCATAAGTAGCGCACCGGCCTAGCCCAGTTCTCCCCGTACACCGAGCCCGCGAAATATACCGCCGCAAAACCCACCAAGAGCAGCAGGTTAATAATCGCTTGGGAAAGCGGCATCCGCGCCGAGGTGAAAATGCCGACCACCAGCAGGCCAGCGGTGAGGATATGGATGCCGGTGCGGAGTGCATCGGTATCCCGGTCTATTGTGGAGTTCATGCGCAAAAGCCTACTTCCCCTTTTCACCCTAGCCGCTTTTGGGATCGCCGGCTGCGATTCATCCACGCCCGCCCCTGCGCCAAACACCCCGGTAACCCCAGAATCATCGCAAGCACCCGAGGTTAACGTCTCTCAGACCGCGGAGGTCAATGACTGGAGCGATTGCCCCTATATCGGCCCCGGCTGGCTAGAAAAAACCAACGGCCAGCGCCTGACCAAACAGGGCATCGACACGCGCTTTCCCACCCCAGCCTGCGTATTCTGGTCTTATCAGGACGACCCGCAAACCACCGTCATCGTGCGGGATATGCCCACGGCCGAAGACGCTCGCGCCGCAGTGGATTGGGCCGCACCTATCGACGCCACCGAACCCGCCTCTTTTGACGGTTGGGAAGGCGGCCGGGGCGTGGTCGATGAACACGCCGTATACGCCGTGCAGAAGGACACGCACGCGGTGCTGGTCTGGAGCAACCAGCAACAAACGGTTAAATCAGAGCAGATCGCCCACGAGGCGATTGCGAACTTAGGCCTTTAGACCGCGACATCGTTATACGGCATCATTGGCGACAGCCACGGGAATACAACCTCCATCAGCAGGAAGAAAACTCCCACCGCAATGGCGATGGCCAAGATGACTTTCACCGGTGTCGGCCCCGGCAAAAAATTCCATAAAGCGCGATACATTATTTCTCCTCTTTTTCTACTTCCATAGCGTGCACAATCATGCGCTCCGCATTGGAAAATTGCGGGTGGCACGTGGTCAGGGTAAGGATCTCGCGATTCGGCGCGGCGTCAGACTCTGGTACTGGGTTGGTCACTGAGACATCGCCAGGCGTTGTAATATGCCGGCCAACCACGTGGGAATACTCCGGCGGTATTCCGTTAAAGCAATCCGCCTGCTCTCCATCAATGGGCAGTACGCGATAGGTGATTCGCTCCGTTTGCGTCTCCACCACGATGTCATCGCAGGTCTCCAGCTTGCCTAGATCATTAAAGGGAGCCCCCTTGCCCACGCGGTGGCCGGCAACGGCAAAGTTTCCCATCTCCCCCGGCATCTGGGAATCTACGTAGCGACCAGGACCGCGGAGCAGATCATCTTCATTGGTGCCCTCAATGATGGCGAAGTGATAGTCAGAACCAAAGGTGGGAATGTAGAGCTGGGCGAATGCCTCGCCCAATTCCGGCTCCATCTTCTGGCGTGGGTTCCTCCATTGCTCTTCAAGATCGGCACTCGCCTCTTCTTGCAACTGCCCGGATTCTACATTTGTCCAATAGGCTTCATAGAATGCAAAGAGTAAAAGAACCACGCCAATGGTTAGCATGAGTTCCCCAAGAACTTTAGTCATGCCTTAGACCATACTGCCCATGAAAGGTTAAGTATGTACGAAGTCTTCATGTACCCGGTTTCTGGAATCATGAAATTCTGGCACTGGATCGTCAGCAGCTTCGTCAGTGAATCCACGGCTTGGCTGATCTCGATCATTCTGCTCGTTATCACCGTGCGTGGCGTCGTTGTCCCCCTGAACTGGATTTCCGTACGTTCCGCCCGTATCGGCGCACTCATCCGCCCAGAAAACAACCGCATCAAAAAGCAGATGAACAACGCCACCACTACCGAGGAAATGGTGGAGCTCATGCAAGAGGAAAAGAACCTCATGAAGAGCTACAACTATAACCCTGCAGCGGGCTGTTTTCCCCCACTCATCATGATCCCGGCCTTCATCGGCCTCTACCAGGTGCTCCTGCGCATGTCTAATATCGAGCGCGGCTCCACCACCGTGGGAATGCTGAATGCCTCCGATGTGTCGGCCTTCCGCCAAACTACCTTCTACGGCGCCCCGTTGACGGATTTCGCCCGCGAACACGGCGACCTCATCAACCCCATCTTGATAGCCGCTATTACCTTTACCATGGCTAATTCTGTTATTTCTCTGGTGCGCAGCTTCCGCACCACTCAGTTTGATCAAAAGGTCAACCGTCGCGTCTTCATCATCATGGGCTTTTTGCTCTTAGTCATCCCATTCTTCCTATGGCACTTGGCCCAAACCGGACCAATCCCGGTAGCAATCATTCTCTACTGGGGCTGCGCGTATCTCTTCACGCTGATCCAAACCGCCATGTTTGAGATCATTTTGCACCGCGACTACCCACTTACTGAGGACGTTCATACTATGCGCCGAGACAGCATCCGCCGCTGGCGCAAGCGCGAAAAAGAACCCGCCCTCTCCAAGGAAGAGAAGAAGCGGGTCAACCGGCTACGTATGGAGGCACGAAAGTACCTTAAATCGAATAATCAGCAGGGGGAGCAGAAAGCATCTGAGTAGCCAGTTCGCGAGCCGTCTGCAGCGGCCCAATCTCCTTGGTGAGCCGAGCGCCGGCGCGACCACCATCCAAGAAGATCAAAAGCTGGCTCGCCTGCGAAGAGGATGGGTACCCATTGCGCTCAGTCAACAATGCCGTCAAGGTAGAGTGCACCCAGTTACGGTGCTCAATACATGCGGCCACGATCCCGTGCTCAGCTTCAGTTTCTGGTCGCGGATATTCTCCGGCCGCATTCAAAAAGTGGGATCCGCGGAAATCCTGCTTGGGTTCTTCCTCAATCGCTTTATCAAAAAAGGCCAGGATCTTTTGATCCGGATCCGTCATCTCCGCAGTGCGCTGCTCCCAATCCTGGCGGAACTTCTCGTCCAAAGCTTCCACATAGGCGATTACGAGCGCATCCTTGGAACCAAATAAGGAGTACAAAGAAGCCTTAGCTACGTCCGCCTCACGCAGGATGCGGTCAATTCCGATGACACGAATGCCCTCGGTAGTAAAAAGCTTGGTCGCCGATTCCAGCAGCCGACTACGCGGGCTGGGCCGATTACGGCGCGACTTCTTTTCTGCCATGGTTTCCTCTCTAAAACGACAAAGCCGGTTCATCTATACTTTATAGACAAACCGGTTTGTACGCGAATTAAATGCGGGCTACTTCTTAATGAGCCCCACGATCCACAACAGGATACAAGCACCACCAGTAGCGGCAATCAAGGAGAAGATCCATCCGCCTTCCTCAATGTTCAGGAAGTGGATAATCATTCCGCCGATAATGCCGCCCAGCACACCAACAATAAGGTTGGTCAACAAGCCGTGGTCGCGCTTCATAATCTTTTCTGCCAGCCAGCCAGCAATAATACCGATAACAATCGAGCTAAAAAGCCCCAAACCCAAATTCATGCAATCCTCCTAAATTAACGGGCACACTCCAACGTACACGAGCGAACCGGCTCTAGGGGGTACGCAACAACAAAGGTGCTCCGCCTACATGGGCGGAGCACCTTATACGCAGTAGCTTTTAGTTGTCCTCATCCGGGCGAACAACCATCATCGGGCATGGTGCAGACTGCAGCAATGCGCGAGAGGTCGAGCCCAAGAGCATACCCTTAAAGCCGCCGCGGCCATGGGAGCCCACAACCAGAAGCTGCGCACCTTCTGCGGCTTCGGTCAAAGCGCTCACTGGACGATCCCGGGTGATAAGCTGCTTGACCTCTACGTCTGGGTACTCCTCGCGCGGCTCCTTGAGGTTTTCAGCCAACAGCTCGCTCTGCTCCTTCTCGATATCAGCCCACTCAGACTGGGCGGCCGAAAGACCAGCCAAGGAAGCCTGTACCTGCATATCCATCCAGGTGTGAACCGCAATCAAAGCGGCGCCACGAGCCTGCGCCTCACGGAATGCATAAGCAGTGGCCTTCTGCGAGACCTCAGAGCCATCCACACCGACCACAACAGGACCGTACTTGGTGGAGTCCGTAACGTGATTATCTTCGCGAACGACAACCACTGGGCAAGAAGCGTGGGAGACAACCGAAGCGGAGACAGAGCCCATCACCATGCCAGACAAGCCACCCATGCCGCGGGAACCCATGACGATCATGGTGACATCATGCGACATTTCCAGCAGCATATCGATCGGGGAGCCCTCAGCCACCGTGTGACCAATCTTCAGCTCTGGGGCAACCTCATGAGCGATAGCGCGAGCCTCTTCGATCTTTTCCAGCGTCTCGGCCTGCAAGTCATCGAAAAGTTCCTTCGGCGGAACCATGCCCTCTGCGTACAAGAACTGCGGCATGGTGTAGCTCGATGCAATTCGAAGAGGAATCTCGCGCTTCATAGCCGTATTTGCGGCCCAGCGGACTGCATTCTTGGATGCTTCCGAACCGTCAACGGCAACGACTACAATGTCTTCCTTGGCCATGATGTGTCCTTTCCGTGGTTATACCTTAATTGTAGTACGGATTAGGCTTGAGGGTTGATGGTTGCGGCCTCAGAATTCGACGGGAACATAACGGTGTAAACAAATTCCAAGACGGTGCGAATTACGGCGCCGATACCTTCAGAGAAAAAGGCAACAACCGGTTCAATGAGAGAGTTAAAATCCATGGACAAAACCTTAGTACATCGCAGAAAAGGTTTCACGCCTTTACCGATTAAAGACGGCCTAAACCCAACCCGCGTGCGCACCCCTGAGGCAAACATAACCGCCTGGGATTTTCTTAGTGCAGTAATCTCGGCACAACGCCACCGGCATCCTCACGATGACGCCGCCGCGCTCCAAGCGCGCTTTGACTCCGGCGAGGTGGTCCTACGCGACCAAACCCAGCTCCGACCGGAATCCGTCTTGCGCCAAGATGAGGACGTCTTTTTCTACCGCATGCCGGCGCCCGAGATACCGGTGCCTTATGACATCCCCGTTCTCTATGAAGATGAACACATTCTCATCGCCGATAAGCCACCGTTCATGGCCACCATGCCACGGGCGCGACATATCGTACAGACCGCTACAGTCCAGCTGCGGCGAATGACCGGAAATAGCGAACTAGCACCAGCACACCGTCTAGACAGACTTACATCCGGAATCTTGCTATTTACCAAACACCGTGAGGTGCGCGGTGCCTACCAAACCCTTTTCGCTGAAAAGAAAGTCTCAAAAACCTATCAAGCGATCGCCAAATACCGGCGCTTTCCGACGCCCCTCCAATGGTCCTCGCACCTCACCAAGACCCCCGGCGAAATCCAGGGCCGAATTGGCGACGGTCCCCCTAATGCGTTCACTACCCTCGCTTCAGTCGAGCGCATAGACAATGCCCCTTATGATAAACTACACGGCCACCTGCCAGAATTAGGAATTTACACATTAAACCCCACCACGGGTAAGACCCATCAATTGCGTCTCCATATGTGGCAAGCAGGCGTACCTATCCTGGGTGACCCAGTCTATCCAGAAATCTTTCCCGAAGAAGCAGAGGATATGCGTATCCCCATGCACCTAACGGCCACGCGCATCGAATTTACTGATCCCCTGAGTGAAAAGCCGCGCGAGTTTGAGTCCGCCCTGCCGCTATACACACACCGTCTCATCGATTTTCAGTAGCACAAGCCCGGTACGCCGAGCCTCGTGCTAGCGGCTTCTCGGTGGCCTATGTTGAAACCGATGGCTGCTACAGGATAGGCAGTGTGGTGGTAGTAAAAATAGCTCAATAGCCCGAGACTGCATAGACAGCTCGGGGCACCCTTGCCACGTTGTGGGCCGGTGACAAGATGTGAGTCCGCCCAGACTCTCCCCTCCATAGCCTTCAGCCGTACTCTTGGCTTTGCAGATGAGGCCCTCCACCAGCCGGGAGGGCTGGTAAAACGCAAGGAAGAGGGCGGTGGTATACCGTCCTCTTCTTTGTTGTATTTTGTTGTGTTGTTGTTGTT
>NZ_JAKRDU010000014.1:0-55084 GCF_022347325.1 Corynebacterium nasorum
TGAACTACCAGCCCGAACCAACGACGCAAACCGCGCCACAACAACAGAATCCGGAACCCATTTCGACTCCACACAATCACCTAACCCATGTCAGGTGTTTCCACGACCACTAGAAATCAAGGAGGAAATAGCTACAAAAATTCCCCCTCTGGATGAGGCGTAATTCTTATCCAGAGGGGGGGCGGTTGTGCAGCAGGCGCTGCTATCTGTCAGATTCTCGTGCGGCGTGACGGAGTGCGTCGACATCGACCTGCGGTGCAGAAGCCGCGGCAGCCTCTTCCCCACCGCAACCGTCGGAGCCACAATTGCAGGAATCCCCACAACCTTCTTCACTAGCGTGTGCCTGTTCGTAGAGGAACGCGGCACGCGAGCCGAGGTTGGAACCTACAGATAGGGCGAGAACTGCCGCCACAAAGGTAAGAACCGGAAGGAGCCACATCCAGCCCTCAGCGCTAAGCGCGACGATTCCACCGAAAATTAGGCAGACACCGCTGAGGATCCAGAATGGACCAGCGATGCGATGGGCGTTATCCCACGCTTCGCGAGACTTGCGGATTTCTTGCAGTCGCAAGCCAATGTAGTTATTTCCGGGTAGGCGCTTGGTTGAGGCCATGGTACCTACAACGATGAGGAAGACGGCGAGGATGAAGAAGATGATTCCCACTGCGATCATGTATTCAGTTTAGCCTTGTAGTGCTGAGATAAAAATTGCGCCTAGGCCGAGTGCTCTGTCGCTGTGTGTGCTCAGGTAGTATGCATTTAAGGTCGATTGATAGATATTGAATCGACCTTGGCCTCCGCACTGCGCTGTTTCGCCTCGGTCGTTTAGTCCTAGAGGTAGAGCACCCGATCTGATTGTAAGTATATGAATCTCAAGAAACTCTCGGAATCTTTGTTGTTCCGCATTATCGTTGCCATCATCCTTGGCGTGGTGGTCAGCCGATTCGCGCCAGAATGGTTTGGTCGCGTATTCGCCACCTTCAATGGACTATTTAGCAACTTCCTCAACTTCTTTATCCCGGTCCTTATTTTCGCGCTGATCGCTCCGTCCATTGCGGGTCTCGGGCGTGGTGCCGGTAAGTGGCTGGGGGTTACAGCGGGGATTTCCTATGGCTCCACTATTGTCGCCGGTCTTCTTGCCTATGTGCTTGCCCACTGGCTCTACCCCACCATGCTTAGTGGTCAGAATCTGATTACTAATGTCTCCGATATTGATGAGGGTGCACTCTCTCCCTACTTCGAGGTGGAGATGGCGCCGCCTTTTGAGGTTATGACTGCCCTCTTATTGTCGTTCTGCATTGGTGTAGCTATGACTACCGTGAAGTCCGATACTTTGTACGCTGTCACCAAGGAATTGGAGAACGTAGTAGTCAAGGTAATCTGGGGGTTTGTTGTGCCGATTTTGCCCTTCTATATCTTTGGCATGTTCTTGGGATTGGGCATGAATGGCAATCTGGGCTCGGTACTTTCGGCCTTTGCCAAGGTTTTGGTTTTGGCAGTTGTTATGACCCTAGTCTACCTAGTCTTGCAATACATCATTGCTGGTGCGATTACCGGGAAGAATCCCTTCAAGGCGCTTCGCAATATGCTGCCGGCTTATTTCACGGCTTTGGGAACCTCCTCTTCTGCCGCGACTATCCCGGTGTCCTTGGAGTCTACGCTTAAGAATGGCATTTCAAAGCCGGTGGCAAGCTTTGTTATCCCGCTGTGCGCGACCATCCACTTGTCCGGTTCGATGATTAAGCTGACGCTCTATGCCTTTGCGATCGTGTATATGGCAAACCTTGATATTAGTACCGGTACCGGACTTGGCTTCATCTTCTTGTTGGGAATCATGATGATTGCTGCTCCGGGCGTTCCGGGCGGTGCCGTCATGGTGGCGGCCGGCCTTCTGGCAGACATGATGGGCTTTGATGATGGCATGGTGGCGCTCATGATCGCCGCCTACATCGCCATCGACTCGGTCGGCACTGCCGCCAATGTCACCGGCGACGGTGCTATTGCGATGATCGTGGACAAATTCGCAGGCGACAAGAAAGACCCCTCCGAAGAGGAATCTGCAGAAGCAACCGCGTAGAGGCTCACCAAAACCACACCCCTCGTTCAGCTGTCGAGAGCTGACGAGGGGTTTAATGCGTTGTGGGGCTATTTTCGGGTCGCCGCCTTCATGCGGGTGACAAATTCAGCGAGTTCTTTGTGCAGCGCGGGGTCCACGCGAGCGCGGCCTGAGGTCCCTTCGATCTGAGTCCGCTCTGCAGCGGTTTCACGTGAAACGTGGCGATCAATGATTTTAGTAATGGCCGAGCCAGTAATAGCCCCCTCCGCTCCGGCTGCCACGGCATCGCGCACATGCTCGGGTGCTGAAATGCCGAAGCCGAGCAGTACCGGCGGGCCATCGAATCTTTTGATGTTTGCTACGACTTCTTCAAGCCCGATGGTTTTAGATTCTCTTTCGGTACCTGTCACGCCGTCGCGGGAAATGGCATAGATATAACCCCGCGAGCTGTGAGCGACGCCTTCGAGGGTGCTCGCGGTGGCACGAGCCGGGGCGATGAGGATCGGATCTATGCCGGCCTTTTCTGCTGCAGCGATGAATGGAGCGCCTTCGCGTACGGGGACGTCGGGAAGCAAGGTGCTATCCGCGCCTGCCTTAGCGAATTCGGAATAGAAGTGCTCGAAGCCGCGCGTGAAAGCCACATTGCCGTAGATCAACATGCCAATGGGAAGCTCAGGGAATTCTGAGCGAATCGTCCGCACCTGTTCTAGGGCGGAATCTACGGTGGCGCCAGCCGCTAGCGCCCTAAGGTGAGACGCCTGAATGGTCGGTCCATCGGCCACGGGATCAGAAAATGGGACGCCAAGTTCTAGTGCATCAGCACCGGCCGCGACAACGGTTCGTACAATGTCCAGCGTGTCCTCCGGGGTGGGATCGCCCAACATGAGGAAGGGGACGAACGCGCCCTCTCCCCTTTCGCGCAGTGATCGGAATAGGTTCTCGTATCGATTGCTCATTAGTGCTTCTCCTGCTGTTTAAATTCTGGGTGGGCCTCAAGTGTGCGGCGAACATGGTCGATATCTTTATCGCCGCGACCAGACAAAGAGACCACAATGGTGATGTCCTCATCCTTCCGTTTCAAGGCATAAGCAAGAGCATGGGAAGACTCAAGGGCGGGAAGGATCCCTTCCCGCTGGGATAGCAGTTGGAACGCTTCCAATGCCTCGGCGTCTGTAATGCCAACGTATTGTGCTCGGCCGCTGGAGTGAAGGTAAGCATGCTGTGGACCGACTCCCGGGTAGTCGAGTCCGGCGGAAATGGAGTATGACTCTTCCACTTGGCCGTCTGCGTTCCGCATGAGGTAGCTGCGTGCGCCGTGGAGTATTCCTACGGTCCCGTTGTTGATGGTGGCACCGTGCTTGCCGGAGTCCAGTCCTTCACCGCCCGGTTCAGTGCCGACGAGTTCCACTTTTTCCTCCGCAATGAAGTCTGCGAACATGCCGATTGCATTGGAACCGCCTCCGACACAGGCGACGACTACATCCGGCAGGCCGCCAGTGCACTCAAGCATCTGCTGCTTAGCTTCTTCGGAAATGACCTTATGGAACTCCCGGACGATAGTCGGGAAAGGGTGTGGCCCAGCCGCAGTGCCGAGGAGATAGTGGGATTCATGGAACGTAGCGGTCCAATCGCGGAGCGCTTCATTCACCGCGTCCTTAAGCGTTCCGGACCCGGTATCAACGGCTACGACTTTCGCGTTCATTAGCTCCATACGGAAGACATTGGGCTGCTGCCGCGCGACGTCTTTTACCCCCATATAGACCACACACTCGAGCCCTAAGAGTGCGCAAGCCAGTGCGGTGGCGGTGCCGTGCTGGCCCGCTCCCGTTTCTGCAATGATGCGAGTCTTTCCCATACGTTTGGCGAGGAGGGCCTGTCCGAGGACTTGGTTCGTCTTGTGCGCGCCACCGTGTACGAGGTCCTCACGTTTGAGGAAGATCCTCGCCTTACCGCCTAAATTTTTTGCCTCTGTCAGTGGCGTGGGCCGGCCAAGGTAGTCACGCAGAAGGCCGCTGAGCTCTTCGCGATAGGACGGGTCATTCTGTGCTTCTACAAAAGCCTTCTCAAGTTGGTCGAGGGCGGGGATAAGGGATTCTGGGACGAACTGTCCACCGAATTCACCAAAGTATGCTGGAAGGAGTGTTTCACGTGAAACGGTCATGATCGTGTCCTTTCTATGGGTGTGTATAGCGTCGGATGATGTGGAAGGCTTGGGACACAAGCGAGGAATCCTTGCGGCCGAGTGCGTACTCTAGACCCGAATTGAGATCGAGCCCCATCGTGCCGATCGACAGAGCCTCTTCGAGGTTGTCTAACCGGAGGCCACCGGCGAGGAAGGATTTATCCTTAACTTCAGGGGGGATAGTGCTCCACTCGAATGAGCTTCCTGACCCGCCGCTTCCGGAGTCCAGGACTAGCGCTTCTACTTCTGGGACAAGGTCAGTTGCCAGTCCTGCGAAATCGGGGCTGAGCATATCGACGGCACGCCAGACGGATAATCCGCCCGCGACGCTGCGTACCTGGCGTAGGAATTCTCTTTCCGCTTCCCCACTTCCTTGGAATGGGGTGTGGAGCTGAAGTGCCTTGAGTCCTGGGAGCTCAGAAAGTCTCTGTAGCTCTTCGATATCCGAAGAACGTGTCACGGCCACGTAGTCCAGACCCGGCTCTGCGGAGATGATGTCACGCGCGGTTTCACGTGAAACACTGCGCGGCGATTCCCGTACGAAGATAAGTCCTCCGTAGCGGGCCCCTGCAGCACGCGCCGCTTGCGCAGCGGAGGCAGAGTTAAGCCCGCATACTTTATTGCCACCGTAGACAAGATCGCGAGCGGCGCGATCGATATCCTCTTGGCGGCTGAGTTGTGAGCCTACAAGGAATGCGTGCACGTGAGAGCCCAGCCGGCGGACAATGGCATTGTCGCGGATTCCGGATTCCGAGACGATCGTTTTTCCTTCAGGGATATGGCTAGCGAGGCGCTCGGTTCGTTCTAGGTCGATGCTGAGATCGTGGAGGTTGCGGTTATTGATACCGATGATGTCGCCACCTAATTGCAGCGCTCGTTCCACCTCTTCCTCGGTGATGGCTTCAGTCAGGACGTCTAACCCCAGTTCATCAGCCAGCGCCTTGAGTTTAACGTAGGTGTCATCATCCACGATGGACATCATGAGCAAGATGGCATCGGCTCCGTAGTGTCGCGCGGCGTAAACCTGAATGGGGTCAACAATGAAGTCTTTGCACAGCACCGGCAGGTGGGTAGATTGGGCGACGGTTTGCAGATGGTCATAGTCGCCGCCAAAGCGCGCAGGCTCGCACAGCACCGAAATGGCGGAGGCATAGCGTGAGTAGATGCGAGCGATATCGCCCGGACGGTAGTCCGCGCGAATCAACCCCAGGGATGGCGAGGCAGACTTACATTCCATGATGAAGCGATTGGTGCCATCGAGGGCTTCGACAAGCGAACGCTCCGAAGGCGGTACGCTAGCGAGGTCCACGTAGGACAACCTGTCGCGAATGGCCGGCAGATGAGTGCGGCGCTGGGCGACGATCTCTTGTAGCACGGTTGGCAATTCCTTCGCCGTCATTGGTTCTTCTCCCCTACCGCATAGTTGGCGCTTTCGTGGATATGGAGCCACTTTTCGACAGCGCCGCTATTAATAAGATCCTTAGCGTGAGAGACTCCTGCTGCGATACTCCTCGTGGTCCCGTTGAGGTAAAACATGGCTCCGGCGGTGGCAGCGATGGCGTCCACGTGTGCGGGTTTACCTCGGCCGGCAAATACCGCGCGGAGGGCTAAGGCATTTGCAGCGCCATCCCCACCGGCAAGCTCCGCGAGCTCGTGGCGCTCGATACCGAGCTCTTCAGGGGTGAGCTGGTAGGTGATAATGTCGCCGTTCCTGAGCTCCCAAGCCTGCGTGGTGCCATGAGTGGCAATCTCATCCGTGCCGGCTCCATGGACGACTAAGGCGCGCTCGCGGCCAAGTTCTCGAAAGACCTCTGCAATGAGCTGGCCTTGATCTGGGTTTGCAATGCCCATGATTTGGAGTGATGGGTGTCCTGGGGACAAGAGCGGGCCGAGGGTATTAAATATGGTTGAGATGCCCAGTGCCTTGCGCACCGGTTGGACGTGGGCGATGGCTGGGTTGTAGGCGGGGGCGAATAGAAACGTAAAGTTCGAGGCCTCAAATTGGCGGACCGCTCGGGCGGCGTCTAAGTCGAGCGGGATATTAAGAGCCTCGAGTACATCCGCAGATCCGGACTTGGAAGAGACCGAGTGGTTGCCGTGCTTGATCATCTTCACTCCCCCGGCAGCGGCGACGAGCGAGGCCCCCGTCGTGATATTGATGGTATTTGCGCCATCGCCCCCAGTGCCGGCCGAATCCATAAGGCCTTTTCCGGTGATGGGGAAGGGATAGCCCACCTTTAAGAAAGCCTTGGCGGCGCCGGCAACGTCCGCGAAAGTCTCGCCCCGAGCCCGGATATGAGCGAGCAATGCCGCGATATGGATATCGTCGTAGGCGCCCACGGCCAAGGGGGTAAATACCTCCGTGGCTTCTTCGATGGTGGGTTGTGGATTGCTTAGATAGGCCTGAAAGGTCCGCAGTGGTGTTCGGCTCATTTTAGTTTTCCTTCTCCATAGTGGTGTGGGTAGATAGTTGGTGAATGCAGCGTTGGAGCATTACGGGTCCAGTGGGTGTGAGGACGGATTCTGGGTGGAATTGCAGACCTAGCCCCATACCGTCTTTTGTCTCCGCGGCCATCACTACTTCGCCGATATCTGAGGAAGTGTGTGCTAGGCAGCGCATCTCGTGCGGGATATCCGTACAGCCGAGCGAGTGGTAGCGTGCCACCGGAATCTGTGTGCCGAGACTATTTGGTTGATCAGGTTCGGTATCGGTGGCAAGCCCTTGGAGTACGGGATGCTGAACCCCGGCTGGCGTGAGAGTCATCGGAACGGATTTCCCGTGTACCGGGCCGCAGGGCGCAACTGCCCCACCGTGGTATTCAAGAAGCGCTTGGAAGCCGAGGCAGACGCCGAGGATGGGAGTGGTGTCAAGGGTGGCGTCGATAAGCTCCATCATGCAGCCGGCCGACCGTGGATGGCCGGGTCCGGGGGAAAGCACAATTATGTCGGGCCGCGCCGCCAATACCTCATCGACCGCAACGGTGTTACGAAATACTGTGGTATCGAACCCAGCTAGGGCATCGACGAGGTTATAAACAAAAGAATCGTGGTTATCCAGAAGGACAATGTGTGGCGAACTCATCGCTGCACCTCCAACTCGGCACCGTGTGCTACGGCAATGGCATTGAGCACGGCGTAGGCCTTATGCACCGTTTCATCGGCCTCGGCCTGTGGGACGGAATCTTTGACAACACCGGCACCGGCTTGCACTACTGCGGTGCCGTCTTGGACGTAGGCGGAGCGGATGACAATGCAGTTATCCATGGCGCCATCGCCGCGCAAGTAACCTACTGCCCCGCCGTAGGATCCGCGGCGTGTCCCTTCCGTTTGCCGCACCAGCTCGGTGGCACGAAGCTTGGGCGCACCCGTCAGGGTGCCCATGTTCATACAGGCTCGATAGGCATCGAGCGCATCGAAATCTGAGTGGAGCTTCGCCGTGACTCGGGAGACCAAGTGCATCACACGGGAGTAGCGGTCCACCTGCAATAGCTCTGCCACCTGGCGGCTACGAGGAACGGCCACCCGCGCGAGATCATTGCGTGCTAGGTCTACTAGCATCGTGTGTTCCGCAATCTCTTTGTGGTCAGTACGCATCTCTAATTCATTGCGGATATCAAGCTCATGGCTGATGCTCCCATCCGGGCGCAGCCCGCGCGGCCGAGTGCCAGCGATGGGATAGAGCTGCACTCCCCTATCTTCCGGCGTGAACCTGAGATTGGATTCTGGCGACGCGCCAAATAGCTCATAGCCGTCGCCACGAACGTAAAACATATAGGGCGAAGGGTTAGTGTCTCGTAACGTCCGGTAGGCCGCGAGGGCGCTAGGGCATTCCAGCGTGAAGGAACGCGCGGGCACTACTTGGTAGATATCGCCGGCGTGGATATTGCGTTGTAGCTTTTCCACGTCTGCGCGAAACGTTGCGTCATCCGCGTCAGCCACCGCACGGATCTTGCTTCTCTGTGGTGCCGTGGGGCGTGGGGTCTCCGGCCGCGTGGCTAGGGAATCAAGTTCCGCTTTAAGGTGGTCTTCGTCGATATCCCAGCCCTCTAGGCGCGCAGTTCTTTGCAGGTGGTCTACCTCCAGGACCGTTTGAGCCACCAAGAACTCATAGTCTGGGTAGGAATTCGGCCCCGGTTTAACCTCGGGGAGGTCTTCGAAGGTGGCCAGGTAGTCATAAGCGAACCCGCCCCCTAGAAATGGTAGTAGCGGAGAGGAATAGGTGGCCTCTAATTGGAAGAATCGCAGAATGTCAGCGGTTGATTCAGCAAGGAGTCGCTGCCGCTCGTCGGGTTCGGCAGAAGGCGGGAATTCGAATACAGCGGTAGTAGTTTCACGTGAAACTAGGCGGTGGCGGAACCGGTCTCGGAGAGGAGGAAGGAGCACCTCCCCCGCGTTGGTGAAGGCCCGCACCTCCACCCTGTGGCCATGGCACGTGACTCTGAGTGCTGCCTTGAGGATGGCGAGACAGTTGAGGTTTTTCTTAGTCTCGATGTCTGCGCTTTCGAGCAACATGGAGTCGTGCGGTTGCGCGAGCGCGTCAAATGTGGCGGCCGCATCGCTGTCGTAGGGTATGTCGCGGGTAGCGGTGTATGGCATTGCAGTGCCCTTTCGGAGAGGGTGGGTATGGGAAACGAAAATTAAGCTTCCACGAGCACAGGCACAAAAACGCCAAAAGGCCCGCAGAATGCGAGCCTGAAAATAGGTTGCGAAAGATGGCCCGCGGGTTACGCGCGCCACCACCAAGCAGTAGTCATGTTCTTCATGGCAGCTACTTTAACCTAAATTTCTATACCGCGGAAGATATTGCCGATAAATATTCTCACAGCCCGAGCTGGCTTTCTCGCAGCAGAAGCCGTATTCGGGACTTTAAAGAAACGAGTGGGGTACTGTTGGGTGCATTAACAAAGGGAAGAAAGGTGATGTAAATGACTATGAGCCCTAATGAGGTAGTGGCAAAAGTTCCTACCCAACTTTTGATAGGAGGCGAGTGGCGAAAGGCATCTTCCGGCGAGACTTTCACGGTGGAAAATCCCGCCACCGGAGAGACCATTGCTACGCTCGATTCTGCTAATTCCGCTGACGCGGTAGCCGCTCTAGATGCTGCTTGTGCGGTGCAAGATGAGTGGGCACGAACCACCCCGCGCGAGCGGGCGAATATCCTCCGCCGGGCCTTCGAGCTGGTACACGAGCGCGCCGATGAGTTCGCGACGCTGATGACACTTGAAATGGGAAAGCCTTTTGCCGAGTCTCAAGGTGAGGTCACCTATGGTGCTGAGTACCTGCGCTGGTTTAGCGAAGAGGCAACGCGCGATTATGGCCGCTACTCCCCCGTTCCGGAGGGCACTTTGCGTATGGTCACACGCCGCAAGCCGGTCGGGCCATGCCTGCTAATTACCCCATGGAACTTTCCCCTCGCGATGGCCACGCGCAAGGTTGCGCCTGCTGTTGCGGCAGGCTGCACCATGGTTCTGAAACCGGCCAAGCTCACCCCACTGACTACGCAGTACTTTGCGCAAACCATGCTCGATGCCGGCCTGCCCAAGGGTGTGCTCAATGTGGTTTCCGGAAGCTCTGCCTCAGCCATTTCGGAGCCTTTGCTTGCCGACGATCGCCTGCGCAAGCTTTCCTTCACCGGCTCCACCCCAGTGGGCAAGACTCTACTGAAGGGTGCCGCGGATAATGTGCTGCGCACCTCCATGGAGCTGGGCGGCAATGCTCCGTTCATCGTCTTTGAGGATGCGGATATCGATCAGGCCGTAGCAGGGGCCATGGGTGCGAAGATGCGCAATATTGGTGAGGCCTGCACTGCGGCCAACCGTTTCATAGTGCACGAGTCCGTGGCGGAAGAGTTTACGCAGAAGTTGGCGGCGGAGTTTAACAAGCTCGTCGTGGGTAATGGCCTGGACGAAGGCGTTACCTGCGGTCCCCTCATTGAGGCCAAGGCGCTCGACAATATTGCTGCCTTAGTGGATGACGCAGTGGAAAAGGGTGCCACCGTTGTTACCGGTGGCAAGCGTGGCGAAGGTGAGGGTCACTTTTATGCCCCCACGATCTTGAGCAATGTTTCACGTGAAGCCCGCGTGGCCCAGGAGGAAATCTTCGGCCCAGTTGCACCTATCTTTATCTTCAGCGAGGAGGCGGAAGCCCTAGAGTCAGCAAACGAGACGGAATATGGTCTTGCGTCCTATGTTTTTACGGAAAACTCAGACCGCCTGTGGCGCGTGGCCGATGGTCTCGAATTTGGCCTGATGGGATTCAATGCCGGCGTCATCTCCAATGCCGCTGCCCCATTCGGCGGCGTCAAGCAATCCGGTTTGGGTCGCGAAGGTGGCGCCGAAGGTATTGAGGAATATACCTCAGTTCAATACCTGGGTATCCGTGACCCTTATGCCAATGTTTAGAAACGCAAGCGTTTGAAAAGACACACAGGCCAGCCGGGCTCCCTTTCGGGGCCCGGCTGCGGCTTAATAATGTAAACATTCATTAAAAATGAGCCCGCCTTCCCGACCTAAAGCATTTATCCTGTTCAAGTCGTCAATATTGTTTGCATTGGGCTGCAAAAAGTGAGGCCGAACAAGACCAAGAGGGCTTTTTGATTAACCATTGAAGCTTGCGGGGCGTATAGTTCCTCTCCGTATGATTTGATTTGTATTTCCTTCATCTGCGAAACGTGGCCTTATGGCCTGTTCGTGGGGAGGGAATTTTCTTTTTGTTATTTGGAGTGAATATATGACGTCTACTGAATCTGCGGCTAAGCCGCAGCTGATTACGCCCACGTTCGTTCTCGCGTGGGTGGCTAATTTCTGTCAGTTTTTGGTCTTCTACCTGTCCGTGACCACCATGGCCCTCTACGCGGTAGAGAGCTTCGGGGCATCGGATACCGTGGGTGGTTTTGCCTCCAGCGCCTTTGTTCTGGGCGCGACGTGTATGCGCGTATTCTCCGGCTGGCTCGTGGACCGCGTAGGCCACAAGAAGGCCGCCCTGACCTCCCTAGTCTTCGTCACAGTCGTTGCTGTGGCGTATTTTTTTGCACAGAACGTCGCCGTTCTTATCATCGTCCGTTTCCTGCACGGCACGGGTTACGCTTTGACCTCCACCGCGCTTATGGCAGTGGCACAGTCCGTCATTCCGCACGAGCGCCGCGCGGAGGGTACTGGCTACTTCGCCCTCGGTACTACCTTGGCAACGGCCTTCGGCCCAGCACTCGGCCTCTTCTTGGCTAATAACATTGGCTACAACACGCTCTTTGCTGTAGCGCTAGGCGCTAATGTCGTGTCTTTGGTCCTGGCCTTGGTGCTGCGCTACCCAGCTGAAGTTTCCGCCGAGAAGCCGGCCTTTACTTTGCGCAATGCCGTGCACCCCAACGTGGTTCCCATCGGCCTGTTTATGTTGTTGGTCGGAATCGCCTACTCCGGTGTGGTTACTTATCTCAACGCTTATGCGCGCAAGGAAGACCTTGTTACCGGTGCAGGTCTGTTCTTTATTGGTTACGCAGTAACCATGCTTATCATGCGCTTTGTTTTGGGCCGCATCCAAGACCACAAGGGCGATAACGCCGTGATGTACCTCGGCCTTGCAGCCTTTATTATCGCTCTGCTCCTCATGGGCTTCCCCACCAACGACGTCATGCTGGTGGTTGCAGGCGCCTGCACCGGTCTGGGTTTCGGCACCCTCAGCCCCGCCTGCCAGGCCATCTCTGTGCGCTCGGTACCCACCGCACAGATGGGCGCGGGTATCTCCACCATGTTCCTCCTGATGGACCTAGGCATTGGCCTGGCTCCGTTCGGCCTAGGCCCCATTGTTGGGGCAACCGGCTTTGACACCATGTACCTCATCCTTGCGGCCCTCGTAGTCATCGCAGCCATCTACTACTTCTTTGTGCACGGTCGCTTCCCCAAGGCCAAGGGGCACCATCTACACTTTGACGAGAGTAAGTAATACAGTTACTCCCCTGTTTGCCTGAAGCATTAAAAGCACACCAGCCATCGAGGCTGGTGTGCTTTTACTTTAGGCGCACCTGGGGATCGTCGCTTGAGGATATGGATGTAGGGTGCGGTGCGTAGCGTAGGGACTGAAAACTAGCCCCAGGGGGCTTACGTTATAGGGCTAGGTGCGAAGATTGTTGTGCTGGTGCGCGGGCAGGCAGCCGGCCTCGATAACGCGCTGGGCAAGAGTACGGTTGCCCATTTTGGCGGCAAAGGCGATGCGCATAGTGATGTCATGGTTGGGTGGCGTATCCATTGTGATGCTGTCGCCGGGTTGGATGCGGCCGGGGGAAATAATGCGCAGATAAGTACCGCAATCGCCACGGGCGGTCCAACGCTTGAGCCACCCGCGCTCCCCTAGCCAGCCGGCAAAGGTGGAACAGGGCTGGCGGGGAACGGATACCTCAAGTACAGCGGTGCCGATTCTTAGGCGTTGGTTAATGAGTAGAGCGGACAGGTCGACGCCTTGGGTGGTGAGGTTTTCACCAAAGCAGCCAGACGCCAGCGGGCGGGAAAGCTCGGATTGCCAGTAGTCCAACTCTTCGCGGGCGTAGGCGTAGATGGCTTTATCATTGCCGCCATGATGTTGGGTGTCACCAATTATATCGCCGCGCACGCCGGAACCATCGCCATAATGGGGGCCTGGCGCGGCCACATCGATGAAGGATTGCGGCTGCTTGTCGATGCCCGAAAACTCGTGCCGCCCGCTCGGGTCTGGCCGGCGGACGGCGACATTGGTGGAAATGACCTGCATGCCTGCCACACTAGCTGAGCGTGAGCGCCTCCGCGGTGAGAATATCGCGGTAAAACAGCTGCGGAGCGAGGGAGACGGCCTCAGCTAGCTGCGGGAGGGCGCCGTCAAGCGCGGCGGCGAAAGCGGGATCAGCCAGCTTGCCATTGGCCACGCCGCGCGCCGTGATGGCAAAGACGTAGGAGATAAACGGCATCCAGGCGGAATCGCCGAGCTCCGAATTGCCATCACCAAAGGCATCGAGCGCGAGCAAGGTGTGCAGTACGGACTTATCCACACCTAGCTGCTGCAGCGTTACCCGCAGCTGCATGGCGGTGCTCCGCAGGTTGGAGATGGTGCCCAGGCGGGTGAGCGCGAGGTCGTTGGCAAAGCATTCGCGTAGCGCAGCGATGCGGTGAGCATCGTCGCAGAGCTGATCGCTGGCCGTCGATGGTGTGGGCGCCTCTCCCGTGGCGCTCATCAGCAGCATTGGGCGGGTGACATCGTCGACGCCGGTGGACGGCACGCGCGCGAGCGCGGCGGAGCCGTGGGCTTCGATGTAGTCATGGGCGGCGTCGGCAAGCGCGGCCAGCAGTGAGGAAGGCTTTTCGGCCGGTTCCTCGCGGCGGAAATTGCGGGAGACCAAGCCGGTGCGGACAAAAGCGCGCATGCGCTGACCCGGCTCAAAATCCGCCGCCATGAGGGCATCCATGCTGGCACGCGGATCGGCCTCAATGTCCTTGATAATCGCCTCGAAAGTTTCCTTGGCCTTGGGCGCTAGGCGGCGCATAGCCGCGTAGGTGGGCCACATACCCTCGGTGTTTGCGGTTTCACCATCCTGGAAGATGATGAGCGCGCTCGCCGGCGGGTACTGCGGCGCGGCCAAGTCGCTGGCCGGCTCGTCCTCACGGAAATCCACGATGAGGTGGCCGGCATCGAGCAGCTCCTCGGGCAGCTCGAAGCCTTCCTCGGTGGGTTCGAGTGGCAGCGGCTCGCCTGCGGGATTGCCCAGTGGCCAAGCCCATGCCAGCAGCTCCACCTCTTCCTCGTGTGGCTGGTCGGGGACGAGGATGCCATCCTCGATGGTGGCGCGGGAGACCAACGGAGCTTTGCGTACGGTGGCGATGGCGGCATAGATGAGGTCGCTGGCCGCCGTGGCTTCATATTCCATAACGCGCCGGTCAAAGCTGCGCTTTTGGTGCGCTGCGCGCTCCTTTTCCGGCAGACCCTCGAGGTACTCCTCATAGGAGAGCGTGGACCACAAGAGATAAAGCTCCAGCGAGGTCTTTTTCGTCAGCGCAGACTTCAGCGCGCGATTCGGCACGGATAGGCTGGTAGCCGCCTCCGTAGAGCCATTGGCGGTGACGAGGTCCCTGATCTTTTGGTTTTTATCAATGACCACGAACTTCGCTAGCGGCAGTGGCTCCGGCGAGTGGATGGTAAAGAGGGCATCGGCATCGAGCTGATCTGCCAGGATAATTTGCTTATCTAGGTAATCCACTGGTTCGGCCGCGGTGCGTTTGACGCGGGTACGAATCGTTGCCGGTTCCACCTGGAAGGTCAGCTCATAGCCGGCCTCGCTGCCGATGGTTTCCTCGCGCACGCTCTCGTCCTCGCCAAAGACGCGCTGGCCTTTTTCCATCTGGATGGGCTTGCTCGGCGCAGAGGCCAAGGCATAGCTAAACGGTGAAAGATTGCCTAGGGCGTCGATGAAGCGGAAATTAGTGCCACGCGGACCCTCGTTCTTGGCGCGCATGTGCAGCGTTTCCGCGAAGTTAAGGTACTGGATATCCACCAGTTCCTCGTCCTTGTACAAGCTAAAGCGGTAACGGCCTACCCAGGGATCTTCGAAGGCATCTGCCGGGAGCACCTCATGGATGCCCTCCGGTAGCTCATCCTCCAGCACCGCTTCCTCTTCCCCACCGATGGGGACGTAGGTCAACTCCATGCTGAGCTCTGTGTTCGCGATGACGCGAGGAGACTGAGTATAGACCAGCTCGCCATCTAGCCCGTGGGCATTGGGCAACGACTTCACGGCCATATCCCAGGCAAAGTCAGGGCTGCCAGACACCTTGACGGTGGCGGGCTCCTGGCGCGGTGCCTCCACCGTAAAAGATTGGCTCACCTCAAGCGGGAAGACGGACCAACCTTCCCAGGTGCCGTGAAGGCGGGCTTCGCCGGCCTTAGCCTTGGTGAATTCCGTGCCAGCAGGGGCGATGAAGGTATATGAGCCCTTAGGTATCGTTGCGGTGGTATCGAGCGGCCGATGGGTGGAATCCAGCACTAAGCCGCCATTGGCCACGCCAGCGAATTCTAAGGTGTGCTCTTCAAAGGAGACGCTCAGGTGGCTAAAGGGGTGGGGCATGCTGATCCACAAGCCGGGCTCCTCGCCCTCCACGTAGTAGAACTTACGAGTGTCCTCGCTGTCATCGAGCAGCTGAGCGGACACGGTCCACTGGGGATCCTCTGGCTCATAGCCTGCGGTTACGGCCGGTAGGTATAGTTCCAAAGTGTGGGTAGCTGGGGAGAGGCGCAGGTGCGGAATCCCCTGAAATACCGCTGCGTCTGCAAAAGTTGAAAGCTGGCTGCGAAACTTCTCCTGGCTCATTTACCCCAGCCTAGATCATTTTCATGCAGATCTGCATTTTGGCTGCGAGCGGGGGAAATGACCCGAAAGTCGGGGGCGAGTCTGGCGGAGATTTTGGGTGCACGTGCCGAGAAGAACGCGCAACGTGCAGCGAACTACACCGCACCGGCACGCGGCTATTACACTGTTTGATTATGAATACCCAGAGCGATTCCACCTCGTACCGCTATACCCCGGAGCTGGCGAACCAGATCGAGAAGACCTGGCAGCAGTACTGGAAAGACGATGGCACCTTCAACGCGCCGAACCCGGTAGGCGAGCTCGCCACCGATGCGGGTGAGCTGCCTAAGGAAAAGCTCAATGTGCAGGATATGTTCCCTTACCCCTCCGGTGCGGGCCTGCACGTGGGACACCCACTGGGTTATATCGCTACCGATACCTATGCTCGCTATAACCGCATGTTGGGCAAGAACGTGCTGCACACCTTGGGCTACGATGCCTTCGGCCTGCCGGCCGAGCAGTACGCCATCCAGACCGGTACCCACCCGCGCACCACCACCGAGGCGAATATTGAAAACATGCGCCGCCAGTTGGGCATGTTGGGACTCGGCCACGATCCGCGCCGCTCCGTAGAATCTACGGATCCGGAGTTCTTCAAGTGGACGCAGTGGATCTTCCTGCAGATTTATAACTCTTGGTTCGATGAGGAGCAGCAGAAGGCGCGCCCGATTGCAGAGCTCATCAAGGAACTAGAGGCCAATAAGCGCACCACCAAGGACGGCCGCTACTACGAGGACCTCACCGAAGAGGAAAAGGTCGCGGCTATCGATGAATTCCGCTTGGTCTACCTGTCTAATTCCACGGTGAATTGGTGCCCAGGCTTGGGTACTGTGCTGGCAAACGAGGAGGTCACCGCTGAAGGTAAGTCCGAGCGCGGCAACTTCCCCGTATTTCGCAAGAATTTGTCCCAGTGGATGATGCGCATTACCGCCTATTCCGATCGTCTGCTCGATGATTTAGAGCTTTTGGATTGGCCGGAGAAGGTCAAGGCCATGCAGCGCAATTGGATTGGGCGTTCCCGCGGCGCGGAGGTCTCCTTCCCCGCTGAGGGCTATGAGATCGAGGTCTTTACCACCCGCCCGGATACGCTTTTCGGCGCCGAGTACGTGGTGCTGGCCCCAGAGCATGAGCTTGTCGACGCCCTCCTCTCCCCCATCCCTTATGACGATGACGTAGACGAGCGTTGGACCTACGGTCACGATGATCCCAAGGAGGCCGTGGAGTCCTACCGCACCGATATTGCCGCCAAGTCTGATCTAGAGCGGCAGGAAAACAAAGAAAAGACCGGCGTCTTCCTTGGCACCTATGCCACCAACCCGGTCTCTGGCAAAAAGGTCCCGATCTTTATCGCGGACTACGTGCTGACCGGCTACGGCACTGGCGCCATCATGGCAGTTCCAGCGCACGATACCCGTGACTACGAGTTTGCTAAGGCCTTCGGCCTGCCCATTACGGAGGTTGTTTCTGGCGGCAACGTAGACGAAGAAGCCTGGACCGAGGACGGTGCCCTGGTTAATTCTGCCAATGGCAAGGGCCTAGATCTCAACGGCCTGAATAAGGCCGAGGCTATTGCCAAGGCCATTGAATGGCTGGAAAAGGACGGCTCTGGCCGGGAAAAGGTGCAGTATAAGCTGCGGGATTGGCTCTTCGCCCGCCAGCGCTACTGGGGCGAGCCCTTCCCCATCGTCTATGACAAGGATGGCTTTGCCCACGCCCTGCCAGAATCCATGCTGCCAGTGGAGCTTCCAGAGGTAGAAGATTATAAGCCGGTTTCTTTTGATCCAGAGGATAAGGATTCCGAACCACAACCCCCGCTAGCTAAGGTGCGCGACTGGGTCGAGGTAGAACTTGACTTGGGTGACGGCCCGCAGACCTACTTCCGCGATACCAACGTAATGCCGCAGTGGGCAGGTTCTTCCTGGTACCAACTGCGCTACATCGATCCCCGCAACGATGAGGCATTCTGCGATATCGAAAACGAGCGTTATTGGACGGGCCCGCGACCGGACCAGCATGGTCCACAGGATCCGGGCGGTGTCGACCTTTATGTCGGCGGTGTCGAGCACGCCGTATTGCACCTGCTTTACTCCCGCTTCTGGCATAAGGTGCTCTTTGACCTGGGATTTGTCAGCTCTCAAGAGCCCTACCGTCGCCTGTACAACCAGGGGTATATCCAGGCCTATGCCTACACCGATTTCCGCGGCGTGTACGTGCCAGCTGCTGAGGTAGAAGAAAAGGACGGCAAGTTCTACTACAACGGAGAAGAGGTCAATCAGGAATACGGCAAGATGGGCAAGTCCCTGAAGAATGCTGTAGCTCCGGACGATATCTGCCGCGACTTTGGTGCCGATACCCTGCGTGTGTATGAAATGTCCATGGGTCCGTTGGACACCTCCCGCCCGTGGGCTACCAAGGACGTCGTCGGCTCCCAGCGCTTCCTGCAGCGCCTGTGGCGCCTTGCCGTCAATGAGGACACCGGAGAGCTGGCCACTACCGACGCCAATTTGAGCGAGGATGATCTCAAGCAGCTGCACCGCACCATCGCGGGCGTGCGCGATGATTATGAGAACCTGCGGCTCAATACCGTGGTGGCCAAGCTCATCGAGTACGTCAACTACCTGACCAAGACCTACCGCACCGAGGCCCCGCGCGCCGCCGTGGAGCCGATCGCACAGTTGGTCTCCCCCATCGCCCCGCATATCGCGGAAGAACTGTGGCAGCGCTTTGGCCACGACGAGACCATCACCTATCAGCCCTTCCCCACCTTTGAGGAAAAGTACCTGGTAGATGATGAGATCGAGGTGCCGGTACAGATTAACGGCAAGGTAAAGGCCCGCATCAACGTAGCTGCCGATGCCGACCAGGAGGCGGTCTTCGAGGTGGCTCTGGCCGATGCCAAGATTGCCGAACTGACCAGCGGTAAGAACGTAGTGAAGAAGATCTACGTGCCGGGCCGCATGGTCAACCTCGTCGTCAAGTAGTTACTCCTCCCAAAACTCCGTGGCGCACAGCGCTATGCCGTGTGCCCGGATTCCATGGCCGACCTCCAGTTTCTCGTTCACAATGAGCGGCAGGCCGTCGAGGTCGCATACCCAAAACTCCCCCATGCCCAGCTCATTGCTGTGCTTGGCGATGCCCCCGATAGTCCCCGCCACCTCTACCTGCGGGTTGAGCATGCTGGGCTTTAAGTTCCGATAAAAGCGCTCGGTAGCAGGAGAATTCAAAGAAAATTCCTCCGGCTCCCCCACCTCGTACCGCAAGGCCACAACCGCCGGCTGGACCTGTCCCTCTAGCTTTTCGCCTCCGACGGGGTTTCCCGCTGGCAGGGCAAAGGGCGCATCCGCCAGTGCTGCGAAGCGTAAATCCCCCGTTTCCACAATGCCGATATAGGGCGTTGCGCGATAAATCGTTCCCAGGGCCTGTTCCCCTCCCCGATACGAAGGAACTGCGGCCCATTCCCCTTCGTACTCCATCGCGGTGACCGCCATGTCGGACGGATCAGCGTGAAAAAGGACTCGATCAAATCCAGGTGCATCCCATATTTCGCGGCTTGTGGGTAGCTCTGCGATGAGCTCTTCTATATCCATTAGATCGAACCACATGTGCTAAATAGCTTATCCATGCTCGCCATTTTAAACACTTCAGTCGCTTCTCCCGAGACGCCGTTTGTTCCAGCGGACGGATCGCTACCAAAACTTTTTGTTTAACTATTTAATTTTTACGCCAATAACATAACGGATTGAGCATTTGGATAACCCCGCCAATAGTGTTCCAAAAGCAAAGCAATTATGATTTTGGCCCTAAAGATGTAGGGGCATTAAATTGTTGACGTGCTATACGCCCGCCATATTAAAGTAGTAGGAGTTGTTGTATCAACTCCCGATCGCCTAACGGGTTGCTAGATCAACTGCGCTGTATAAGCTGTTAAATAACGGCAACCGAAGGAGAATAGCCATGCGTGTGGAGCAGAGTGCGGCATGGGGAGATTTTGTCACTATGCAAGAGGTGCTGCATGCGCGACTTTCTGCACAGTTGCAGAGAGACTCTAGTCTAAGCGAGGCGGACTATGCGGTCTTGGCGGTGTTGCATCGTCGTCGCAAAATTCATACCCGTCCGCACGAATTGGGGACGGAACTACGATGGGAAAAATCGCGCCTGCATCGACAGCTGGTGCGCATGGAGTCACGAAAATTGGTCTCCAGGCGGGAAGCGCCGGAACTTGGGCCTCGAGCCATTGAAGTCACTGTGACGGAAAAGGGGACTGCTGCCTTCAGTGCGGCAATAGCGCGCCATACCGCCGCAGTTGATGAAATCGTGGTGAGCACCCTTAGTGACGAAGACCTACAAACTTTGGGGGAAATTTCTCGGAAGTTGTTGCGTGGGATTGATGAGCAGGGCGCTGGAGAGTTCGCTTCTGAAGCCTAACCGCGTATGCAAAAGGCACCCGCCATGACGGCGGGTGCCGGGGAATTTTAGCTAGGGCGCGGCCTAGGAAATCTTGAGGACGGTGCGTCCGTGGTGGGTGCCCTCTAGAAGAGACTTGGATTCCTCGACCACGTCCGAAAGTGGAATCGTTGTGGTCAGGGACTCAAGAATGGAACGGTCTAGCTTCCGAGCCAAGAGCTGCCAAGCGTTCTGGCGGTAGTGCAGTGGGGCGTCTACGGAATTGACGCCGGCAAGGTGTACGTTGCGCAGAATGAACGGCAGCACGGTGGTGGGAAGATCCGGGCCGGCGGCCATACCGGTGGAGGCGACGGTGCCGCCCCAAACCGTGCGAGCCAATACATTGGCCAAAACGTGGGAGCCGGAGGTATCGACAGCACCGGCATAGGTTGCCTTCTGCAAGGGTTTTCCGGTCTCGGCGAACTCGGCGCGGTCCACAATGGTGTGGGCACCGAGCTCGTGAAGGTACTGGGAATAGTCATCGGGACGGCCGGTCATGGCGTGGACCTCGTACCCGGCATTGGACAGGAGGTTCACGGCGATGGAGCCGACACCGCCAGTTGCGCCGGTGACCAAAACGGGGCCGTCGGGAAGCCCGCGCAAGGAGTTGACGCACAGGGCAGCGGTATAGCCTGCGGTACCGACAGCGGCTGCCTGCTCAGCGGTGAAGTCTGCGGGGAGCGCGACCGTGGCCTGGGAGTTAACGCGCTGCTTCGGGGTGTAGCCGCCGTGGCGGAATTCGCCAAGGCCATCACCGAAGGAGGCAACCAGGGTGCCTACCGGTAGGCGCTCTACGCTGGACTCGGCAACGGTGCCGACCACGTCGATGCCTGGGACAAGTGGGCTGGTGCGCATGACACCGCGGTCGCCCGCGATTGCCATGGCGTCCTTGTAATTCAGGGAAGAATAAGAAACATCAACGGTAATGTCACCCTCGCCGAGGAACTCTCCCTCTTCAAAGGAGGTCGTGACGGTTTTGTCTTCGTTGCGAGTTACTAGTAGCGTGCTCATGCTCACCATCGTACGTTAAATGTGATGCAGGGATTCGACAGTGAATCTCCCTGGGATTTTTCAGACAGGCTTGTTAACTTGGGCATTATGATGACGACCACTGGATCCACCCGCACTTCGCACCAGGTAAGGGCGCAAGGCGCGCCTGCCAAGCGCACGTTGTGGCGCAGTGCTGGCGTTGCCTGCGTGGTCGTTGTGGTGGCTATTGCCGTAGCTACAGTGGGCAAGCCGTTTATTGATATTCCCGGCGTGCTCGATGCCTCTGCACATGCCCGCCGCAGCTTGGATCTGCAAATGTTCAACGGCTTTAATAACCCTCATCCGTGGTGGGGCCCGTGGACCAATACCTTGGGCAATATAGCGCTCTTTTTCCCACTTGGCGCGTGCTTGGTAGTGATGGGGCAACATTCGCGCCACGTCCGCTTTGGCCGTGGCGGAACCATCCTTCTAGCCATGGCGCTCAGCTTGGGCATCGAAACTACCCAATATCTATTCTCACTGGGCTTTA
Organism: Corynebacterium nasorum; assembly: GCF_022347325.1. NCBI lineage: Bacteria > Bacillati > Actinomycetota > Actinomycetes > Mycobacteriales > Corynebacteriaceae > Corynebacterium > Corynebacterium nasorum. The sequence goes on from NZ_JAKRDU010000014.1 coordinate 21,563, forward strand.
GCGATGTCGACGATGTGGTTTTCAATACCCTTGGAGCGGCCTTGGGCGCGTTCCTAGTTAGCCGCAAGAGCGCACAGGCGCAGCTGCGAGCCGTCCGCGCTATCGGCTGGATGGCGGCTTTGGGCTTGGGTGCCCTCGCCGCCGCGATTGTGGCCGGAGTAATTGTCTAAGTACCCAGGCTGACGCGGTGCCCGAAATTAAACATATCGAGGGAATCTCCCTCTTCGAGGCACTCAAACATACCGGCGGCGTCGGTGGGAACTATGCCGGTGACCTGGGATACCCCGTAGTCCTGAAGGAGAATAGGGGCCAGAGGCGTTGAGGGCCCCAAGACTACATTGAAGGACTCGCGGGAGAGCTCGAGCAGGCGGGGCGCGGTCTTATTAACAAAGGCGGAGCCGGTAATGAAGACATAATCGCACTCGGGCAGTATGTACTCGGCGGCGGAATCGGGGTAGTCGCCCTCATTGAGCGAACGCTCTAGCATATAAAAATCCGCCGCCTGGTTGAGCGCCTTAGGCGCAAAAGGGAAGTGGCCAATGACGGCGACCTTCTTACCCGCGACGGCTTCGCGGAAGGGATCGAAGATGTGGGGCCAGGGGGCATCGGCAAGCGCAAAGCCATGTTCATCGGCCACGGAAGGTGTGGAGTAATAGGAATTGAGCGCAGCCATGCCGAAGGATGCCTCTGAGAAATTCCAACTCTTGGCCAGTTGTGCGATGGCGCGCAAGGGAACGCCGGAGTATTCGGCGCTCATCTGGGCGGGGCGGGAGGTAGCTGACATGGTCATGGCCACGCCGCAGCTAGGACTTTCGGTGTAAACGCGGGTCCACCGCGGGTTTTGGGCGGCGCGGGAGACCACTATGTCACGGGGAATGGCATCGATGAGGTCATCGTAGAGATCCCAGGCGGACATGAATAAACCAGCTTTTCCTTATTGTTTGGCACTGCTTGTGAGGAGGCAGTTTAGTCGAATAGGTGGGGAGCACCCTATAGCTTTAGTCACATATATTCGCAACGGCTTGCGCAGTCTGTTTAGCAAAGGGGCTTACCCCAGTAATGGTGGCGGAGCCGGGTCCGGTCCAGGTGCCGTAGCCTACGAGGAAGAGACCGTCGACGGTGGGGGAGGTACCATCAAGGAGCCCGCGGATAGGCCGGAGGGCAGGCCGGAAGCCGGTACACCAGATGAGGTGGTCTGTGTTGACCTCATCGAGGGATGAAAACATTGGAGTGGCCTGCAAGAGCCCGGAATCCCGCGCCCGCAAGACAGGTGGGACCATCACGATATCGCCCAGGTTCGAATCCGCGCCGGGGTCTGGTTCGCCGCGCAGCATTGCGTTGAGGCGGGCGCGATTGCGCTGAAACAGGACTCGACCATCAACATCATCGGGCATCCACCGCGGGGAGCTGCGGGTGTACCAGGTTGTCTCTACGCCGGAGAGTAGGAGCTCGGCCGCGATTTGGGCACCGGAATTGGCCGCGCCCACGACCGCCACGGTAGATTCGGCAAAGTCCGCGGGGCCCGGATAGAAGGCGGAATGCCATTGCCTTCCGCCAAAGTTGCCGGGGTAGTAGGGGATAAAAGGTGCGGACCACGTGCCCGTTGCCGCTACGACCGTGCGCGAGGTGAGTTTCTCTTCCCCCGCATAAACGTGGAAGTACGCGCCGTCATGGGTCACCTCATCCACTGTGACTGGCCGACGAATGGGCAGTTCATAACGCTGCTCATAGCGTGCAAAATAATCAATAACGTGGCTGGCCGGTGGAAAGCCCTCGTAGTGGGGCATGGGCCATCCCGGCAGGTTGGAAGAGGCCGCATTGCTAAAAAGCGTCAGGGAGGGCCAGGTATGGCGCCAGGCTGCGCCAGGACCGGATTCTGCATCCAGAAGGACAAAATCTAGGCCCTTCTTGCGCAGGTAATAACCCACCGCGAGGCCTGCCTGGCCGGCACCAATGACTATGCAGTCCAGCATCAAATGAGCTTTCTCTCTCGTGCCACGGTCACCGCGGCGGTGCGGGTTTCCACGCCCAACTTTTGGAAAATATGGATGAGGTGGGTCTTGACCGTGGCCTCGGAAATGAACAGCTGCTTGGCTAGCTCCTTATTAGAGGAACCGCTAGATAACGCCCGCAAGATTTCCAGCTCGCGGGTGGACAGTGATTCTTGCGGTCGGCCCACACGCTGGGCGAGGAGATCCACAACCTCCGGCGCTAGGGTGCGGCGGTGCGCGGCGGTATTGAGGACGGCTTCGTGCAACGCCTGCTCGGGGGAGTCTTTGAGCAGGTAGCCCATCGCGCCGGCTTCCACGGCGGCGAGGATATCGGCCTGCGCGTCATAGGTGGTCAAGATGAGCACGGGCGGGCCGCCGGCGTCTACTACGCGCTTGGTGGCTGCGATGCCATCCACGCCGGGCATCTGGATATCGCAGACCACAGCATCTACCTGCGGGGCATCTGCAGTAAAAAGCTTATCCACATCCGCGCCGGTGGAGCCCTCCATTACTACCTCGACATCGGAGAAGGTATTGAGGATGGCGCGCAGGCCGGCGCGGACCACTGGGTGATCATCAATAAGCATGACATTAACCATTGCTTCGCTCCTTCAGCGGGATACGGACGGCCAGGGCGGTGCCTTCGCCCGATTCTAGGTTCATAGTGCCGCCCACGCTCTCCACGCGGTCGCGCAGGCCGGTAAGCCCGAAGCCATGATCCTTATTATCCCTGCTAGGGGAGGCGGTTACGCCGCATCCATTATCAACAACGTCCAGGGTGACAGCATCTTCGAAAAGTCCGAGCGTGACCACTGCGCGCGAGGCGTGGGCGTGTTTGATGACGTTATTGAGACCCTCCTGCGCGGCCCGCACAATGACCTTTTTGATCTGGGCAGGCACCTTGCCGCTGCCGGAGACCACCAGTTCAAAGGTGGTATCTTCGCCCAAGGCTTTCACGCGGCTGCGCATTTGGGATAGCAGGGAATTGAGCTGGGTTTCCAGCCGCTCATCGGGGCCGGCGAGCTCTCGGACAAAGCGGCGGGCCTCGGCGAGATTCTCGATGGCGACTTCCTCGATAATTTCCAGCTGTTCTTCTTTGGTTGCTGGATCAGTGGTGCCGCGGGCCGCACGGGAGAGCAGCAGAATAGAACTGAGACCTTGTGCGACGGTGTCGTGAATCTCACGAGAGAGCCGCTCGCGCTCCTCCAGCCGGCCGGCTTGGTGCTCGCTTGCGGCTAGCTCGGCCTGGGTTTCGCGCAGCTGTTTGGCGATGTCCCTATGGTGCGCCGCCTCCGCCTGTAGTCGCCGCTGGATGAAAAAGACCGTGGCCGCAAAGGCGGTACCGATAAGCGGTCCTACCGCAGCAGCGATGGTCCAGCCCTCAGGATGTAGCCAGGCGGGGATGAAAGCGGCAGCCGCCCACAATATGGCGATGGAGACCAACCCAGGAACGGTGGGCAAGGCGCGCAGAAAGACAAAAATAAGCGGGAATTCCAGCCACATGAAATCCTGCGCATGGACCATCAAGCCCAGCCAGAGGAGGCAAAGTCCACCCAGCCACAGCCACGTGGGCAACCAGCGTTGTGCGGCATACACCACGGCGAGTGCGATGGCTAGGCTAATAACGCGGGCATCGAGCCGGCCGTCCACGTAGGCACGCGCTACGCCGAAGACCAGCAGAAACGCGAACATGGCGTGCAAACCATAGACCCATAATTTCTGTCCTTTAAACACAACCACCCAGGATATCCGCGCAAGGGTGGACAGTGAATCAACCACTTGGTTGACTAGAGGTTCAGCGAGCTGGCCGATTACTTCTGACCTGCATAAAGCGAATATAGAAGTATGTTCCTAGCAATCAGAGAAATCACCACAGCGCGCGGCCGCTTCGCGCTCATTGGCGGCACGGTTGCGCTCATCACCCTTTTGCTCGTGATGCTCTCCGGCCTAACGGAGGGCCTTTCCAAGCAAAATACTTCCGCTTTGGAGTCCCTAGAAAAGAAGTACCCGTATATTTCCTTCTCCACCGAGGATCCCTCCTTCAGCGAGTCCGAGATGCATGCCGGCGATATCGCCAGCGACGGTATTCCCCTCGGCGCAGCGCAGACCAAGCTGGAGGGTCACGGCGGCGTTGCCGTCCTCAGCTTGCCAGCCGGCACCCAGGTTCCGGGCACCGATAAGACCATCCCAGAGCAGGGCGTGCTCCTGCCAGATTCCATCGATGCGGCCGAAACCGTCACCCTAGGCGGCACCGATTTCTCGGTGGAGGACACTGTTCCGGAGACCATGTACTCCCACTCTGCGGTGGTATGGGCTTCCACCGAGTCTTGGCAGCAGATTAGCCACGCCCCGAAGGGCGTGGTGGGCACCGCCGCACTGTATAAGCATGAGGTTCCCGGCTCCGTCAAGGTTTCCAAGTCCTTCACCGGTCTGGCGGGCTATCAGTCTGAACGCGGCTCGCTGCTTACCATGCAGGGCTTCTTGTACGGCATCTCCGCGCTAGTCACCGTCGCTTTCTTGACCGTATGGACCATTCAGCGCACCCGCGACCTGTCTATTTTGCGCGCGCTGGGCGCCACCGTGCGCTACCTGCTGCGCGATGCCCTGGCACAAGCCGCCATCATCTTGGCTGCCGGCACCATCCTGGGCGCTGTCGTTGGGTGGGCGCTCGGCGCGCTCGCCTCCGGCACCGTTCCTTTCGATGTCTCTTTGCGCAGCATTGCCGTTCCTGCGGTTGGTATTTGGGTCCTCGGTATGGCCGGCGCCCTCGTCGCTACCCGCCGCGTAGCTAAAGCCAACCCACTCGATGCACTTGGAGGAAACGCTTAACATGTCCACCATTCTTGATATTCGCAATGCCACCGTGACCTACCAGGACGGTGAGACAACCACTGCCGCGCTTGCCGACGCCTCCCTCAAGGCCGAATCCAATACCCTGACCGCCATCGTGGGCGAGTCTGGCTCCGGCAAGTCCACTCTGTTATCCGTAGCCGCTGGGCTTATCACCCCGGATTCTGGTTCCGTACAGGTAGATGGCACCCGGTCCATCATCTTTCAGCAGGCCAACTTGCTGTCCTCGCTCAATGTGCGCGACCAACTATTGATTATGGATCACATCGCTGGCCGCAAGCTGCGCCCACAGCGCGCCGATGAGCTATTGGACTTTGTGGGCCTGGCAGGTATGGGAAACCGCCGCATGGGCCAGATGTCTGGCGGCCAGCGCCAGCGCGTCAATATCGCTCGTGCGCTCATGGAGCAGCCAGACCTGCTGCTGGCGGATGAGCCTACCTCCGCGCTCGATTCTCACCTTTCCCAGGAGATCATCCGCCTTTTGCGCGATGTCACCCAAGAGATGAAAACCGCCACCGTGCTGGTGACCCATGACCGTTCCCTGCTGACCTTCGCTGACCGCGTGGTTGAGGTCAAAGACGGTCACGTTTCCGAGCAGGAGAAGGTTTCCGTGCTCAGCTAGCGCCGCATCACTAGCAACCGTGCGATTGCTTGGGGCACCGCCGCGGCAATCTGGGAGGCAGAGCAAATCCCAAAGCCGTCTGGGGTGTGGGCGGCAATAGCGGCAGCGTGTTGGTGTATCGCTGCGGCGTGCAAAATCTCCGCAATGATCCCCTTCGCATCTACCTCAGCAAAATTCAGCTGGGCTAGCGTGGCGCCGAGGATGCCAGAAAGCACGTCACCGGATCCGGCGGTAGCTGCATAGGAGTGCCCCGCGTTCATGCCATAAATTTCCTGCCCGGGGGCCGTGACCGTGGTGATCCGGCCTTTGTGCAGGACAAAGCAGTCGAGTGTCGCGGCAAGCTCCTGCAGGCGTACGCTTAAACCCTCCGAAAGATCGAGTGCGCGGCCAAGCGTAGCCGTATAGAGCCGCTCAAATTCCCCGGCATGCGGGGTAAGAACCGCGCAAGGATGATCGTGTACAAGTTTGCGCAGGTCCTCATTGCTAGCCAGCACCGTGAGCGCGTCCGCGTCGATAACTGTAGGCAGCTTGCGTGCCAGCACAGCCCGTAATTCCGCTGCCGCTTCCGGCCCGGTGCCTCGTCCTGGGCCTACTACCCAGGCTTGAGCATGGACCTTTTCTTCAGCGCTTGCATGGGGCACTACCTCCGGCAGGCTTGCGACCACAGAGTCATTTCCTACGACGCGGACCATGGAGGGGGTGGCCCGCACCGCGCCCGTGGCGGCGAGTATGCCCGCGCCGGGAAAGGCGTTGCTGCCGGCGCATACCGCGGTAACCCCACCGGTGTATTTTGTGCTTTTCGCCCCGGGCGTCGGATCCAGGATTGGCCCCGTGCAGCCCACCGGCTTTGGGGCGGAAACCTGGCCTTGGTCTCCCGTGAGTACCGGCTCGGTTGGCCACTGATAGGGCAAGGGGATGGTGGGTTCATTGGCGATATGGCCCACCGGTTCTGCGGTGGCAGACAGCTCTTCTGCAAAAGAGCGCGGCGCGCTTGGCAAGAGGAGATCGCAGAGCACCACCGCGCCGCATTCTGGGGCACAGACGTGTCCGGCGCGGGCCCAGCCAAAGCTAATGGTCACGTCCGCTTCCACCGCATCGGTCGCAGCCACACCGGTATCGGCGTTAATCCCGGAGGGAATATCCACCGCTAGGACTGGAACGCCACGCTTTTTGGCTTCGGCATAGGCGCTGAGCGGGGCACCGGAAAGGCCGCGGGTGGAGGAGAGGCCGGCGACGGCGTCGATAAGCAGATCGGCAACCTCCAGACTGTGCACAATGGTCCCGCCGGCCGCGGTAAACGCCTGCAGTGCGGGTTCGTGGGCGCTATCCGCCGCGAGGATGGCCTCGACTGAATAACCATCCTCCGCCAGGAAAGCGCCAGCGTAGAGGCCATCGCCGCCATTGCCGCCTGGGCCGACGAGGATACTCACTCGCCGCCCAGGGCCGAGCATGGCTGCGGCCGTGGCTGCTACGCCGCGCGCGGCCAAGCGCATGAGCTCATCGGCCAAGTTTTGCTGGGCTAGAAGGGAATGCTCCGCCGCACGGACGGCAGCAACGCTATAGGCATATCGCATGCCCGCCAGGATAGGCCTTTAAGGAGCCGGCTGGCAGGTCGGACACCAGAATAGGTTGCGTCCCTCCATGACTCTTTCCGCCACTGGGGTGCCGCACACATAGCAGGGCAAACCGGCGCGGCGATAGACATATACCTCCCCGCCATGGTCGTCTTTACGCGGTTCGCGCCCCATGGCTTCGGGAGAATGCTCGGGCCGAACCGTATCGATGCGGCCGTGCTCCACCCCGTACTCCATTAGCTGCACCAGGTCGGCCCACGTGGCGTCAAAGGTTTCACGGGAAACGTCGCGGCCAGGCAGGAAAGGGGAGAGGCCATGGCGAAAGAGGGTTTCTGCGCGGTAAATATTGCCCACGCCGGCATAGAGGTGCTGGTCCATCATCAGCGAGCCAATGCTGCGTCGCGATTTGTGCACCTTGGCCCATAAGGCCTCCACATCGGCGTCTGGGCGCAGCGGATCCTGGCCTACCTTGGCCAGTTGTGCGCGGTACTCCTCTTCTGTAAGCAAGCGGCAAAACTGTGGTCCGCGCAGGTTGGCGGCCTCGGTGCCATTATCAATGCGCACCCGAATCTGTCCGCCGGTCTCCTCGCGGGGCTCGAAGCGCAGCTTGCCGATGAGCCCTAAGTGAATATAGAGGATATGGCGCGGATCCGGAGCGGTGAGGTGTACAAAAAGATGCTTACCGTAGGTCTCGGCCAGCTCGATGCGCTCGCCATCGAGAATCTCTGCCTCCGCCGCGAAGCGCCCCTGCGGGCTGGTCACGCGCAGCGGCATGCCGCGATAATCCGCGTTGAATTTATTGGCTAGGCGGTGGATGACGTGACCTTCAGGCATAGAAGCCAGTCTAATCGGGAAGAATTTTCGGCCAAACCTGCCGCTAACCAGCCCACTTATTTGGGAGGTGACAATAGCGTAAACTCGAAATGCGGAATGATTTAACTCAGGGGAAGGCTTTCAAATCATGACGCACAAAATCGGCTTTGACCGCGAGAAATATATCGAGCTGCAGTCAAAGCACATTCACGCCCGCCGCGAGGAAATCGGCGGCAAACTCTATTTGGAGATGGGCGGCAAACTTTTTGACGATATGCACGCCTCCCGCGTGCTGCCGGGTTTCACCCCGGACAATAAAATCGCGATGCTGGAGCGCATCAAAGAGGACGTAGAAATCCTCATTTGCATCAATGCCAAGGACATCTCCCGCCAGAAGGTGCGCGCCGACCTAGGCATCCTCTACGAAGATGACCTGCTGCGCCTTGTAGATGTATTCCGCAGCCGCGGATTCTTGGTGGAAAACATCGTCATGACCCAGCTGGAGGAGGGAAACTCCCAGGCCGAGGCCTTCATCGAAAAGGCAGAGCGCCTTGGCCTCAAGGTGGCCCGACACCGCGTTATCCCTGGGTACCCCACCAATACGGACCTAATCGTGTCCGAAGAGGGTTTTGGCCGCAATGAGTTTGCGGAAACCTCCCGCGATCTTGTCGTTGTCACCGCGCCGGGCCCTGGCTCCGGCAAGCTGGCCACTGCGCTCTCGCAGGTTTACCACGAGCACCAGCGCGGCAATAATGCTGGCTACGCTAAGTTTGAAACTTTCCCTATCTGGAATCTCCCCCTTGAACACCCCGTGAACTTGGCCTATGAGGCCGCCACGGTGGACCTCAACGATTCCAATATTATTGACCACTTCCATCTGTCCGCCCACGGTGAATCCACCGTGAACTATAACCGTGATGTGGAAGCATTCCCGCTGCTGCGCACCTTGTTGGAAAAGCTCACCGGCACCACCCCGTATGAGTCTCCCACGGACATGGGCGTGAACATGGCTGGGTTCTGCATTACTGATGACGCCGTGTGCCGCGCCGCCGCCCAGCAAGAAATCATCCGCCGCTACTTTAAGGCTCAGGTGGAAGAGGCCCGCGCTGGCTTGGGTACCGAACAATCTGAGCGTGCCGCGGTCATCATGGCTAAGGCCGGCATCAAGGTAGAAGATCGCCCCGTGGTGGCGCCCGCGCGCCAACGTGCGGAAGAAACCGGCGAGCCTGCCTCTGCTATGCAGCTGCACGACGGCACCATGATCACCGGCCGTACCGCGCCTCTGCTGGGCTGCTCGGCCGCGATGCTGCTCAACGCCCTGAAGCACCTGGCCGGCATCGATGACGATATCCATCTGCTTTCGCCCGAATCCATCGAGCCGATTCAAACGCTTAAGACCAAGCACCTGGGTTCCAAGAATCCACGCCTGCATACCGACGAGGTGCTCATCGCCCTATCCGTGTCTGCCGCCAAGGATGATAATGCCCGAAAGGCACTAGAGCAGATCAAGGAGCTTGCCGGGTGCGATGTTCACACCACCACCATCCTGGGTTCGGTGGATGAGGGAATCTTCCGCAATTTGGGCGTGCTCGTGACCTCTGATCCCGTCTTTGCTCGCAAGAAAGCGCTGTACCAGAAGCGCTAGGTTCTGAGTAGAGGGTCGGCCCTTTCAGCCCGTGCTGGAGGGGCCGCAGTCTTATAAAGAACAACTACAAGATTGGGGATCTACCCAGCTGCAGGCCTAAGATTGGGGCGTGACTATTGGCAAAGTTCTCCTGTATTACTGCTTTACCCCCATCGAAGATCCCACCGCAATCATGCTGTGGCAACGCACCCTGTGCGAGTCCCTGGGGCTCAAGGGGCGCATCCTTATCAGCGAGCATGGCATCAACGGCACCGTTGGCGGCGATATGGAAGCCTGCAAGCGCTACGTTCGCCAGACCAAAGAATACCCAGGCTTTAAGCGCATGCAGTTCAAGTGGTCCGAGGGCGGAGCGGATGACTTCCCACGCCTTTCGGTCAAGGTGCGCGATGAAATCGTGGCCTTTGGCGCGCCGGGCGAGCTGAAGGTGGATGAAAATGGTGTCGTCGGTGGCGGCGTGCACCTAAAGCCAGAAGAGGTTAATAAGCTGGTAGAAGAACGTGGCGAGGAAGTCGTCTTCTTTGATGGGCGCAACGCCATGGAGGCAGAGATTGGCAAGTTTAAAAATGCCGTCGTGCCCGATGTGAAAACCACGCATGACTTCATCGAGGAAATCGAGTCCGGCAAGTATGACTGGATGAAGGATAAGCCGGTGGTGTCTTACTGCACCGGCGGTATTCGCTGCGAAATCCTGTCTTCGTTGATGAAGAATCGTGGTTTCAAAGAGGTCTACCAGATCGATGGCGGCATCGTGCGCTATGGCGAAAAGTACGGCAATGATGGCCTGTGGGAAGGCTCAATGTATGTCTTTGATAAGCGCATGCATCACGAGTTTGGCCAAGGGCTCCAAGACCCAGGCTTTATCCAGCTGGGCCATTGCGTGCACTGTGGCAAAGGGACGAATACCTTCCACAATTGCATCAATGAAGATACCTGTCGCCAGCAGGTGCTCATCTGTGATGACTGCATCCAACATGTAGAAACGCAGCACTGCGGCCGGCCAGATTGCGCCGAGGTGGCAGCGCAGCTAGCCAAGCAGGAGAGCTAGTCGCGCGCCGTTTCCTTGTGGAAGGAGTCCCACCACCACTGTTGCCACGTGGCGGTGTGCGGGTTGCAGGGCGGATAGACGATGCCGGTAGGTGTGTATAGTTCGGTCACCGGGCTGATGCCGTGCAGCGAGTTGAGGAACCACAGGGGGCATTCGGTGGCGAGCTCCAGGGTGAGCGGGCGTGTTTCGGTCCGTATGCCTAGGGCCGCGGCGCGCCGGGTGACCTGGTGCAGCGTGATGCTGGGCAGCGCCGTCCCGGTGGGGAGCACAAGAGTCTCCCCGTCCCAGGCGACGAGCGCGCCGGTGGTGGTCTCCAGCATGGCACTGGAGGAATCCACAATGACGGTGTCATCGGCACCGTCGTCCTGGTATTCGGCGCGGTAGCGTGCCAGTGCCGGGAAATCGGGGCCCTTGACCAAAGGCTGCGAGCGCGGGTCGGGTGCCTGCGCATAGGTTAGCCGGGTGACTGGGCGTGCTGGGGGTGCGGGGCGAATATCAAGGCGCAGTTGTCCTGCAGCTAGCGAGATGCGGGGAAAAAGATCGCCGGGGGCGAAGCGCTGCAGCATCGCAGGCACGAACCCAGCGGGAAGCGGCCCCGCCACCGACTCGAAGCGCCGGAGGTGAAGGCGAAGGGCGCTTGAGTGGGCGTCGCCAAGCATCCGCCAAGAATCCGCAACGTCAAAGGGACCGGGATGGGGTTGGCTGGGAATAAAGCCGCCCTCGTGCCAGAGATAGGTACTCACTGCCATGCCCCTAATACGGACTGCGCCTTAAGGTTGCGCTCTGCTAGCTCGGCGGCCGGATCCGAATCCAAAACGATGGCCCCGCCGGCCCCGATAGTGACCTCGCCGCCCGCGCGTACGGCCGTGCGGATGACCACGCTGAGATCGGCTTGTCCATCAAAGCCCAAGTAGCCCACCACGCCGGAGTAGACCCCGCGCGGGCCGGTCTCGAGCTGATCGATGATTTCGCAGGTGCGCAGCTTTGGCGCGCCCGTCATCGAGCCGGGAGGAAAGGTGGCGCGGAGGGCATCGACCGCAGTGGCATTGGCGCGCAGCGCTCCGGTAATGGTGGACACCAATTGATGAACCGTGGCATAGCTTTCTACCTGCATCAACTTCGGTACGCGCACGCTGCCGGGCTCGCATACCCGGGAAAGATCATTGCGCAGCAGGTCGACGATCATGAGGTTTTCGGCGCGCGTCTTCGGGTCCGTGGTCAGCAATGCGGGATCCTCGTCGGCGGAGATAGTGCCCTTAATCGGCTTGGCCTCCACCTCACGGCCGCGCACGGTGAGGAAGCGCTCAGGCGAGGCGCTGCAGACTTCCACGCCATCGAAGACGAGGTGCGCGGCATAGGGAGCGGGATTGTGTGAGCGCAGTTGGGAATAAAGCTCCCCCTCGGCCCCGGCCGAGTAGGTATCGGTCAGGCAGACTTCGTAGCTCTCCCCGGCGTGCAGGAACTCCTGAGCGCGCTTAATCCGCTCCAGGTAGCCGGGGCTGCGCCAGGCGTCTGCGCTTAGCGACGCCCCGCGGCCCTCCCCAGTCTCCTGTGGTTCATCCGTACTCAAGGCGGCTTCTAATCGGTCCAGCAGTTGCTCGGCGCCGTCGCCAGCCAGGCAGCACAGATGCGCTGTTTCTTCCTGGTGGTCATAGACCATAAAAGACTGCGGCCGCACAAAATAAGCATCTGGGTAAGGGGAGCGGTGGCTTAACTCAATGGGCAGGGTGAGCTGGGCGCACTCATAGCCTAGGTAGCCGATAACCCCGCCGGCGAAAGGAAGTTCTGGAGCGTTGGCGACGCGGGTAGCGAGCTCGCGGTCCAAGAGGGCAAGGATATCGGGGGCGTCACCAAGCCGATAGCGGAAAGAACGACTCAACGCGCCGGCAGTATCTCCGAGGATGGAGTAGCGCCCGCGCGGATCCGCGGAGTCGAGGAAGAAGGCATCTTTTCCTTCGGCGCGCAGGGTAGCAAAGACCCGCGGGCAGTCCACCGCGCCGGGAACCTCGCGGTGGAGCAGGCGGAACCCACTCAGGAAGTTGCGCATAATATCCCGGCCGTGCTGGGTAAGCACCGACTCCGGGTGGAATTGTACGCCCCAGTGCGGCAAACCATCGACCTTGAGCGCTTGAATGACGCCATCCTCGCTACGGGCATGAACGGTGATACCGGGGACCTCGCCAATCTGCAGGGAGTGGTAGCGCACTACCTTGAAATTTTGCGGGATTCCGGCAAAGATGCCCTCGCCCGAGTGGCTAATAGAGGAGACAAAACCGTGGCGCGGTTGTGGCGCACGAGAAACCTGAGCGCCGGCCAACAGGCCCAGCCCTTGGTGGCCAAGGCATACGCCCAGCACCGGAATCTCGGCCGCTGCTGCGGCGGTGATGATGGCTCGGGCAGCACCGAAGTCCTCCTCCCGCTCAGGCGTGCCCGGACCGGGAGAAATCACCACATGAGAAAATTCGCCGGCACGGACGCGCTCGGCCAGTCCTTCTGCCTCGCCGGCAGCAATAACGAGTGGGTGACGGCCGTCTACCTCTGCAATGAGGTGAGCCAGGTTGAAGGTATAAGAATCGTAATTATCAAGCAGGAGGATCATCGGGAGGCGGGAAGTTTTCTATGCGGCAGCCGAGTCCATGAGAAATAGCTGGATATCGGTAATGGTCCAGAGCATGAAATTGCAGGCCATCACCCAGAAAATGGCCATCCAACTGCGCCAGCGCAGATAGCGGTGTAGCTTGCGCACCATGATGACGGCGCAGCCAATCATGCCGAAGAAGGGAATGATCGGGGTGGTCAGGCTAAAGAAGGTGCGCTGCCCATCGGTGCAGAGCCACGTAGCGGTGCCATCTTCGCATAAAGGACCGCCCATAAGCCTAGCGGCGAGCGCGACCGCGAAGCCATAGAGCGCGGAGATGACAAGGACTGCGAGCATGTACCAGACGGCTTGCCGGGTAGAGCGGCGGTTAGCAGCGGCAATCTCTAAAGGATCCGGCTCATCGGCCAGCTCATCGAAACTCTGCGGTTCAGGGCGGCGCAGATTAGCATAGTCAGCATCGGATGTCAGATCGTTTTCGGGATGCTCTGGTCGCTGGCTCATACCCCAATCCTAACCGCAGGCTGGGTGGACCAAGATGGGCACCCGAATATGCGGCAGCAGCTCCGTGGCAGTAGAACCCAAGAATACGCGGGCGATGGGGCCTTGCGGGGTGGAGGCCATAAGCATGAGATCGCCCTTTTTCCACTTGAGCGAATCCACTGCGCCGCCCCAGCCGGCACCGGAACCAATTTCAGAGGTGACATCCAGCTCTGGGAATTTCTCCTGGATGCAATCGCGGGCGCGATCCAGCATGGCAAGGGAATCCTCGAGCCACTCCGCCGCCAGCTCGAGCGCCATATCGTGCTTATCCTTCGACGGGGTACTGAGCAAGCCCTTTGCCGAGAAAGCCAGCAGGCGCAGCGGCAGGTTCCAGCGATTGGCAAGCTCGGCTGCGGCGAGCATCTCATGATCTTCGCGCGGGCTGCGTTCAGTAATGGCAAAGTTAAAGCGGGTGACGCCGTGCTTGGACAGCTTTACCTTGCGAGGCACCAAGCCCAACGGTTGAGGAGAATAATGTAGCAAGGTATCGGCCGTAGAGCCGGCGAAGAAACGCCCCTTGGGTGCGGCCTGGTTGGGCCCCAAAATGATGAGGTCTGCCTCGAACTTCTTGGCCATTTCCGTCAGCAGATGGGGGCGCGAAGGGCCGTCGACCAATAGGGAGGGTTTCTCATCCCAGCAGCTACGCGGCACTCCGGCCTTATCGAGGGCGGCACGGGTAGCGGCGGCACAGGCCTCCTTTTGTCCTTTAAACCATTTTTTATATTTTCCGCCCAGTTTGCTGAGGGAAGTAGTAGTCCACGGCTGGAATACGGTAGAGATGACGCGTACCTGGATATCAGCGGTACGGGAAAGCCACGCGGCACACTCGAGTGCCTCGGTGCCGGAGGAAGAGGGGCTCCAAGAAATAAGGATGCGAAGTGGCTTTTCAGCCGAGCCCTTGCTCAGGGCTGGGAGATGTCCATCGGAAATATCAGTTGCCATACTGTACGAACTAGTGAGAGATTACGGTTTTCGCTTCTCTCAATTATCACGTTAAGCCGGAGAAAAATGAAATCACCGCGGGCAAAACTAGCGCTGTTCGCCGTTCATTGTGGGGCGATAGACATCTGCAAGCTTGGAGATGACAGTGGCTACTTCATTCGCGGTATCCAAATCTTCAGGCTCTAGCCACCGCATGATTTCTGCCAAGGCCGAGGCGCGCTGCTGTGAAACGATGGCGAGTTCAGATTCGCCCAATTGCGTCAGCGCTACCAGGACACCGCGGCGGTCTTCCTCATCGCGGTGGCGTTCCACGTAGCCGCGGCGCTCTAGCTGATAGAGCGCATTAGAGGCGGTGGGCATGCGGATAAGCTCTGCCTGCGCGATGGTGGATACGCGTGATGGGCCCCGCATACGCAGCTGGTTCATGATGGATACCTGGGAGGTGGTCAAAGAAGAGCCCTCTGCCGTGCGCTGGAAAATAAGGATGAGCTTATTGAGCGCCGGTTGGATGGAACGCGCGACCTCGACGGCATCCTCGTATGTAGACGGGGATTGAGCGGGGCCCTTCTCCTCATGTTGCTGCGTCATAGAAAACGATTGTATAGCTCGTTTTCTCTGCGCGGTAGTTTGGAAGTCAAAAAGTTAGCTTCCGGCAATAAAATCTTCCAGCTCGGCGCGTGCCACGTCATCGGCCTTTTGCACCGGCGGGGACTTCATCAGGTAGGACGAGGCAGGCAGTACTGGGCCGGCAACCCCGCGGTCGAGGGCAATCTTGGCGGCGCGCACGGCATCAATGATGATGCCGGCAGAGTTAGGTGAGTCCCAGACCTCCAGCTTGTACTCCAAGTTCAGCGGGACTTCGCCGAAGGCAGATCCTTCCAAACGGACATAGGCCCATTTGCGGTCATCGAGCCATTCCACATAATCCGAAGGGCCGATGTGAACATTGCGGTCCTCGCGCTTGCCGGCGATAGGCGAGTTGTGCAGGTTAGAGGTGACGGCCTGCGTTTTGGAAATCTTCTTTGATTCGAGGCGCTCGCGTTCGAGCATATTCTTAAAGTCCATATTGCCGCCCACATTGAGCTGCATGGTGCGCTCCAAGCGCACGCCGCGGTCCTCGAAGAGTTTTGCCATGACGCGGTGCGTAATGGTGGCACCTACCTGGGATTTAATATCATCGCCCACAATGGGCAGCCCGGCGTCTTCAAACTTCTTCGCCCATTCTGGATCAGAGGCAATAAAGACCGGCAGGGCATTGACGAAGGCGCAACCGGCATCGATGGCCGCTTGCGCGTAGAACTTATCCGCATCTTCGGAGCCCACCGGCAGGTAGGAAACTACGACGTCGGCGCCGGATTCGCGAAGGACAGCGGGGACGTCGGCAAGCGGGGCTTCTGATTCCGCAATGGACTCTTGGTAGTAACGGCCCAAGCCATCCAGGGTAGGCCCGCGCTGCACGGTAACGCCCAGGTTCGGGACGTCGGTAATAGAAATGGTGCAATTGCGGGAGCTGCGCGTGGCCTCCGCAAGGTCCTTGCCCACTTTGTCCGCATCCACGTCGAAAGCGGCAACAAATTCCACGTCGCCGACGTGATACGGGCCAAACTGGGTGTGCATCAAACCGGGAATATCTGCATCGGCAGCGGCGTTGCGATAAAACTCCACGCCTTCAATGAGGGACGTGGCGCAATTGCCGACGCCCACGATGGCGACCTTTACCTTCTCGGACAAGGTTTACTCCTTTTATATCCATGAATTGTGATTGTCAGTGACTGCGCAAGACTAAGCCGAAAATTATGCCCTGCGGTGGCATAACACCATGTGGATCGATCAAGAAGAGGTAATTAGGATGATCCGGGTGAATTCCGTTGCCTATAAGCATGTGCTCTCCCACGAGTGGGAACGCGCCCACCATCTGCGCGAATTTCGCGCCGGGCAGCTCACACGGGAAGAGGTATGCGATGCCGATTTTCTGCTGCGCGCCGCAGCTGAGCACCACGGGCACACCATGGATAAAGAATGCCCAGTGTGCGGCGAGCCTTTGCGGCTTACCCGCTGGGTCTATGGAGAGAACCTCGGCCGGCGTGCTGGGAGCGCCCGTAGTGATAAAGAAATAGCGGAATTTGTAGCCGAGGGCTTGGAGTTTACGGTGCACGAGGTGGAGGTATGTCGCCAGTGCCGGTGGAACCACTTGTTGCGTTCTGCTACTGCTTTTAACGCGTGTTAGTTTCCGGCGCACCGCCTTAGGCAGTAAGCTGCAATTATTTAGTTTGTGATCAGGGATGAATGAGGACACGAATCAGTGACCGAGAAGGAATCTACCGGCAAGTCCACTAAGGTGGCTCGCCCCAGCAAAAAGCAGGCGAAAAAGAAACGCCGCATCTGGCCGTGGGTCGTTTTGGCGTTCCTACTGGTCTTTGTGGCATTGCCCGCAGGACTTTTTGCCTATGCGTACTCGCAATACACCGTTCCGGAGCCCAAGGACCTGGCCAATAACCAAGTCTCCACCATTTACGCGGGCGATAACCAGACCCAGCTCGCCCGTTTGGTGCCGCCGGAAGGCAACCGTACCCACGTAAACCTGGATGAGATCCCGGACTATGTGCAGGACTCCGTGCTTGCCGCGGAGGACCGCGATTTCTGGGATAACTCCGGCTTCTCCTTCACCGGCCTCGGCCGCGCCGTGGTGGGTAAGGTAACCGGCAACGCTGATGCTGGTGGCGGTTCCACCATTACCCAGCAGTATGTGAAGAACACGCTGGTGGGTAATGAGTACTCCTATGTGCGCAAGATTCGCGAGCTTATCTACTCGGTGAAAATGACCAATGAGTGGGAAAAGAAGGATATTCTCAACGCCTACCTCAACACCGTGTACTTCGGACGCAATGCCTACGGCATTCAGGCCGCATCCAACGCCTACTTTAATAAGGACGCCAAGGACCTCACCCCGGAGGAAGGCGCCATGCTCGCCGGCCTCATCCAGTCCCCGTCCGGACTCGACCCCCGCGTGAACCAAGAGGGCTCCGAGGACCGCTGGAACTACGTCCTAGATGGCCTCGTGGGCATGGGTGACCTCACCCAAGAACAGCGCGATGGGATGACTTTCCCAGAGACCCGCGACCCAACCGAGTACTCGGCTTATACCGAGGCCCCGGGCGCCAACGGTCACATCAAAGATCAGGTCATCCGTGAGCTGGAAGAGGTAGGCATCACCGAAAACGAGGTGTCCACCGGTGGTCTGCGCATTACCACCACCATTGATATGAACGTGCAGAACAACACCATCCAGGCAGTCGATGAGCAGATGGCTCCCCTGCAGGAAGATGCACGTGCGGCTTCCGTCACCATCGACCCAAAGACCGGTGCGGTCCGCGGGTACTTCGGTGGCCACGATTCCAATGGTTGGGATTACGCCAACTCCCCGCTGCAGACCGGTTCGACTTTCAAGATCATGGCCCTAGCAGCTGCCCTGCAGCAGGGAATTAGCCTGGATACTAATTACTCTTCTGCTCCTTATCAGCTGCCGGGATCCGATGTGGTTACCAACGTGGGCGGTGGCTGCGGCGTATGCAACCTGCGCGAGGCTACCAAGCAGTCCCTGAATACCTCCTTCCTGCGCCTGCAGGCGGACCTGAAGAACGGTACGCAGGACACCGCGGATATGGCGCATGCCCTGGGTGTGGCTAAGTCCTTGCCGGGCATTGAGAAGACGCTGACGGAAAAGGGCAAGCAGCCATTCGAGGGCATCGTCCTGGGTCAGTACCAGTCCCGCCCGCTCGATATGGCTACCGCGATGTCCACCCTGGCTAACCAGGGTGTGTGGCATAATCCCCACTTTGTGCAGCGCGTAGAAAACGCCGCCGGCGAAGTGCTGTACGAGCACCCTGAAGATGAAGGCGAGCGCCGCGTATCGTCCAATGTGGCCAATAACGTCCTCGAGGCCATGGAGCCGGTAGCCGCGTGGTCCAATGGCGCCCTTGCGGGCGGCCGCGCTTCTGCCTCTAAGACCGGTACGACCCAGATGGGCGATACCGGAAATAACAAGGATGCCTGGATGGTTGGTGCCACCCCGCAGCTGGCCACTGCCGTGTGGGTAGGTACCGCAGATAACACCTCCGCCATTTTCGATCAGTACGGTGGCATCATGTACGGCGCGGGCGCGCCGACCAAGATTTGGAAGGCCGTGCTGGATAACTCCCTGGCCAACTCCGAATTCCAAAACTTCCCGGCCGCCTATCCACTGGGATTCGGCAATATGGGCGCCGGAACGGCCGCCCCGGCCTATGACCCGAGCTGGGATAGCGGCGCTGGCGATACGCAAAACTACGAGGCTCCAGAGCAGCAGGCTGCGCCGGAAGAAGAGACCAAGCCGGTCCAGCCACAAGAGAAGCCGGAGAGCCCGAAGCCAGCGCCAAGTCCACAGCGTGGCAACCGTGGCAACAATGGCAACAATGGCAACAATGGCAACAACAACCAAGCACCGGCCCAGCAAGAGGCTCCGTCCTTAGATGACCTCATTGGTCCGAATAGCGACCTGGCAGACCTTCTAGGGTAGGCGGCAGTGACAGTGAATTCGCACCAGCGCATTCCCGTCTCCTCAGAGCCGTTGGCCCGCGGAGTAATTGAATTCCTCGGCGGGCCAATGGGCCGTTTTGCCGGCGTTCGCCCCACTCAATGGTGGACCCCGCTGCGCGCCATCATCGCCGTCGGTTGGGTATTTCTGGCTTGCGGATTCCTCTCCAAAGCCAATTGTGCCGGCGGTACCCGCGGTGATGACGGGGTTATTAGCTTGAATTGGGCAGCAAACCGCCAGTACACCTCTTTCTGCTATAACGACATCATCCCGCTCTACGGCGGCCGTGGCCTCGATGAAGGCGGCTTCCCCTATGCCTATTCTTGGCAGGAGGGCGACCTGACCCGCTATATGGAATACCCGGTCCTCGCGGGCTTATTCCAAGGAATGATGGGGTGGATCGCCCGCAATACCTATTCCCTTGTGGAGTGGGCCGGAATCCCGGAGGCCGGTTGGTACTTCGGCCTCACCGCCCTGGTCATGTCCTGTATCTGGGTCGGCGTGCTTTATATGGTCTACCTGTTGGTAGGCAATCGCACGTGGGACACCATCCTCGTAGCGGCCAGCCCCCTTATCATCATTCACGCCTTTAGCAACTGGGATATCCCCTCCATCGCCTTTGCCGTAGGCGCGCTTCTGGCCGCCGCGCGCAAGCGGCCGGTGGTAGCAGGTGTCCTTATCGGCCTTGGCGCCTCTTTCAAGCTATGGCCGGTCTTCATCTTGGGGGCATTCTTGGTCTTGGCGGTGCGCAACCGCCGTTGGTCGCAATTTTTCCTAGCCTTACTTGGCGCGTCCGTAGCTTGGATTGCGGTCAACGCGCCGGTGGCAATGAAATACCCGGATGCGTGGCGAGAATTTTTCCGCCTCAACCAAGAGCGCGGTGCGGAGTGGACCACCATCTACTCAGTGCTCAGCCGCAATACCGGCATGAGTTTTAGCCCAGAGTTTCTCAATACCTTCAGCTTGGTGGCTTTTTTGGCTCTTTGCGCAGCAATTGCGGTGCTGGGTCTGCGCAGCGCGCGAACCCCGCGCATGGCAGAGCTGGTCTACCTCATCGTGGCTGCCTTTTTATTGGTCAACAAGGTGTGGTCGCCGCAGTATTCGCTGTGGCTGGTGGTCCCCGCAGCTCTGGCGTTGCCGCGCTGGCGTCTGGTCTTTAGCTGGGCGCTTGTCGACGCCCTGGTATGGCCGCTATTGATGTGGCACATGCTGGGCACGGACAATAAGGGCATTCCGCACGAGCTTCTCGACGTCGCCGTTATTTCCCGCGATGCCCTCATTATCGCCATGGCTGTATTTATCATTCGCCAGATGTGTGGGAAGGTCACGGATAAGGTGCGCGATGCGCATGGTGGCAGTGATCCTTTGGCAGGAGCATTCGCATGATTGTTACCTATATCGGGATGGCCTCCATCTTCTTAGGCTTTCTCTGCGTGATGGGTGCCTTTTGGCTGTTTCATAACCGCGAGGATCGGCGCGGGCCCATCGTTTTAGGGATCTTGGCTATCCTTTTCCTCACCATCATTCCGGCGACAGCCGCTGTGTTTTTCGCCGCAACTACCACCGGTTAGATTTCTTTTCGCCGGTCACTTGCGGTACTGTAGTGGGGTTGCTTGACGCAACGTACCCTCCTGCTGCATCCGCAAAGGTGATGCAGCCGAAAACTACTAGACCATAGGAGGTGATGAGGTCCGTGCGTCACTACGAAGTCATGATCATTCTGGATCCTAATCAGGATGAGCGCACCGTAACCCCGTCCCTGGATAAGTTCCTCGAAATCGTCCGCCAGGATGGCGGCAAGGTTGAGAACCTTGATGTATGGGGCAAGCGTCGTCTTGCATACCCCATCAACAAGAAGGAAGAGGGCATTTATGCCGTCGTCAACCTGGAGTGCGAGCACACTTCGGTTGCCGAGCTCGACCGCCGTCTGAACCTGAACGACACCATCCTGCGTACCAAGGTTCTGCGCACCGACAGCAAGTAACGGATACTGGGATCAAGCACAATCCACGTAACCGATAAGGAGTAAAGACATGGCACAGGGAGATACCAATATCACGGTGGTAGGCAACATCGTTGCTGACCCCGAGCTGCGCTTCACCCCGGCGGGTGCGGCAGTAGCTAACTTCCGCGTCGCCTCCACCCCTCGTCGCTATAACTCGCAGACGAACCAGTGGGAAGACGGCGTAGCTATGTTCCTGACCTGCAACGTATGGCGTCAGGCGGCAGAAAACGTCGCCGAAACCCTGTCTAAGGGCATGCGCGTCATCGTTACCGGACGCTTGAAGCAGCGTTCCTTTCAGACCCGCGAGGGTGAAAACCGCACCGTATTCGAGATTGACGTCGACGAAGTCGGCCCGTCTCTGCGCTACGCCACCGCACAGGTAAACCGCAATCCACGTGAGGGCGGCAATAACTTTAGCGGCGGCCAGCAGCGCTCGAATAACAATAATCAGGGCGGTTTTGGAGGCGGCCAGCAACAGCAGCCGCAGCAGCAGAACCAGGCTCCTTCTGAGGATCCGTGGAACTCCGCGCCACCAGCTGGTGGTTTCGGAGGCGCTGATTCTGAACCTCCGTTCTAAGTCTGTCACCCGCAACTATTCAACTAACTCAATTGAAAGGCAGGGATCATGAAGCTGATCCTCACCGCTGCCGTTGAGAACCTCGGCGCCGCTGGCGAAATTGTTGAGGTTAAGGACGGCTACGGACGTAACTACCTGCTTCCTCGCGGCCTGGCTATCGTGGCTACCCGCGGCGCAGAGAAGCAGATTGAGGGCATCAAGCGCGCCCAGGAAGCTCGCGAGATTCGCGACCTGGATCACGCACGTGAGGTCCGCAACCAGCTCGAGCAGCTGACGGATGTCAAGGTAGAGGTTAAGACCTCCGAATCCGGTAAGCTCTTCGGTTCCGTTAAAGCAGAAGACATTGTCAACGCCGTCTCCAAGGCCGGTGGCCCAAAGCTGGATAAGCGCATTGTTGTGCTTCCAAAGGGCCTGGTCAAGAAGACCGGCAATTACCAGGTCGAGCTGAAGCTGCACGCTGATGTTATCGGCAAGGTGAACTTCTCGGTCGTTGCTGCCTAACTAGGCGCACGACGGTCCATATAGACCCAAAGACAACAGCAACGCTTTAGGCCTCAAGTTCCTGCTATGTGAGGTGGCAGGTTCTTGGGGCCTTTAGCGCGTTTTCACCGGCTTGTGGATAACTGTGGAAATCTGTGGATAACTCTCCACCTCATTAACTTTGCGTTTACACCTCGGTTGCTTTATTAACCCGCAGGTCAGGGCCCTTATCCACTGTTAATGTGCCACTTTTCACATCTGCGAAAACCCGTCGTGAGCAGGGGATATGATGTGTGCAGGTCACGGAGGTTTTGAGTTATCCACAAGCATATGCAGGGCAATTGCGGCCCGAGTATGCCGCGACCAGCAATTTCCACACCATCCTGTGGATAACTTCCGGCTTTATACCCAGGGGGTAGTGTCCCGGCGCTAGACTAAACTGAAATTCCGTTACGCTCGCTCGCTCGAATAGCTACAAGGGGGAAGACATGACCAACGCCAGCTTTGACGATGAACACCTGCCGCCGGAGCCGCCGCCCGAGGAGGAACCGGCCCCACGCCGTCGCTTTCAGCAGGAAGAGCCAAAGCGCTATGGAGAATTCCGCCAGCCCCCCGCAGACCGGGAGGCGGAGCAGGGCGTCCTAGGCGCAATGCTGCTGAGTCCCCATACGGTGATGGAAGTCATTGAGGAACTGGAACCGGAGGACTTTTACTATCCGGCCCATACCCTGATCTACCGCGCCATGCTGGACCTTTATTCTGAGGGTAAAGACGTCGATGCTGTCATTTTGGCCTCTCAGCTGGATCGCTTTAATAACCTCGAACGCGTTGGTGGCGCCCCCTATCTGCACACGCTGCTGGCCACGGTGCCGACGGCGGCAAATGCCCGCTATTACGCAGAGATCGTGGCGGAGAAGGCCGTGTTGCGCAAGCTGGTTGATGCCGGCACCCGCGTAGTACAGCTAGGATTTTCCGGCACCGAGGATGCAGAGATCGAGTCCGTCCTGGACCGCGCCCAGCAGGAAGTCTTCGCCGTCGCCCAGCGCAAAACTGCGGAAGATTACCGAGTCTTGGGTGACCTCATTGACCCCACCATTGATGAGCTGGCAGCACTGCAGCAAGCCGGCGGTGTGGAACTAGGCGTGCCAACTGGTTTTATCGATCTAGATAAGCTGACTAACGGTCTCCACGCGGGCCAGATGGTCATCGTCGCTGCTCGTCCCGGTGTGGGTAAATCGACCCTAGCCATGGATTTCATGCGGTCCTGCTCCTTGCAGCATGGTAAGTCCTCGGTAATCTTCTCCCTCGAGATGTCAGCCTCGGAGATTGTCATGCGCCTGCTCTCGGCGGAGTCAGAAGTTAAGCTGGCCGATATGCGCGGCGGCCGTGTCTCCACCGAGGACTGGGCGAAAATTGATGAAACCCTCAACCGAGTGCAAGACGCCCCGCTGTTTATTGATGACTCTCCAAACCTGACGATGATGGAGATTCGTTCCAAGGCCCGCCGCCTAAAGCAGCAGCACGGGCTGGATCTGATCGTCTTGGACTACCTGCAGCTGATGTCTTCGGGTAAAAAGGTTGAGTCCCGCCAGCAAGAGGTTTCCGAATTCTCCCGCCAGCTCAAGCTTTTGGCCAAGGAGCTAGAGGTTCCTCTCATCGCAATTTCGCAGCTGAACCGTGGACCCGAGGCGCGTACTGATAAAAAGCCGCAGCTTGCTGACCTCCGTGAGTCCGGCTCCTTGGAGCAGGACGCCGATATGGTCATGCTGCTGTACCGTCCTGACTCCCAGGATCGCGATAATGAGCGCGCCGGCGAGGCGGATATTATCCTAGCCAAGCACCGTGGCGGTCCAATCGATACCGTGCAGGTGGCACACCAGCTGCACTACTCCAAGTTCGTCAATATGGCCCACGGATAAATTACAGGTCGACCACCGCATTGGGATCGCCCAATCGTGGGCCGAGGATAACCAACACCAGGAAAACCGCAGCTGCGGCAAGCGCTAACCAGCGCCAGACGGGGAAGAAGCGTTCGCCACATAGGCGGGCGAACGCCGCACCGATGAGTGCGCCCACGGTGTTAAATATGAGGTCATCAATATCCGTTCGCCCAAGGGCAAACGCATATTGGCACACCTCCAGCATTAGGCTCAGGCCAAATCCCCACGCCACAGTGGTTTTAATGGAACGGCACAGACTAAACACCAGCATTCCAAACGGGATAAAGAAGGCCGTGTTTCCCGCGTACTCAAATAGCGGACTAAACCAGCTGCCGCCGGAGAATTCATCCAGCGGCACCCAGCGCAGTTCTCGCGCACGCTGATTTTCCGGTTTCCACAAATAGCCGATTTGGTAGAAAGGCTTGAGCGTGGTCAATGCGACCATAACGGCCGTCCACGCGGCGAGGGAGAGCCTACTGAGCAAGCGCTATTCCTTTCTGCTCGGGCAGACTGAAGGCGGCGGCAGCCGCAATGCCAAATGCTGCGGCGAATACAATAAATAACCAGGCCGTCCCACCCGCAGCAAGCAGTGGCGGGACAATGAGTGGCGCCGCAATAGATGCTAGCCTACCGAAGCCTGCTGCCGCTCCCGTACCACGCCCTCGCAATGAAGTGGGATACAGCTCCGGACCGATGGCATAGAGGGCTCCCCAGGCGCCGAGGTTGAAGAAGGAGAGCAGACAACCAGCCAGGATGATCAATGCTTCCGTAGCTGCTGCTCCATATAGGCCGGCTGCTGCTGCCGAGCCGAGCAGGAATACCGCGAGGGTTACCCGCCTGCCCCAGAGCACGATGAGCCAAGCTGCCACCGCGTAGCCAGGCAGCTGGGCAAGGGTGATAATGAGGGTAAAACTAAAAGACTTCACTAGGGAGAAACCGTCGGCTACTAGCAGAGAGGGAATCCAGATGAAGGCGCCATAGTAGGAGAGGTTTACACAGAACCAAATGGTCCACAACGCTGCGGTCCTCCTTCGTAGCTGCGGACTCCAGATAGACGCTGCGGGGGAAGGTGCGGGGTCTGGGAGGGTATCGTCCACCGGGCGATTTTCCGCCGCGGCTTCGAAACTGGCAACGATAGCTTCGGCCTCATCATGGCGGCCCTTGGATTCAAGGAAACGCACAGATTCAGGTAGACCGCGACGCACATAGATTGAATACGCGGCTGGCAGCATGCCAATGGCCAGGGCCCAGCGCCAACCGGATTCAGATGTGCTCACCACGAAAGTGCCGATGATGGCCGCAAGGATCCATCCCAATGCCCAGAATGCCTCGAGAATGACTACCATCCTTCCGCGGACCCGTCGTGGCGCGAATTCGGATATGAGCGTGGAGGCAACTGGTAGCTCGGCTCCGAGGCCCAACCCAACGATGAATCGGAAGAAGATGAGAACCGCTAGTCCCCCAGCTAGCGCGGATGCCCCTGTTGCCAAGCCGTAGATAAGCAAGGTGAGAGAAAAGACATTGCGGCGGCCGAATTTATCTGCCAGCAACCCGCCAAAGGTTGCACCGAGCGCCATGCCAAGGAAGCCTGCCGATGCCAACCAGGAGGTCTGGCCGGCACCTAGATCCCAGTGAACCGCAAGGGCGGCCATGATGAAGGAGATTAACCCGACATCCATAGCATCAAGCGCCCATCCAAGGCCAGAACCTAGGAGTAGGCGCTTGTGCTTAGAGGTGACGGGAAGGCGATCGAGACGTTCGGTGCGGCTGAGCATGCGATAATCCTAACGCTGAACAGAAAAACCTTTCAGGCGTAGTGAGTTGGTAACCACAAAAACCGAGCTCAGTGCCATCGCGAGGCCGGAAAATAAGGGGTTAAGTAGGCCAAGCGCGGCGACAGGAATGAGTATGACGTTATAGGCAAAGGCCCAGAAAAGGTTGCCCTTGATAATTGCTAGCGTGCGCCGCGAGAGCCGAATGGCATCAGCAGCGCAGCGTAGATCGCCGTTCATCAGGGTGATATCAGAGGCTTCAATTGCCACGTCGGTACCCGCGCCCATGGCGAGCCCAAGGTCCGCCTGGGCAAGGGCGGCGGCGTCGTTAATGCCGTCGCCGACCATCGCCACGGTATGCCCGGAGCGTTGCAGTTCCTTGATGCTATCTACCTTGTCCTCCGGCAGTACCTCGGCGCTGACGCCTTCTATTCCTACCTCGGCCGCCACGGCGTGGGCGGCTCCAGCGTTATCACCGGTTAGCAGGTAAGGGGTGAGCCCAAGCTCTTTCATCTGTGCCACTGCGGCGGCAGAGCTGGGCTTGATGGTATCGCGGACCTCAATGATTCCGGCAGGTTGGCCGTCCACGGAGACAACCACCGGCGTGGCACCAGAGTCTTGTGCCTCGCGGAATGGTGCTTCTAAGTCCCCCAAGGGGCCTTGCGGCTTGCCGACGCCCACTCGGACCCCCTCTACAGTTCCTTCCACGCCGCCCGGAACTACTGCGAATTCGGTAGCCGGTTCCACGCTGCATTCCTGGGCAATGGCACGGGCGATGGGGTGTTCGGAATTGTGCTCGACGGCCGCGGCCAGCTCGAGCACGTCACCGTGGACGGCGGTAACGGACATCTCTCCAGCCGTGACCGTGCCGGTTTTATCCATCACAATGGTGTCGATTTGGCGCGTAGACTCCAAGATTTCCGGGCCTTTAATGACAAGCCCGAGCTGTGCGCCGCGGCCGGTGCCGACGAGAATCGCGGTGGGCGTCGCCAAGCCCATCGCGCATGGGCAGGCCACAATGAGAACGGATACGGCGGCGATAAAGGCCGGGGCTACCCCGCCGAAGAAGAGGTGAACAATCAGCGTAAGCGCAGCTACCGCAATCACCACAGGGACGAAGACCTGCGCGATGCGGTCCACGAGGCGCTGCACTGGTGCCTTGGAGGTTTGGGCATCTGTGACGAGCTGGGCCATCTGGGCCAGTACCGTATCCTCGCCCACCTTGGTGGCTCGCACCTCAATGCGGCCCGAAGCGTTGATGGTTGCACCAGTGACCGCATCGCCGGTACTCACCTCAACGGGTACTGGCTCGCCGGTAATCATGGACGTATCGACGGCCGAGTTGCCCGCCTTCACGATGCCATCGGTGGCGATCTTTTCGCCTGGGCGGACTACGAAGACATCGCCTACCTGCAGCTGTGCAATAGGGATGCGCCGCTCGCCCTGTGCGGTAAGTACCGAGGCTTCCTTAGCTCCTAAGGAGAGCAGCTCCCGCAGCGCCTCCGAAGACTGGCCTTTGGCCCGCGCCTCGAACCAGCGGCCGAGCAGCAGGAACGTAATGACCATGCCTACGGATTCAAAATAGATGTGGTCCATCTGTGCCGCGTTTGCATCCAGCGACATGTGCATCTTCATGCCCGGCTCGCCCGCGTTGCCGACAAACAGTGCCCACAGCGACCAGAAGTAGGCCGCCGAAGTTCCCATGGTGATGAGCGTGTCCATGGTGAAAGAACCGTGCTTAAGGTTCGTCCACGTGGCGGTGTGGAAAGGTGCGCCACCAAAGATGTAGACGATGGTAGCGATGATGGCGCAGGCCCACTGCCAATTGGGAAATTGCAGGGCCGGCGACATCGATACCACCATGAGCGGCAGCGATAAAGCTCCGGCGACAATGGTGCGGCGCAGCAACGCGTCGCCATCATCCTTCTTAGGCTGGGGATCCTCTGCCTTCGTCTCGGCCATGTCGAAAGCGCCGTAACCTGCGCCCTCAACCACCGAAATGAGCTCCTGCGGGCTAACCGTCTGGGAGTCATACTCGATGGCCGCTGCCTCGGTGGCAAAGTTGACGCTGGCGCTTACCCCGTCAAGCTTGTTGAGTTTGCGCTCGACGCGGGAGGAGCAGGAAGTGCACGTCATGCCCGTGACGCCAAGGTCCAAGTGGGACATGGCGGTGCCTACTTCAACGTGTAGCCGGCCTCAGTTACAGCGGCCGCTACCTGTTCATCGGTGAAATCGGTGCCACTAACCGTAACCGCGCCGGTGGTGTGGTCTGCAGTGACTTCGCTAACGCCGGAGATTTCGCCGACTTCTTCCTTTACTGACATTTCGCAATGTCCGCAGGTCATGCCCTCTACGGTGTAGTTCTTGGTGTGCATTATGATCCTTCCTTTGGGTTGATTTCTGTACCGATTTTATACCCCCTAGGGGTATGTGACAAGGATGATTCAGGTACGTTGGGGGAATAAAGCGATACGTAAAGGAGTTAGATCAAGCATGGCTACTATCGACGTCACCGAAGAAAACTTTGAAGAAACCGTTACCGGCGAGGGCATTACGCTCGTAGACGCTTGGGCCGATTGGTGCGGACCGTGCAAGCGCTTTGCACCGGTTTTTGAAAAGGCCTCCGAAGAGCACACGGATGCTACCTTTGCCAAGCTGGATACCGAGGCTAACCAGGGCCTTGCATCCGCACTGGAGATTCAGTCCATTCCAACGCTGATGATCTTCCGCGATGGCATCTTGGTATTCCGTGAGGCTGGCGCGCTGCCCCCTGCAGCATTGGAAGACCTACTCAAGCAGGTTAAGGAACTCGACATGGCAGAGGTCCGCCGCCAGGTAGAAGAGCAAAATGCGCAGGGCTAATACCTACTAGCTTCCTCGGCGCTTTCTGGTGAGTATCGCTAAACTCGCTAGAAAGCGTCTTTTTTATTTCCAAAGGAGAAGATAATGGCTAACCCTTTCAGCAAAGGTTGGAAGTACATGATGAGTTCCTTCGATCAGAAGATTGATGAGAACGCTGATCCGAAGGTGCAGATCCAGCAGGCTGTTCAGGCAGCCAAGGAGCAGCACCAGCAGATTTCTGAGCACGCCGCAGAAATCATCGGCCATAAGTCTCAGCTGGAAATGCAGATGGACCGCCTGGTGAAGTCCCAGCAGGACTACCAATCTCAAACCCAGCGTGCATTGGAACTGGCAGATGCGGCGGAGGATCCGCAAAAGGCTGCCGAATATAACCAGGCTGCGGAAGTTGTTGCTTCTCAGCTGGTTGCAGTGGAGCAGGAACTGGAAGACGTCAAGCAGCAGTACGCTGCCGCAGAGCAAGCTGCCGCGCAGGCCAAGAGCCAGCAGCAGCAGTCTGAGGCGCGCTTGAAGGAGCAGCTAGCCCAGGTTAGCCAGCTGGAGGCTCAGGCGGATCAAGCAGCGATGCAAGAAAAGAACGCCCAGGCCATTGAATCCATGAATCAGCTAAACCCGGATGATTCCGTGCCTACTCTTGATTCTGTGCGCGCCAAGATTGAAAAGCGCTACGCCGATGCCCTGGGCGCGCAAGAATTGCAGCATGCTACCGGCGGTGATCGCATTAGTGAGATTAAAGCGGCCGGCAATGACATGAAGGCGACTGCGCGCCTTGATGCCATCCGGGCGGATATTAAGAAGAAGAAAGAGCTCGAGTCCGGCGATTAATTCTCTCGGCGAACGTTAATTAAAACCCCACGAATCCCCGAGTGGAAACCATCGCGTAAATTCACGCGCTGGGTTTCGGTCAGGGTGTATTCGTGCAGGGTTTCGCAGGCAAATTGCAGTAATGGGCGGTCGATCTCTGGGGGAAGCCCGCCGCCCGAAAGCAGGTGTGCCTGGTCGCGCTGTTCGGTGCTAGCAGCGTTATCAAACCACCAGGAGGCGTATTGCTGGCCCACGTCGAAGGGGGACTGGAATCCAGCCGAGCTCCACACTTCTTCTGGCAGCGGAACATATTTAGAGCGCAGTTTGCGGCGAGGAGCCATCATGGATGGCTTTGGTGCTGGTTTCTCCGCGGGAGAGTCCTCCTCGGCGGGGGAATCCTCTGCAGCATCCACCTTGGGCGGAGCCGGCTTGGGCGTTGGGGCCGGGGTGGACTTTTCGGTAGCACCGAAGGCTGCTTTCACCTCTGAGGGCTCGCCGCATTCGTCCGGCTCCGGCATTTCCTCGCTGTCCTTGTGCGCGTTTTCGCGCACCACTGGCGGAAGCGGGCCTTCCAATACCTGCAATTCCATAGCATCGGCGAAGTCCTCGCGCGGGTCCAAAATGGTGGTGGAATCGCACGCATGGCGCAGGGCGGAGGACATGGAGTCCCAGCCAAATCCATAAAGATGCACGCGGATGCCATTGTCCACGGCTGCTTGGGCACCGGGAATCATGTCTGCATCGCCGCTGACGAGAACAAAATCAGTGAATTGACCCTTCATGGCGGCGATGACCATATCCGCCACCAACCGGGTATCCACGGCCTTTTGGGTGCGGCGCTCACCCCACTCGATGAGCTGGCCAGTGCGTAGTTGTACGCCTTCGCAGGTGCGCAACGCCCGTTGGTAGCGGTGCGGGCCGGTATCGGGAATGCCGTCATACCAGTATTGGCGTTGGATCGGGGTTCCCAGTTGGTTCTCGATCATTCCACCCATGGTGCTGACCACCTCGGGTAGATCGATTTCTAGTTGCGCGCGAGCTCCGGTGTCCCATGAGTTATAAAAGCTTGCGAGCAAGTATGAGGTATCGACAAAGACAAGTGTGCGTTCAAGCATGGCTCCTAAGTTCCGTTCTAATTGTTCTAAATAAAATTCTTTGTGGTTTCCAGTGTGCCCCATTAGTCACAAAACGTCGATAACCTTGGACAAAATCCCAGCGCAGTAGGGGCAAAAAAGTTTTCTCTTCGGAAGTATTGCAGCGGTGGACTGTTGCCGATATGGTTGCTTACACAAGTAGCTAACCAACGAACCGAGGGTTAATGGATAATTCCACCCAACCACTCTTCCGCCAGATTGCTTCCTTGGTGGAAGACGCCATTGTGGACGGAACCCTGGGCGAGGGGGACCGGGCTCCGTCCACTAATGAGCTTGCTGACTTCCACAACATCAACCCGGCCACCGCTCGCAAGGGGATAAGCCTCCTAGTGGATATTGGTGTGCTGGATAAGCGTCGCGGCATCGGCATGTTTGTCGCAGACGGTGCCCTGGCGAAAATCCGCGAGCGCCGCAGGGCCGATTTTGCGGCGGAATACATGGCCCCGCTTGTGGATGAAGCTGTGCGGCTGGGGTACCACCGCGCCCAACTCCATGACCTATTTGATCGCGTTGCAGAAAGCCGAGGAATGTACTCATGATTAAGACACGAGATTTCACCTTTGCCGATGGCCTGACGCACGGCCTAGTTGGCCCCAACGGCATAGGCAGAACCACGCTCCTGCGCAAGATCGCCGGCCAAATCCAATCAGGCGGGATAACGGTCTTCGGGGAGAACCCTTTTGATAATCAATCGGTTCTCAACCGAGTCATTTTGATGGGGATTGATAACCCGCTACCGGATTCCTGGGGCATCGGAAAGCTGGGCGTCATAGGAAAGGCACGGTGGCCGCGATGGGACGATGAGCGGCTTAATGAGCTGCTGGTTCGCTTTGATGTTCCGGCCAAGGCTTATTCTTCCCTTTCCCGCGGGCAAAAGTCTGCGGTGGGCTTCATCTTCGCCGTTGCATCTGGCTGCGAAGTCATGCTTCTCGACGAACCCTATCTCGGCCTCGATGCACAGCGCCGGGAGCTCTTTTATCAGGTGCTGCGAGAGGAACACGGCCGCACCATGGTCATTTCCACCCATCACCTCAATGAGGTGGCGGGCCTTCTCGATACCGTTTCTCTCATGGGAGATAATCCAATTTCCGGTCCAATCGATGACTTCATCGAGGGGATTCTGGAGCTCACTGGTCCATCCGAGTCCATCCGAGTCTCTCACCGCAGCGGCCGAGGAGCTGGGCCTTCCTGAGCTGACTAGGACAACCACGTCCTTAGGGGATCGCGTGCTTATCGACGCCCGCTCCGCCTCCACCGATCCCATTTTCCGCATTGCCCAGGCCTACGGCCTGCGTGTCAATGAGGTCTCTTTAGAGCGTGCGGTGCTGGCATTAGAGGAGAGAGCATGAAACTACTGTGGTACCTAGGCGATTGGTGGCTCTGGGCCTTTTTCCTGTTCGCATTATTGGTCATGCCAGTCATGGCAGAGGGAACATGGAGCGTGCTCCCCGTAATCGCTTCCTTGGGGCTCGTGCTCTCCCTAAAGCCTGATTTTCAGAAATATGAACTAGTGGGCTTGGGATCGAAAATCTGGAACGAACATCGTCGCATTCTCGTCGCGCTACTCGCACTAGCGGCAGCCGTGGGCGCTCTCACTGTGCAGCTGTGGTGGGCATTGCCTGTTTATGCAGTCGCGGCGCTATGGGCCATGTATCGCAGCGCCACTCCGAAACGCTCCGGATACACCACTGTTGGCGTGCAACCTTCGAGCGGATTTGGTTGGTTCCCCCCACAACTTGGCCGGGCAAACGATCTATCGCCCGCAGGCCCAAGCTTGGTGTGGAGCGTGCTTGGCGCAGATGATTGGCTTAGTTCTCTACCAGTATGAGGACGCGGCTTCAGTGCTCGAATTCCTCGGCATCTTCATGTGGGTAATGACTGCTGTACTACTCGCGGCGGTCTTAGGAAGCTTAAGAAAATCCCTCCGTGAATACACGGTTATGGGAGGAAGTCGTAGAGATTGGGCCCTGCATACTTCAGTGCTCGGCCTGATACCTGTCTTCGCAGCCATCAGTATCAGCGCCGTACTGACGAATGACAGTGAACTCGTTACGGCCATCGCATTGCTTAGTGCTACCTGCGCCTCGGTTGTGGTCACTCTGGAATTTCTGGGAAAGAAGAACTGGCACCTATTCATCCTTTATGCGGTTCTCATGGCCGGAATAGT
Source organism: Corynebacterium nasorum (assembly GCF_022347325.1). Classification (NCBI taxonomy): domain Bacteria; kingdom Bacillati; phylum Actinomycetota; class Actinomycetes; order Mycobacteriales; family Corynebacteriaceae; genus Corynebacterium; species Corynebacterium nasorum. The sequence goes on from NZ_JAKRDU010000014.1 coordinate 54,515, forward strand.
CGTCATTTACGTCCAAACCCCCATCTCCGCAATTGCCACGTTCTTCTTGGCGGTGGCCTTCTATGCAATATGGGCATTGACCCTCCCAAGCTACATTCGCCGAGCAAATGTCCACGGTGGCGGAATAAGTGGCTGGATGGGCGTATCTTAAAACTCCCAAAATAGTAATTGTCCTGGGGATTTGTGTTTATTTGAGTCGCTGTGTAACTTAATAAGAGTCAGAGCGACCGACAGCGCCCCACAGGAACACTAAAGTTCCTGGCTGAAGCGGCGATAGGAAAACAGGCCCTGACAAAATAAATTTTTTGCTCACGACGAGCTACACGCGAAAGTGCGTGGTTGTTGTGTGGTGATGATGTTTGAGAACTCAATAGTGTGCCAATGTACTTTTTATTTTTTGTGTGCATGGTTGTGTGTTGATTGGTTTGTCTGCCAGTAGGCTTGTGTGCTTGTTGGTTGGTGTGTGCCGGTTGGGTATGTGGAACACGTACCTTTTTGAATGCTGTTTGGTGTTTCGGCTGCATTGAGATGGATTGGTTGGCATGTGATTGTGTTTACCTTTTTTGGTTT